>NZ_JBEOVF010000020.1:0-168534 GCF_040295365.1 Streptomyces sp. NPDC002838 | reverse complement strand
CCGGGGTGGCCGGAACCGTGAAGTTCCGGCCACCCCGGCGGCACGTTTCTGCTGAGGTGAGGAGGGGGGTCAGCCCTCTTCGTGGGACGCCACCGCACGGCGCGCGTCCGCGTCCAGCACGCCCCAGTTGATCAGCTGCTCGGTGAGCACCGACGGCGACTGGTCGTAGATGACGGCGAGTGTGCGCAGATCGTCCTGACGGATCGAGAGCACCTTGCCGTTGTAGTCACCGCGCTGGGACTGGATCGTGGCCGCATACCGCTGGAGGGGACCCGCCTTCTCGGCCGGGACGTGGGCCAGCCGCTCCAGGTCCAGGACCAGCTTCGGCGGCGGCTCGGCGGCGCCGCCCGGCGTGGTGCCCGGCAGCAGCTCCTGCACCGGAACGCCGTAGAAATCCGCCAGCTCGGCGAGGCGCTGCACGGTCACGGCACGGTCACCGCGCTCGTACGAACCGACCACGACGGCCTTCCAGCGCCCCTGGGACTTCTCCTCGACACCGTGGAGGGAAAGGCCCTGCTGGGTGCGGATGGCCCGGAGCTTGGCCCCGAGCTGTTTGGCGTATTCGCTGGACATATAGCTCCCCGGACACTGTGTCGACGCGACTGGCTTGGTTTCCACGCCGCGCGGCTGGTAACTCACTGTGAGGTTACGCAGCGTTACTCTGCCGCGTCAAGCCGAATGGTCCGCACCGACTCTTCCGTGGTATCGGGCACCGATTGGGCCGAGGGGGTGATCAGGGGCGTCATGCGGGTCTGCTACCGTGGCTGGCGCAAATCCGACGTCCTTTAAGGTCCGTCCCGTGAGGCGGAGAAGGAGGTCCGTTTCGTATGGACAAGCAGGACAAGCAGGAGGGCAAGCGGCAGGACGCACGAGCGTCCGACGCCCGGCCCGTTCTCGAAGGCCCCGACATCGCACGGGTCCTGACCCGCATCGCCCACGAGATCGTCGAACGCGCCAAGGGCGCCGACGACGTGGTGCTCCTCGGTATCCCGACCCGCGGCGTCTTCCTCGCCCAGCGGCTCGCCGCCAAACTGGAGCAGATCACCGAACGCACGATCCCGGTCGGCTCGCTCGACATCACCATGTACCGCGACGACCTGCGCATGCAGCCGCCGCGTGCGCTGGCCCGCACGGACATCCCCGGTGACGGCATCGACGGCCGCCTCGTCGTCCTCGTCGACGACGTCCTCTTCTCCGGCCGCACCATCCGCGCCGCCCTCGACGCCCTGAACGACATCGGGCGTCCCCGCGCGGTCCAGCTCGCGGTCCTCGTCGACCGCGGCCACCGCGAACTGCCCATCCGCGCCGACTACGTCGGCAAGAACCTCCCCACGTCGCTGCGGGAGACGGTCAAGGTCCAGCTCGCCGAGGAGGACGGTCGCGACACCGTGCTGCTCGGCGCGAAGCAGACCGCTCCGGGCGCGCAGCACTAGCACGCAGGCGTACGTCCCTGTCGTACGGCCTGCTCATGCGCCCCCGACTGCCCGAATTCTCCTTGTGAACTGCTTTACGGAGCCTGACAGATGCAGCGTCATCTCATCTCGGCCGCCGACCTCACCCGCGACGACGCCGTCCTGATCCTCGACACCGCCGAGGAGATGGCCCGGGTCGCCGACCGGCCGATCAAGAAGCTGCCGACCCTGCGCGGCCGCACCGTGGTGAACCTCTTCTTCGAGGACTCGACCCGGACCCGGATCTCCTTCGAGGCCGCCGAGAAGCGGCTGTCCGCGGACGTCATCAACTTCTCCGCCAAGGGATCCAGCGTGTCCAAGGGCGAGTCCCTGAAGGACACCGCCCAGACCCTGGAGGCCATGGGCGTCGACGCCGTCGTCATCCGGCACGGCGCCTCCGGAGCCCCGTACCGACTGGCCAACTCCGGCTGGATCGACGCGGCCGTCATCAACGCCGGCGACGGCACCCATCAGCACCCCACCCAGGCCCTGCTCGACGCCTTCACCATGCGCCGCCGTCTGGTCGGCCGGGACGCCGGTATCGGGCAGGACCTGGCCGGCAAGCGCATCACGATCGTCGGCGACATCCTGCACGGCCGGGTCGCCCGCTCCAACGTCGATCTGCTGCACACCCTCGGCGCCGAGGTCACCCTCGTCGCCCCGCCCACCCTGCTGCCGATCGGCGTCGAGACCTGGCCCTGCGAGATCTCGTACGACCTCGACAGCACGCTGCCCAAGTCCGACGCGGTGATGATGCTGCGCGTCCAGCGCGAGCGCATGAACGCCGCCTTCTTCCCGACCGAGCGCGAGTACGCGCGGCGCTACGGCCTCGACGGCGACCGCATGGCCCGGATGCCCGAGCACGCCATCGTGATGCACCCCGGCCCGATGGTCCGCGGCATGGAGATCACCGCCGAGGTCGCCGACTCCGAGCGCTGCACCGCGATCGAGCAGGTCGCCAACGGCGTCTCCACCCGGATGGCCGTGCTCTACCTGCTTCTGGGCGGCAACGAACCCGCCGTCACCCACACCCGTACCGAGGAGAAGTAAGACAGATGAGCAAGATCCTGATCCGTGGTGCGAATGTGCTCGGCGGCGAGCCGCAGGACGTGCTGATCGACGGTGAGGTCATCGAGGCCGTCGGTACGGGGCTTTCGGCTGATGGCGTCGAGGTCGTCGAGGCCGACGGCAAGGTGCTCCTTCCGGGGCTCGTCGACCTGCACACCCATCTGCGCGAGCCCGGCCGCGAGGACTCCGAGACCGTCCTGACCGGTACCCGGGCGGCCGCGAGCGGCGGCTACACCGCGGTGTTCGCCATGGCCAACACCTTCCCCGTCGCCGACACCGCCGGTGTGGTCGAGCAGGTCTACCGGCTCGGTCAGGAGCACGGCTACTGCGATGTGCAGCCCATCGGCGCCGTCACCGTCGGCCTGGAGGGCAAGAAGCTCGCCGAGCTGGGCGCCATGCACGAGTCGGCCGCCGGGGTCACCGTCTTCTCCGACGACGGCAAGTGCGTCGACGACGCGGTGATCATGCGCCGGGCCCTGGAGTACGTGAAGGCCTTCGGCGGGGTCGTCGCCCAGCACGCGCAGGAGCCGCGGCTGACCGAGGGCGCGCAGATGAACGAGGGCGTCGTCTCCGCCGAGCTGGGTCTGGGCGGATGGCCCGCCGTGGCCGAAGAATCGATCATTGCCCGGGATGTCCTGCTCGCCGAGCACGTGGGTTCTCGGGTGCACATCTGCCACCTGTCGACCGCCGGGTCCGTCGAGATCGTGCGCTGGGCGAAGTCCCGCGGCATCGACGTCACCGCCGAGGTCACCCCGCACCACCTCCTCCTCACCGACGAGCTGGTGCGGACGTACAACCCGGTCTTCAAGGTGAACCCGCCGTTGCGCACCGAGCGTGACGTGCTCGCCCTGCGCGAGGCGCTCGCCGACGGCACGATCGACATCGTCGCCACCGACCACGCCCCGCACCCGCACGAGGACAAGGACTGCGAGTGGGCCGCCGCCGCCATGGGCATGGTCGGTCTGGAGACCGCGCTGTCGGTGGTGCAGGAGACGATGGTGGACACCGGGCTGCTCGACTGGGCGGGTGTGGCCGACCGGATGTCCGTCACGCCCGCGCGGATCGGACGGGCGACGGGTCACGGCCGCCCCGTCTCGGCCGGTGAGCCCGCCAACCTCACGCTCGTCGACACGGCATACCGTGGTGCAGTGGACCCCGCGGTCTTCGCCTCGCGCAGCCGCAACACCCCGTACCAGGGTCGCGAGCTGCCGGGCCGTGTCACGCACACGTGGCTCCGGGGCAAGGCCACGCTCGTCGACGGGAAGCTCACGTGACACCAGCAACTCTGCTCGCCGCCGGACTCGCGACCGGACTGGCAGCCGAAGAGAAGTCGGCCGAAGTGACCGACTGGGCCGCCCGCATCGGCTGGCTCGTCGGACTCGCCCTCTTCGTCGCGCTCGTCTACTGGCTGATGCGCGAGGGCTGGAAATGGCGCGGCACGCTCCAGGGCGACCTCCCGGAGCTGCCCACCGTGCCGGACGAGCCAGGTGACGCGAAACTGACAATGAGCGGCCGCTACCACGGCTCCACCACCGCCGGGCAGTGGCTGGACCGCATCGTGGCCCACGGCCTCGGCACCCGCAGCCGGGTCGAGCTCACGCTGACGGACGCGGGACTGGACGTCGTACGCCCCGGCGCCACCGACTTCTTCGTCCCCACCGCCGCGCTGCGCGAGGCCCGGCTCGACAAGGGCATCGCCGGCAAGGTCCTCACCGAGGGCGGGCTGCTCGTGGTGACCTGGGCGCACGGCGAGCGGCTGATCGACTCGGGTTTCCGCTCCGACCACGCGGCCGAGCACAACGAGTGGGTCGACGTCATTAACTCCATGATCAAAACAACCACCACGGAAGGCGCCGAACGATGACGACCTCCATCCAGGGAGCTGCCTCGCAGAGGCACAAGGCAGCCCCCGCCGTACTCGTCCTGGAGGACGGCCGGATCTTCCGCGGCCGTGCCTACGGGGCCCTGGGGGTGACCTTCGGCGAGGCCGTGTTCTCCACCGGCATGACCGGCTACCAGGAGACCCTCACCGACCCGTCGTACCACCGCCAGGTCGTCGTGATGACCGCCCCGCACATCGGCAACACCGGCGTCAACGACGAGGACCCCGAGTCCAAGCGGATCTGGGTCTCGGGCTATGTCGTACGGGACCCCGCGCGCGTGCCCTCCAACTGGCGGGCCCGCCGCTCCCTGGACGAGGAACTGGCCCAGCAGGGCGTCGTCGGCATCTCCGGCGTCGATACCCGGGCCCTGACCCGGCATCTGCGCGAGCGCGGCGCCATGCGCGTCGGCATCTTCTCCGGCAACGCGCTGCCCGACGAGGGCACCATGCTCAGCGAGGTGCGCCAGGCCCCCGAGATGAAGGGCGCGAACCTCTCCGCGGAGGTCGCCACCAAGGAGCCGTACGTCGTCCCCGCGATCGGTGAGAAGAAGTTCACCGTCGCCGCCGTCGACCTCGGCATCAAGGGCATGACCCCGCACCGGATGGCCGAGCGCGGTATCGAGGTGCACGTGCTGCCGGCGACGGCGAGTGTCGAGGACGTGTACGCCGCCAACCCGGACGGCGTGTTCTTCTCCAACGGGCCGGGCGACCCGGCCACCGCCGACCACCCGGTCTCCGTGATGCAGGCGGTGCTGGAGCGCGGCACCCCGCTGTTCGGCATCTGTTTCGGCAACCAGATCCTGGGGCGGGCGCTGGGCTTCGGCACGTACAAGCTGAAGTACGGCCACCGTGGCATCAACCAGCCGGTGCAGGACCGTACGACCGGCAAGGTCGAGGTCACCGCGCACAACCACGGCTTCGCCGTTGACGCTCCGCTCGACAAGGTCTCCGAGACCCCCTACGGCCGCGCCGAGGTCTCCCACGTCTGCCTCAACGACAACGTGGTGGAGGGGCTGCAGCTCCTGGACCGGCCGGCCTTCAGCGTCCAGTACCACCCCGAAGCGGCAGCGGGCCCGCATGACGCCGCTTACCTGTTCGACCGCTTCGTATCCCTGATGGAGGGCCAGCGTGCCTAAGCGCACCGATATCCAGTCCGTCCTGGTCATCGGCTCCGGCCCGATCGTCATCGGCCAGGCTGCCGAGTTCGACTACTCCGGCACGCAGGCGTGCCGGGTCTTGAAGGCCGAGGGCCTCAGGACGATCCTGGTCAACTCCAACCCGGCGACGATCATGACCGACCCGGAGATCGCGGACGCCACGTACGTCGAGCCGATCACCCCGGAGTTCGTCGAGAAGATCATCGCCAAGGAGCGGCCGGACGCGCTGCTGCCCACCCTGGGTGGTCAGACGGCCCTCAACACGGCGATCTCGCTGCATGAGAACGGCGTCCTGGACAAGTACGGCGTCGAGCTCATCGGTGCCAACGTCGAGGCGATCCACAAGGGTGAGGACCGCGATCAGTTCAAGGAGGTCGTGGAGGCGGTCCGGGAGAAGATCGGGCACGGTGAGTCCGCCCGCTCGTTCATCTGCCACTCGATGGAGGACGTGCTCGCCGGCGTCGAGGAGCTCGGCGGCTACCCGGTCGTCGTCCGCCCGTCCTTCACCATGGGCGGCGCCGGTTCCGGCTTCGCGCACGACGAGGAGGAACTGCGCCGCATCGCCGGGCAGGGCCTCACACTCTCGCCGACCACCGAGGTGCTCCTGGAGGAGTCCATCCTCGGCTGGAAGGAGTACGAGCTGGAGCTGATGCGCGACAAGCACGACAACGTCGTGGTCGTCTGCTCCATCGAGAACTTCGACCCGATGGGCGTGCACACCGGCGACTCGATCACCGTCGCGCCCGCGATGACCCTGACCGACCGCGAGTACCAGATCCTGCGCGACATCGGCATCGCCGTGATCCGTGAGGTCGGTGTCGACACCGGCGGCTGCAACATCCAGTTCGCGGTCGACCCGGTCGACGGCCGCGTGATCGTCATCGAGATGAACCCGCGCGTGTCGCGCTCCTCGGCCCTCGCCTCCAAGGCGACCGGCTTCCCGATCGCCAAGATCGCCGCGAAGCTCGCCGTCGGCTACACACTGGACGAGATCCCGAACGACATCACCGAGCAGACGCCTGCCTCCTTCGAGCCGACCCTCGACTACGTGGTCGTCAAGGCCCCGCGGTTCGCCTTCGAGAAGTTCCCCTCCGCCGACTCCACGCTGACCACGACCATGAAGTCGGTCGGCGAGGCCATGGCGATCGGCCGCAACTTCACCGAGGCGTTCCAGAAGGCGCTGCGCTCGCTGGAGAAGAAGGGCAGCCAGTTCACGTTCGTCGGCGAGCCCGGCGACAAGGATCTCCTTTTGACGGAAGCCGTCCGTCCGACCGACGGCCGGATCAACACTGTCATGCAGGCCATCCGCGCCGGTGCCACGCCGGAGGAGGTCTTCGAGTACACGAAGATCGACCCGTGGTTCGTCGACCAGCTCTTCCTCATCAAGGAGATCGCGGACGAACTGGCTGCCGCCGACAAGCTGGACCCGTCGCTGCTGGCGGAGGCCAAGCGGCACGGCTTCTCGGACGCCCAGATCGGCGAGATCCGGGGCCTGCGCGAGGACGTGGTGCGCGAGGTGCGGCACGCGCTGGGCGTGCGCCCGGTGTACAAGACGGTCGACACCTGCGCCGCCGAGTTCGCCGCGAAGACGCCGTACTTCTACTCCTCCTACGACGAGGAGAGCGAGGTCGCCGAGCGCGAGAAGCCCGCGGTCATCATCCTGGGCTCCGGCCCGAACCGCATCGGCCAGGGCATCGAGTTCGACTACTCCTGCGTCCACGCCTCCTTCGCGCTCAGCGACGCCGGCTACGAGACCGTGATGGTCAACTGCAACCCGGAGACCGTCTCCACGGACTACGACACCTCCGACCGCCTGTACTTCGAGCCGCTGACGCTCGAGGACGTGCTGGAGATCGTCCACGCGGAGTCGCTGGCCGGGCCGATCGCGGGCGTGATCGTGCAGCTCGGCGGCCAGACCCCGCTCGGCCTGGCGCAGGCGCTCAAGGACAACGGCGTGCCGGTCGTCGGTACGCCCCCCGAGGCGATCCACGCCGCCGAGGACCGCGGCGCCTTCGGGCAGGTCCTGGCCGAGGCGGGCCTCCCGGCGCCCAAGCACGGCACCGCCACGACCTTCGCCGAGGCAAAGAACATCGCCGACGAGATCGGCTACCCCGTCCTGGTCCGGCCGTCGTACGTCCTCGGCGGCCGCGGCATGGAGATCGTGTACGACGAGACCCGGCTGGAGTCGTACATCGCCGAGTCCACCGAGATCAGCCCCTCCCGGCCGGTCCTGGTCGACCGCTTCCTCGACGACGCGATAGAGATCGACGTCGACGCGCTCTACGACGGCGAGGAGCTCTACCTCGGCGGTGTCATGGAGCACATCGAGGAGGCCGGCATCCACTCCGGCGACTCGGCGTGCGCCCTGCCCCCGATCACGCTGGGCGGCTTCGACATCAAACGGCTGCGGGCCTCGACGGAGGCCATCGCCCGAGGAGTCGGGGTGCGCGGCCTGATCAACATCCAGTTCGCGATGGCGGGCGACATCCTCTACGTCCTGGAGGCCAACCCGCGCGCCTCGCGCACCGTCCCCTTCACCTCGAAGGCGACCGCGGTGCCGCTGGCGAAGGCCGCCGCCCGGATCTCTCTGGGAGCCACCATCGCCGGACTGCGCGCCGAAGGGCTGCTCCCGGCGACCGGCGACGGCGGCGAACTCCCGCTGGACGCGCCGATCTCCGTCAAGGAGGCCGTCATGCCGTGGTCCCGCTTCCGCGACATCCACGGCCGCGGCGTCGACACCGTCCTCGGCCCGGAGATGCGCTCCACCGGCGAAGTCATGGGCATCGACTCCGTCTTCGGCACGGCGTACGCCAAGTCGCAGGCGGGCGCGTACGGTCCGCTGCCGACCAAGGGCCGCGCCTTCATCTCGGTGGCCAACCGCGACAAGCGCTCGATGATCTTCCCGGCGCGTGAACTCGTCGCCCACGGCTTCGAGCTGCTCGCCACCTCCGGCACGGCCGAGGTGCTCAAGCGCAACGGCATCAACGCCACGGTCGTGCGCAAGCAGTCCGAGGGCCCCGGCCCGAACGGCGAGAAGACCATCGTCCAGCTCATCCACGACGGCGGGGTCGACCTCATCGTCAACACCCCGTACGGCACCGGCGGCCGCCTCGACGGCTACGACATCCGTACGGCGGCCGTGGCGCGCTCGGTCCCGTGCCTGACGACGGTTCAGGCGCTCGCGGCGGCCGTCCAGGGCATCGACGCCCTCAACCACGGTGACGTCGGTGTCCGTTCGCTCCAGGAACACGCGGAACACCTGACCGCGGCCCGCGACTAGCAGCCCTGAGGGGGACACCGGAAGGTGTCCCCCTCTTCGTGAGGACACAGAGATGTACAAACTCTTCTTCCGTCTGGTTTTCACCCGGATGGACCCCGAGGAGGCCCATTACCTGGCCTTCCGCTGGATCCGGCTCGCCGTCAGGATCCCCGTCCTGCGGACGTTCGTCGCAGCCCTTCTCGCGCCCCGCTACAAGGAACTGCGCACCGAGGCCTTCGGGCTGCGGATGCACGGGCCGTTCGGGCTCGCCGCCGGCTTCGACAAGAACGCCGTCGCCATCGACGGTATGTCGATGCTCGGCTTCGACCACGTCGAGATCGGCACGGTCACGGGGGAGCCGCAGCCCGGCAACCCCAAGAAGCGGCTGTTCCGGCTCGTGAGGGACCGGGCGCTGATCAACCGCATGGGCTTCAACAACGAGGGCTCGCTGGCCGTCGCGGCCCGCCTGGCCTCGCGTGAGCCGGTCTTCAGGACCGTCGTGGGCGTGAACATCGGCAAGACCAAGGTCGTCCCGGAGGCCGAGGCCGTCGTCGACTACGTGAAGTCGACCGAGCGGCTGGCGCCGTACGCCGACTACCTGGTGGTGAACGTCTCGTCGCCGAACACGCCGGGTCTGCGCAATCTGCAGGCCACCGAGGCGCTGCGCCCGCTGCTGAGGGGCGTCCGCGAGGCCGCCGACCGTATGGTGACCTCCCGCCGCGTCCCGCTGCTCGTGAAGATCGCGCCGGACCTCGCCGACGAGGACATCGACGCGGTGGCCGACCTGGCCGTCGAGCTCGGCCTGGACGGGATCATCGCCACCAACACGACCATCGCGCGCGAGGAGCTCGGTCTGACATCCGGACCCTCCCTGGTCAAGGAGACCGGCGGCCTGTCCGGCGCGCCGTTGAAGGCACGCTCCCTTCAGGTGCTGCGGCGCCTCTACGCGCGCGTGGGCGACCGGATCACCCTGGTCGGCGTCGGGGGCATCGAGAACGCCGAGGACGCCTGGCAGCGCATCCTGGCGGGTGCCACGCTGGTCCAGGGCTACAGCGCGTTCGTCTACGAGGGCCCGTTCTGGGGCCGCGCCATTCACAAGGGCCTGGCCGCGCGCCTTCGTACGAGCCCGTACGCCACCCTTGCCGACGCGGTCGGCGCCGACGTGAGGAAGACGGCATGACTGAGCCCTTTGGCGCACGCCTGCGCCGCGCCATGGACGAGCGCGGCCCCCTGTGCGTCGGTATCGACCCGCACGCGTCCCTGCTCGGCGAGTGGGGCCTGGGCGACGACGTCGCCGGCCTGGAGCGGTTCAGCCGGACGGTGGTCGAGGCGATGGCCGACCGGGTCGCCGTCCTCAAGCCGCAGAGCGCGTTCTTCGAGCGTTTCGGGTCGCGGGGCGTCGCCGTCCTGGAGAAGTCGGTCGAGGAGGCGCGGGCGGCCGGTGCGCTGGTCGTGATGGACGCCAAACGCGGCGACATCGGCTCGACCATGGCCGCGTACGCCGAGTCCTACCTCCTGAAGGACGCCCCGCTGTTCTCGGACGCGCTGACCGTCTCGCCGTATCTCGGCTACGGGTCGCTCTCGCCCGCGGTGGCGCTCGCGCGGGAGAACGGCGCGGGGCTGTTCGTGCTGGCGCTGACCTCCAACCCGGAGGGCGGCGAGGTCCAGCACGCCGTAGGGGCCGACGGGCGCACTGTCGGCGCGACCATGCTGGCCCACCTGGCCGCCGAGAACACGGGGGAGGAGTCCCTGGGCTCCTTCGGTGCGGTCGTGGGCGCCACGCTCGGTGATCTGTCGTCGTACGACCTGGACATCAACGGGCCGCTGCTGGCCCCCGGAATCGGTGCCCAGGGGGCGACGCCCGCGGATCTTCCCGGGGTGTTCGGCGCGGCCGTGCGCAATGTCGTCCCGAACGTCAGCCGGAGTGTTTTGCGTCACGGTCCCGATGTGGTCGCGCTGCGCGCCGCCGCGGACCGCTTCGCGGACGAGATCCGGGCCGCGGTGGCCACCGCCTGAGTCGTACAGGGCCGCTCCGGGTCTTCGCCGGAGACCTCCGATGAGTGGTTCGCGGCCCACTTGAGTCTGGATACATCCTCAAATCCGGGGCAGAATGTCTGAAATGTCCGGCCTGACGGAGGCTGACCAGGACTTTTCCGCTGTTCTCGCTGACTCTGGCGGACTTGGCCGCTAGTCTCCGACGAGAGTGAACGGGCAAGCGTGTTGCTCGTAGCTCCCCAGGTGTGGGGCGACTAGGTTCCTCACCGGTCCGTATCCGACAGTTCGACATCCGAGGTGACGTAGGCGTGGCTCTTCCGCCCCTTACCCCTGAACAGCGCGCAGCCGCGCTCGAAAAGGCCGCCGCGGCTCGCCGGGAGCGGGCCGAGGTCAAGAATCGACTCAAGCACTCCGGCGCCTCCCTGCATGAGGTGATCAAGCAGGGTCAGGAGAACGACGTCATCGGCAAGATGAAGGTCTCCGCGCTGCTCGAGTCCCTGCCGGGCGTGGGCAAGGTCCGCGCCAAGCAGATCATGGAGCGACTCGGCATCTCCGAGAGCCGCCGCGTGCGCGGTCTCGGTTCCAATCAGATCGCTTCCCTGGAGCGTGAGTTCGGCAGCACCGGTTCCTGAGTCCGGGCAGTCCGGACAGGGAGTCCCGGGCACTCCGGGATAGCTGGAATAATCGCTGCATGAGTGAACGTCCGCGGCTGACCGTGCTCTCCGGCCCCTCCGGGGTCGGCAAGAGCACGGTCGTCGCCCATATGCGCAAGGAACACCCCGAGGTCTGGCTCTCGGTGTCGGCGACGACCCGCAAGCCCCGGCCCGGCGAGAAGCACGGCGTCCAGTACTTCTTCGTCACCGACGAGGAGATGGACAAGCTGATCGCCAACGGTGAGCTGCTGGAGTGGGCCGAGTTCGCCGGCAACCGCTACGGCACGCCGCGTGCGGCCGTGCTGGAGCGGCTGGAGGTGGGTGAGCCCGTCCTCCTGGAGATCGACCTCCAGGGTGCCCGGCAGGTCCGCGAGTCCATGGCGGACGCTCAGCTGGTGTTCCTGGCTCCTCCCTCCTGGGAGGAGCTCGTGCGCAGACTCACCGGGCGGGGCACCGAGCCGCCCGAGGTGATCGAGCGCCGTCTTGAGGCGGCGAAGATCGAACTTGCGGCCGAGCCGGAGTTCGACGTGACCTTGGTCAACACCTCCGTCGAGGACGTGGCGCGTGAGCTGCTAGCCTTGATGGATGTTGTGTGATCACGCGTGATGTGATCACGACCGATCTTTTCCCATCCATCGGAAGGTAGAGCGTGTCCTCTTCCATCTCCGCGCCCGAGGGCATCATCAACCCGCCGATCGACGAGCTCCTCGAGGCCACCGACTCGAAGTACAGCCTCGTGATCTACGCGGCCAAGCGGGCCCGCCAGATCAACGCGTACTACTCGCAGCTCGGCGAGGGCCTCCTCGAGTACGTCGGTCCGCTCGTCGACACCCACGTCCACGAGAAGCCGCTCTCGATCGCCCTGCGCGAGATCAACGCGGGTCTGCTGACGTCCGAGGCTGTCGAGGGCCCGGCCCAGTAGTATTTTCGGTTTGCGATTGGCTTTTCCACAGGCCCGGCAGCGCGACTGCCGGGCCTGTGGTGTGTAGTGGAGTCGTACGCCGGGAGCCGCTGCGTACGTTTCCGAGGTTCGGGGAGAGACGGTGGACAAGCCGAAGGTCGTTCTGGGGGTCAGCGGTGGCATCGCCGCGTACAAGGCCTGTGAGCTGCTGCGACGGCTGACGGAGTCGGGGCATGACGTCCGCGTCGTCCCCACCGCCTCCGCCCTGCACTTCGTCGGCGCCGCCACCTGGTCCGCCCTCTCCGGCAACCCCGTCTCGACGGAGGTCTGGGACGACGTCCACGAGGTCCCGCACGTCCGCATCGGCCGGCACGCCGACCTGGTGATCGTCGCCCCGGCCACCGCGGACATGCTCGCGAAGGCGGCCCACGGCCTCGCCGACGACCTCCTCACCAACACTCTGCTCACCGCCCGCTGCCCGGTGGTCTTCGCCCCCGCCATGCACACGGAGATGTGGGAACACCCGGCCACCCAGGAGAACGTGGCCACGCTGCGCCGCCGCGGCGCCGTCGTCATCGAGCCGGCCGTCGGCCGGCTCACCGGCGTCGACACGGGCAAGGGCCGGCTGCCCGAGCCCGCCGAGATCTTCGAGGTCTGCCGCCGCGTCCTGGCGCGCGGCGTCACCGAGCCGGACCTCAAGGGCCGGCACGTCGTCGTCAGCGCCGGCGGCACCCGCGAGCCCCTCGACCCCGTCCGCTTCCTCGGCAACCGCTCCTCCGGCAAGCAGGGCTACGCCCTCGCCCGCACCGCCGCCGCGCGGGGCGCCCGGGTCACGCTGATCGCGGCGAACACCGCTCTGCCGGACCCGGCCGGCGTGGACGTCGTCCCGGTCGGCACGGCCGTGCAGCTGCGCGAGGCGGTTCTGAAGGCCGCCGCGGACGCCGACGCGGTCGTGATGGCTGCCGCGGTCGCCGACTTCCGCCCGGCGACGTACGCGTCCGGGAAGATCAAGAAGCAGGACGCCCAGGACCCGGACCCGATCGTCCTCGTACGGAATCCGGACATCCTCGCGGAGATCTCGGCCGACCGCGCGCGCCCGGGGCAAGTCGTGGTCGGCTTCGCCGCCGAGACGGACGATGTACTGGCCAACGGCCGGAAGAAGCTTCAGCGCAAGGGTTGTGACCTGCTCGTGGTGAACGAGGTGGGGGAGCGCAAGACGTTCGGCTCCGAAGAGAACGAGGCGCTGGTGCTGGGCGTCGACGGCAGCGAGACTCCCGTCCCGCACGGCCCGAAGGAAGCACTGGCCGAAACTGTGTGGGACTTGGTGGTGAAACGCCTGAGGTGAATGTTTCCTTCAGCTCAAGGAACGTTCGAGCCACGCAGATTGAGGGGCGGCGCCCCTGGCCAAGGCCGCTCCGGATTGGGCAGAATGCTGTGCCGCAGGTCACAGCACTCCCGAGAGGCGAGACAGGGAGGCCCGTGGCCGAGCACGACCGATAAACTGTTCTCGGATCACGCCGGGCGCAGCCCCCGGCCCGTCCGCCAATGATCAGCCAGCAGCCGCTGCAACCCCAGGGAGCGTTGTGTCCCGTCGCCTGTTCACCTCGGAGTCCGTGACCGAGGGCCACCCCGACAAGATCGCTGACCAGATCAGCGACACCATTCTCGACGCGCTGCTCAAGGAGGACCCCACCTCCCGCGTCGCCGTCGAGACCCTGATCACGACCGGTCTGGTGCACGTGGCCGGAGAGGTCACCACCAAGACGTACGCGCCCATCGCGCAGCTCGTGCGCGACAAGATCCTGGAGATCGGCTACGACTCCTCGAAGAAGGGCTTCGACGGCGCCTCCTGCGGCGTGTCGGTGTCGATCGGCGCGCAGTCCCCGGACATCGCGCAGGGCGTCGACACGGCTTACGAGTCCCGAGTCGAGGGCGACGAGGACGAATTGGACCGCCAGGGCGCGGGTGACCAGGGCCTGATGTTCGGGTACGCGACCGACGAGACCCCCACCCTGATGCCGCTGCCGATCTTCCTGGCGCACCGCCTGTCGAAGCGCCTGTCCGAGGTCCGCAAGAACGGCACCATCCCCTACCTGCGCCCCGACGGCAAGACCCAGGTCACCATCGAGTACGACGGCGACAAGGCGGTCCGTCTGGACACGGTCGTGGTCTCCTCGCAGCACGCCAGCGACATCGACCTGGACTCCCTGCTGGCCCCCGACGTCCGCGAGTTCGTCGTCGAGCCGGAGCTGAAGGCGCTGCTCGACGACGGCATCAAGCTGGACACCGAGAACTACCGCCTCCTGGTCAACCCGACCGGCCGCTTCGAGGTCGGCGGTCCGATGGGTGACGCCGGCCTGACCGGCCGCAAGATCATCATCGACACGTACGGCGGCATGGCCCGCCACGGTGGCGGCGCCTTCTCCGGCAAGGACCCGTCCAAGGTGGACCGTTCGGCGGCGTACGCGATGCGCTGGGTCGCCAAGAACGTCGTCGCCGCGGGCCTCGCCTCCCGCTGCGAGGTCCAGGTCGCCTACGCCATCGGCAAGGCCGAGCCGGTCGGCCTGTTCGTCGAGACCTTCGGCACCGCCAAGGTCGACACCGAGCGCATCGAGAAGGCGATCGACGAGGTCTTCGACCTCCGCCCGGCCGCCATCATCCGCGACCTCGACCTGCTCCGCCCGATCTACGCCCAGACGGCGGCGTACGGCCACTTCGGCCGCGAGCTGCCCGAGTTCACGTGGGAGAGGACGGACCGCGTGGACGCGCTGCGGAAGGCGGCGGGGCTGTAGGGGCCACGACTCACCACGACTCACGTTGAGGCCCGGTTTCCTTGGGGAGCCGGGCCTCGGCAGGTCTTCGGTCGGGCGCCGTCGGTTGTCAGTGGGGTTTGGTAAGAATGCAAGTGTGAGCAGCGAGAACGGGTCGGTGAGCGGTGGGGGCGAGGGGCCGCCGCCCGAGCAGCTCGCGCTCATTCGGGAAAGCGTGCGGCAGGCCAAGGCGCCGAGGGCCAAGCCGCGGACCTGGCGGGGGGCGGCGCTCGCCAAGGAGCTGCCGGTCGCCCGGGTGCTGGTCGACAAGGGTGTGCTGCACCTCGACCGGTACTTCGACTACGCCGTGCCGGAGGAGCTGGATGCCGACGCGCAGCCCGGCGTGCGGGTGCGGGTGCGGTTCGGGGCGGGGCGGCATCGGGTGCGTGAGGGGCGGCGTGAGGGCGGGGGGCTGATCGACGGGTTTCTCGTCGAGCGGCGGGCGGAGAGCGACTACTCGGGGCCGCTGGCCGCGCTCGCCCAGGTCGTGTCGCCCGAGCGGGTGCTGAGCGAGGAACTGCTGGGGCTCGCGCGGGCCGTCGCCGACCGGTATGCGGGCAGTCTCGCCGATGTGCTGCAGCTCGCCGTACCGCCGCGCAACGCGCGGGCCGAGCAGCGGCCTTCGCCCGCGCCGCTCCCGCCGCCGACGGCGCCGGAGCCGGCGTCCTGGGGCCGGTACGACAGGGGGGCCGCGTTTCTCGAGTCGCTCGCCTCGGGAGGCGCGCCCCGTGCCGTGTGGAACGCGCTGCCGGGGCCCGAGTGGAGCGAGGACCTGGCGCGGGCCGTGGCGGCGACGCTGGCGTCGGGGCGCGGTGCGCTGGTCGTCCTGCCGGACGGGCGGGCGGTCGCGCGTGTCGACGCCGCGCTGACGGCCTTGCTGGGGGAGGGGCGGCATGCGGTGCTCACGGCGGACGCCGGCCCCGAGAAGCGGTATCGGGAGTGGCTGGCCGTGCGGCGGGGGAGCGTGCGGGCGGTCGTGGGGACACGGGCGGCCATGTTCGCCCCGGTGCAGGACCTCGGGCTGGTCGCCATCTGGGACGACGGCGACGACAGCCACAGCGAACAGCACGCGCCCCAGCCCCATGCGCGCGAGGTGCTGTTGCTGCGGGCCGCGCAGGACAAGTGCGGCTTTTTGCTGGGGAATTGGAGCTGCACCGTCGAGGCCGCGCAACTCGTGGAGAGCGGGTGGGCCCGTCCCCTCGTCGCCGGGAGGGAGCAGGTACGGGCCGCCGCTCCACTGGTGCGGACCGTCGGCGACGGGGACCTCGCGCGCGACGAGGCCGCCCGGGCGGCCCGGCTGCCGACCCTCGCCTGGCAGATCGTCAGGGAAGGGCTGCGGCACGGGCCGGTGCTCGTTCAGGTGCCTCGGCGTGGGTATGTGCCGCGGATGGCCTGCGCCAACTGCCGGGCACCGGCGCGCTGTCGGCACTGCTCCGGGCCGCTGGAGGCACAGGAGTCCGGGGCCTCGCTGCGGTGCGGGTGGTGCGGGCGCGAGGAGGGTGCCTGGCACTGTCCCGAGTGCGGTGCGTTTCGGTTGCGGGCGCAGGTCGTGGGGGCGCGGCGGACCGCCGAGGAACTGGGGCGCGCGTTTCCCGCCGTTCCGGTGCGGACGTCTGGGCGCGAGCAGGTGCTGGACACCGTGCCCGGGGCGCCCGCACTGGTCGTGAGTACACCGGGCGCCGAACCCGTCGCCGAGGGCGGGTACGCGGCCGCGTTGCTGCTGGACGGCTGGGCCATGCTCGGGCGGCCGGACCTGCGCGCCGGTGAGGACGCGCTGCGGCGGTGGATCGGGGCCGCGGCGCTCGTACGGCCGCAGGGTGCGGGGGGCACGGTCGTGATCGTCGCCGAGCCCACGTTGCGGCCCGTGCAGGCGCTGGTGCGGTGGGATCCCGTCGGCCATGCGGTGCGGGAGCTCTCCGAGCGGGCCGAGCTGGGGTTTCCGCCGGTGTCGCGGATGGCGGCGGTGTCGGGGCCGGCGGAGACGGTCGCCGAGTTCCTGGCGGCGGTGGAACTGCCCCACGACGCCGAGGTGTTGGGGCCCGTGCCGTTGCCCGTCACGGCCGCCGGGCGCCCGCGACGGGCGGGGGCGCCGCCGGGGGAGCGCTGGGAGCGGGCGTTGATCCGGGTGCCGCCGGGGAGCGGGGCGGCGCTGGCGTCCGCGCTGAAGGCCGCACAGGCCGCGCGGATGGCGCGTGGGGGTGCGGAGGCCGCCGTGCGGGTGCGGGTCGATCCGCCGGACATCGGGTGAGGGTTGAGGTGGTGCTCGGGGCCGCGTGCGTGTGTGCCTTGGCCGGGGCGGTGTGGCGCGGCGGGGGTGGGTCGTTCAGCCCGGCGCGGATTGACGGCGTCGGCGGGGCGGGGTCACAGGGTGCCGCCTGCTGTCCGGTCACTCGGCGTTGGCGCTTGGCGGGGGTGGTCGCGCGGCCCGGCGCCGGCGGGGTGCCGCCCTCTTTGGGCCGGGAGCCGCCCGTGGGGCCCCAGGCCCTTAAGGCACTGGGGGAGGCACGACTGCCCGCAGCTGGGCGGCATCGGTTGGCCGCGGCGGGGTGGGCGGCATCGGCCGAGCGGGGCATGTGGTGGTATGCGTCTGCCCTCCCGGGCGCGTCCCGGGAGGGCAGGAGAGGGGTGTGTCAGCCGTTGCGGGGGGCAGGGAAGGCGGTCGGCCTGGCCTCGTCTCGCAGGGACGGACTGCCTGCCGTCGGCTGGGTCGGCATGGAGCGGGCGGCGGGGACCGTGGGCACCGTGGAGATGCCGGTGCCCACGCTGACCGGGCGGGTGCCCGTGGGCTCCGGGGCCCGCTCGGCCTCGGCCGCCGCCTGGGCCGCGGCGCGGCGGGCGCCGTAACGGCGATGGACCGCCTGCTTGGTGACTCCGAGGGCGGAGCCGACCGCGTCCCACGAGAAGCCGAGTGAGCGGTCGAAGTCCACGGCGGCCGTGACCAGGGTCTCGACACTGTCCCGCAGTTCCTGGGCGAGACGGACTGTCGGGGCGGGGGCGCGTCCGTAGACGACGAAGCCCGTGGAAGGGCCGGAGCGGCGCGGGCGGTAGACGTTGCCCAACTGGGCGGTGAGCGTGCGCAGTGCGTCCACCTGCCGGCGGACCCGCTCGATGTCCCGCACCAGCAAGTGCAGGCTGGCCCGAGCCTGGGCGTCGTGGGTTGCGTGGTCGGCCATGAACAAGCCTCTCGAACCGGCGTTGAAAAGGATTGGGCCGCGCGATGTGTGGCCCGTTGTGGTCAACTCTTTCTTGACCAACGCGGATTCGCTCCGCGGGTCACGCAGTGGGGGCGTGTGGGCATATGCGTACGCCCCCTGCGCTGGGGGTGTGCGCCTCGGCCTTCGGCCTCGGTTTTTTCTCCCACCCGCGCACCACCCGTTTCCAGTTGGCCAAGAGGCTGGGCTCTCCCGTGGGGGCCGTTCACCGTCGGCGGCTGGTTCCTCCGTGGTCATAGACTTGTGCGTTGCCCGCAGCCAACCCCGCCCGAGAGGCCCCACCCCACCCATGAAGCTCGTCTTCGCCGGTACCCCCGAGGTCGCCGTTCCCGCTCTGGACGCTCTGCTCGCCTCCGGGCGGCACGAGGTGGCCGCCGTCGTCACGCGGCCCGACGCGCCGGCCGGACGTGGGCGCAGGCTCGTCGCGTCGCCCGTCGCCGAGCGGGCCGTGGAGGCCGGGATCGAGGTGCTGAAGCCCGCCAAGCCGCGGGATCCGGAGTTCCTGGAGCGGCTCAAGGAGATCGCCCCGGACTGCTGCCCGGTCGTCGCCTACGGTGCCCTGCTGCCCCGCGTCGCCCTCGACATCCCCGCCCACGGCTGGGTCAACCTGCACTTCTCCCTCCTGCCCGCCTGGCGCGGGGCCGCGCCCGTGCAGCACGCCATCATGGCGGGGGACGAGATCACGGGGGCCTCGACCTTCCTCATCGAGGAAGGGCTCGACTCCGGGCCCGTCTACGGGACGGTGACCGAGACCATCCGGCCCACCGACACCAGCGGCGACCTGCTCACCCGGCTCGCCTTCGCGGGCGCCGGGCTGCTCGCCGCGACCATGGACGGGATCGAGGACGGCACGCTGAAGGCCGTACCGCAGCCGGCCGAGGGCATCACCGTCGCGCCGAAGATCACCGTCGAGGACGCCCAGGTGGACTGGGCCGCGCCCGCGCTGCGCGTCGACCGGGTGGTGCGCGGGTGCACCCCGGCTCCCGGCGCCTGGACCACCTTCCGGGACGAGCGGCTCAAGCTCATCCAGGTCCGGCCGGTGCCCGAGCGGACCGACCTCGCCCCCGGCGCGCTCGCCGTCGGCAAGAACGACGTCCACGTCGGGACGGGGTCGTACGCCGTCGAGCTGCTGTGGGTGCAGGCCCAGGGCAAGAAGCCGATGAAGGCCGCCGACTGGGCGCGCGGGGTGCGCATCGGCGACGGCGAGACCCTCGGCGCGTGACGCGGGGCGCGCGGACTTACGCTTGACGCGTATCCACCGCTGAAATCCGGAGCACCTTTTTCGTGAGTGAGCAGCCCCGTCGGCCCCGCAAGACCGGCAAGCCCTACCGTCGGCCGCAGAAGGACCCCGTCCGCATCCTCGCCTTCGAGGCGCTGCGGGCGGTGGACGAGCGCGACGCGTACGCCAACCTCGTGCTGCCGCCCCTGCTGCGCAAGGCGCGGGAGAAGGGCGACTTCGACGGGCGGGACGCCGCCCTCGCGACCGAGCTCGTGTACGGGACGCTGCGGCGGCAGGGGACGTACGACGCCGTCATCGCCGCGTGTGTCGACCGGCCGCTGCGGGACGTCGACCCGCCGGTGCTCGACGTGCTCAGCCTGGGGGCGCATCAGCTGCTCGGGACGCGGATCCCGACGCACGCCGCCGTGTCCGCCTCCGTCGAACTCGCCCGTGTCGTACTCGGCGACGGGCGGGCCAAGTTCGTCAACGCCGTGCTGCGGAAGGTCGCCCAGGACGATCTCGACGGGTGGCTCGAGAAGGTCGCGCCGCCCTACGACGACGACCCCGAGGACCACCTCGCCGTCGTGCACTCGCATCCCCGCTGGATCGTCTCCGCGCTGTGGGACTCGCTCGGCGGCGGGCGCGCCGGAATCGAGGAGCTGCTGGAGGCCGACAACGAGCGGCCCGAGGTGACCCTGGTCGCCCGGCCCGGGCGGTCCACCACCGACGAACTGCTCCGGGAGGACGCCGCCGTGCCGGGACGCTGGTCGCCGTACGCCGTACGGCTGGCCGAGGGCGGCGAGCCCGGTGCCGTGGAGGCCGTACGGGAGGGCCGGGCGGGTGTACAGGACGAGGGCAGTCAGCTCGTCGCTCTCGCGCTGGCCAACGCGCCCCTCGAAGGGCGGGACGAGAAGTGGCTCGACGGGTGTGCCGGGCCCGGCGGCAAGGCCGCCCTGCTCGCCGCCCTGGCGGCCGAGCGCGGGGCCGTGCTGCTCGCCGCCGAGAAGCAGCCGCACCGGGCCGGGCTCGTGGCGAAGGCGCTCGACGGGAATCCCGGGCCCTATCAGGTCATCACCGCCGACGGGACCCGGCCGCCGTGGCGGGCCGGTTCCTTCGACCGGGTGCTGATGGACGTGCCGTGCACGGGTCTGGGTGCCCTGCGGCGGCGGCCCGAGGCCCGGTGGCGCAGGCGGCCGGAGGACCTGGACGGGTTCGCGCCGCTGCAGCGTGCCCTGCTGCACACCGCGCTGAACGCCGTACGGGTGGGCGGCGTCGTCGGCTACGCCACCTGCTCGCCGCATCTCGCCGAGACCCGGGCCGTCGTGGACGACGTGCTCAAGCAGCGCCCCGAGGCCGAACTCCTCGACGTGCGGCCCCTGTTGCCGGGTGTGCCGGACCTCGGCGACGGTCCCGACGTCCAGCTGTGGCCGCATCTGCACGGGACCGACGCCATGTATCTGGCGGTCATTCGGAGGACTGGCTGACCCTCTCCGCCTCGGCGACCGCTGGTGCCCCGCCGTCCTCGCGAGCCAGCCGGTGCGGCCACCACACCTTCGGGCCGACGTCCAGGAACAGGGACGTGACCAGCACCGACCGCACGATGAACGTGTCCAGCAGCACGCCGAGCGCCACCGCGAAGCCGATCTCCGCGAAGGCGACCATCGGGAGCGTGCCGAGGGCGGCGAAGGTACCGGCCAGGACCAGGCCGGCGGAGGTGATCACCGCGCCTGTCGCCGCCAGGCCCGTCACCACGCCGGGGCGGGTGCCCTGGCGGGCCGCCTCCTCGCGGATACGGGTGGTCAGGAAGATGTTGTAGTCGATGCCCAGCGCGACCAGGAAGACGAAGACGAAGAGCGGGAAGTCCGTCGACTCGCCCGCGTAGTCGAACAAGTACCGGAACGCGAGCGCGCTGATGCCCAGCGCGGCCGCGAACGACAGGATCACCGTTCCGATCAACAGCAGCGGGGCGATCAGGGCGCGCAGCAGCACGCACAGGATCAGCAGGACGACGACCAGCACCAGCGGTATGATCAGCACGTTGTCGTGCGTGGTCGCCTTGTCCATGTCCAGCAGCGCCGCCGTACCGCCGCCCACCTGGGCGTCGGCGTCCGGCACCGCGTGCACGGCGTCCCGGACCCGCTCCACGGTCTGCTTCGCGGCCTCGCTGTCGGCCGGATCGGTCATCGTGGCCTCGAACAGCACCTTGCCCTCGAAGGAGGGTTTGGTACCCGGTGGCAGGCCCAGCGACTCGGGGACGACTCCCTCGGTGGCGGCGACCGCCTCGCCCACCTGCCGTGCCTGCGCCTGGTTGCTGATGACGACCAGCGGATCGCCGCTGCCCGCCGGGAAGTACTGCTCGGACACCTCCTGGCCGACGATCGAGTCCGGCTTGCCGGTGAACGCGTCCGCGTTGCTGATCCCCTCCGCGCGCAGCTGGATCAGGCCGAGCGAGCAGACCGCCAGGACCACCGCCGTAACGCCCCAGACCATGCGCGGGCGGCCGGCGATACGGCGGCCCATGCGGGCCCAGACGCCCCGGTCGGCCGGGTTCGGCGTGCCGAGGTGCGGGATCACCGGCCAGAAGATCCAGCGGCCGAAGATCACCAGCAGGGCCGGGAACAGGGTCATCATCGCCAGCAGTGCGACCGCCACGCCGATCGCCGCCACCGGGCCGAGACCGCTCGTCGAGTTCATCTCGGCCGCCAGCAGCACCAGCATGCTCAGCACGACCGTCGCGCCGGAGGCGAGGACCGCCGGGCCCGCGCGGTGCAGGGCCAGCGCCATCGCCTCGTGCCGGTCCTCGTGGCGGCGCAGCTCCTCTCGGTAGCGGGCCACGAGCAGGAGCGCGTAGTCCGTGCCCGCGCCGAAGACGAGGACCGTCAGGATGCCCGCACTCTGGCCGTTGACCGTCAGGCCCGCGTGTTCCGCCAGCAGGTAGATCAGGGCCTGTGAAGTGAACAGAGCGACGATCACCGCGAGGAGGGGGACCAGGAGCAGGGAGGGGCTGCGGTAGGTGAGCAGCAGCATCACGATGACGACGGCCATCGCGGAGATCAGCAGGGTCGAGTCGATGCCCTCGAAGGCCTCGGAGAAGTCCGCGGACGTGCCGCCCGGCCCCGTGATGTGGACAGCGAGTCCGCCGCCGCCCTCGCCGACGTCGTCGCGGATGGAATCGACCGCGGGCGCGATCCGCTCCCAGCCCTTCTCGTCCATGGTGATCGGGACGAAGATCTGGGCCGCGCGCGGATCGGTCTGCCGGTCGAAGACCGGGCCCCGGGTCTCGGCACCGCGGATGCCGTGGTCGCGCAGCTGCTTGAGCCGCGCCACGTCCTCGGTGATGGCCGCCCGGTCCTGCGCCGTCAGCCCGCTCTCACGGGCGTAGACGACGACCGCGGGGATCTGCTCCGGCCTGAAGTCCTCGGAGAGTTCCAGGACTTGGGTCGATTCGGCCGAGCCGGGCAGCCAGGAGGCCGCGTCGTTGTCCTGGGCGTCGGTCAGCTTCTGGGCGAACGGCGCCGTCAGGAACAGCACCACCAGCCACAGCACCAGCCACTTGGCCCGCCGTCCGCACACCAGGTGCGCGATGCCTCGATTCCCGGTCATAGCCACCCCCGCGGCTGCATATCGCCCCGGTCGGCCGCCCAGCACGGCACGCACCGCCCCGACGCAACATCCGATGAACTGCTTAGGTTTGGACCGACGCGAACATTCGTGCCCGGGCATGGCAGTCTTGGGGCATGGCCGTGCAGATCAACCCCAGCATCCTGTCCGCCGACTTCGCCCGCCTCGCGGACGAGGCGAAGGCGGTGGAGGGAGCCGACTGGCTCCACGTCGACGTCATGGACAACCATTTCGTCCCGAACCTCACGCTCGGTGTGCCGGTCGTGGAGTCGCTGGCCGGTGCGACGGACACCCCGCTGGACTGCCATCTGATGATCGAGGCCCCTGATCGGTGGGCGCCCCAGTACGTGGAGGCGGGGGCCGGTTCCGTCACCTTCCATGTCGAGGCGGCCGCCGCTCCGGTACGGCTCGCCCGGGAGATCCGGGCCAAGGGCGCCCGCGCCTCCATGGCGCTGAAGCCCGCGACGCCGATCGAGCCTTACGAGGACCTGCTCCCCGAACTCGACATGTTGCTGATCATGACGGTCGAGCCGGGCTTCGGGGGTCAGGCGTTTCTCGACATCATGCTTCCGAAGATCCGCCGCACTCGCGAGTTGATCAGCAAGCACGGTCTTGAGTTGTGGCTCCAGGTCGACGGCGGGGTTTCGGCCTCCACCATCGAGCGGTGCGCGGACGCGGGAGCCGACGTCTTCGTCGCGGGATCGGCGGTTTACGGGGCATCGGACCCGGCCGAGGCGGTACGTGCACTGCGCAACCAGGCGGAGGCGACGACGGCGAAGGCGAGCTGGGCGTGCGACCACTGAGCCAAGGGAACGTGAACGGCTCCTATCAGGGCTGATCAAGAGCGCCGGATCTGCAAGGATGAACGGCGAATCCAGAGTGTGAACAGCAGTGAGGAGATCGCCGTGTCGGGTATGTCGGCGGGCCGGTCAGCCATGCGGATGGGACCCGCTGAGCTGGTGCAGGCGGCGGCCATGGCCCGCCGCTTCTACCTCGAGGGCAAGTCCAAGATCCAGATCGCGGAGGAGTTCGGCGTCAGCCGCTTCAAGGTGGCCCGGGTCCTGGAAACCGCCCTCGAACGGGATCTCGTACGTATCGAGATCCGCGTGCCGGCCGAGCTGGACGCCGAGCGCTCCGACGCGCTCCGCGCCCGCTACGGCCTCAGGCATGCCGTCGTGGTCGAGTCCCCGGCCGAGGCCGAGGAGACACCCGACCCCGAGAACCTGGGAGAAGTGGCCGCCGACCTGCTCGGCGAGCTCCTGAACGAAGGTGATGTGCTGGGCCTGGCCTGGGGCCGGTCCACCATCCACATGGCCGCGGCCCTGGACCGGCTGCCGCCGTGCACGGTGGTGCAGCTGACGGGCGTGTACGACGCCGGGACCGCCGAGCGCGGCTCGGTCGAGGCCGTCCGCCGGGCCGCCCAGGTCTCCGGCGGCGACGCCCACCCCATCTACGCGCCGATGCTGCTGCCGGACGCGGCCACAGCGCAGGCGCTGCGCCACCAGACCGGGATCGCCCGGGCCTTCGAGTACTTCGACAAGGTCACGGTCGCCTGCGTGTCCATCGGCTCCTGGGAGCCGGGCATCTCCACGGTGCACGACATGCTCAGCGACGAGGAACGCTCGCACTACGCCTCGCTCGGCGTCGCCGCCGAGATGTCCGCCCACCTCTTCGACGCCGAGGGGCGCCGGGTGGGACGGGACCTGGGCGAGCGGTGCATCACCGTCAAGGCCGACCAGCTCCGCCGTATCCCCGAGGTCGTCGCGATCGCGGGCGGGCAGCGGAAGGCGGCGGCGATCGACGCGGTGCTGCGGTCCGGGCTCGTCACCAGCCTCGTCACCGACACGTCGGCGGCGGACGCCCTGATGACCATGGGGCCGACGCCGAGGCCCGCGCTGAACAGGTCCGACCCGGACGGGCCCTGACAGAAGGTGATCCACACTCCGACGATCACCGCGACTCGTTCAGGGCAGTACTGAAGGGCGGTACCGAGATGACGGAACGCGTGGTCACGCTGGACCTCGACGGGGTCACGGACAAGGCGGACCTGATGGACCGCTGCGTCCGCGCCCTGGCGTTGCCGGACTGGTTCGGCCGCAACTGGGACGCGCTGGCCGACAGCCTCACCGACCACACCGTCTGGCCCGAGGACGCCGTAGAGAAGGGGCTGCTGGTCGTCGTACGGAACTGGCGGCCCTACGCGACAACGCGCCCGGACGAGTGGGACGTGGCCCAGGAGGTGTTCGCCGAGGCGGCCGGCCGCGAGCCGCTGCTCCAGGTGGCGCTGGAGCTGTGACGAGCCGTGTCCCGCCCCGCTGATGGCGTATCAACTCCCGTCTGCGGATAGGCTCCTGCCGGATCGTGCCAGGCAGCGAGGCGAACGGGGTTGGGCGACGCATGGTGTACCAGATTCCTCCGGAACCAGCGCACTTCGTCGACCGTGACGAGGAGCAGGCGCGGGTTCTGCGGGCCGTCGCGGAGCGTCAGGAACGGCGGCCGGGCGCGCGGCCGTTGTGCTTCGCGGTCAGCGGATACGCCGGCACCGGCAAGACGGAACTGGCCTTCCGGCTGGCCCGCAGCGTCCAGGAGCGGTACCCGGACGGCGTGCTGTACGTCGACCTCGACGAGGTGCGCCACGACGACGGCGGCGTGGATGTCGCCGACGTCCTGGGCGATCTGCTGCGTGCCCTGGAGTCGGACTGGATCGCCCCGGTCTTCCGGGAACGAGCCCGGCAGTACTGGTCGCTGACCCACGGCAAGCGGCTCGTCCTCGTCATCGACAACGCCCGCTTCGACACCGAGGTCGAACCGCTCCTGCCCAGCTCGGGCGAGAGCCTCGCGATCGTCACCAGCCATGGACCGCTGTACGACCTCCAGGCCGGCGCCGCCGTGGACCTTCCCCTGGATCCGCTGGCGCAGGCCCACGCGCTGGAGCTGCTCGAGCGGGTGACGCGCGATGAGCGTCTCGCGGCCGAGCCGGAGGAGACGCGCAGACTGCTGGGGCTGTGCGCGGGCCTGCCCGCCGCGCTGCACGTGGCCGGCCGCTGGCTGCGCCGCCATCCGCGGCGACCGCTGCCCCGCTTGCTGCGGTCGCTGACGGCCGAGCTGCACGAGAAGGGCATCCCGATGGTGGAACGGGTCTGGGACGCGGCCTACGGCGGTCTGAGCGCCGAAGCCGCCCGGCTCTACCGGCTGCTCGCCGACTTCCCCGGCCCCTCCTTCACCCCGGCCGCCGCCGACGTGCTGCTCGGCAGTGGCGCCGAGGCCGCCGAGGACGCGCTGGACGAGCTGCGCGAGGCGGGGCTCCTGGACGACAGGGGCGCGCAGGACGGCCGTGCACGGCTGCCCGAACTGCTGCGGGCCCACGCCCGGCGCCGGGCCGAGGCCGACGGCGACGAGGCCGAGCGGGACGCGGCGCGGCGGCGGATCGTCCGCTGGTACCTGCGCCAGGCACAGCGCGCCGACCTGCTCGCCGCGGGCCGTCGGCTGACCCTCGGCTCCGCCGTGCCACCGGTGCCGGGCACGCTGGACGTGCTGTTCGAGCGGCCCGGCGACGAGCCGCATGCCGGGAAGAGGCGGGCCTACCAGTGGCTGGAGTCCGAGCGGCACGCGCTGTTCGCCTGTGTCCGCATCGCCCACGCGGTGGGCGTCGAGGGCGAGTGGGGCACCGACGAGGCCTGGGCGCTGTGCGAACCCCTGTGGACGCACTTCCTGGATCACCCGCACTATGCCGACCACATCGACGCCTTCCGGACCGGCGTGGCCGCCGCGCAGCGCGCCGGTGACGTCCGGGCCGTCATCCGCGTGCGGTGCCAGCTCGCCCGGCCGCTGTGGGAGCAAGGGGAGTTCGAAGCGGCGGACCGTGAACTCTCGCACGCGCTGCGCGCCGTGGAGGCCGCCCTCGGGAACTCCAAGGACGAGCGCAAACTCGCCGCGTCCGCCAGGGAGTTCCGCGGGATGCTGCGCGCGGCGCAGGGCGACTGGGCGTCCGCGGCGGACGAATTCGAGGCATCGCGCGCCGAGCACGCCGGGATCGACAACGCGTACGGCGTCACGCTTCAGACGTACCGCCTGGGCGAAGCCCTCGGTCACGTCGGTGAGTTGGAGCGCGCGGCGGAGCTGTTGGCTCAGGCGCGGGCGGATTTCGAGGAGGATGGCCGGATCCGCCTCACCGCGCGTGCGGAGTACGCCCTGGGCGGTGTTCTGGCGCGGCTCGGCCGGGCGGACGAGGCGCGTGAGCTGTATCTGACCGCACTGGCCGGATCGCGGGGGCGCGGTGGCTCCCGCGACGAGGTCCGGGTCCTGGAGGCACTCGCCGAACTGGCCGCGGGGCAGGGCCGGGAGGCGGAGGCCGAGGAGCACCGCGCGGCGGCCCGGGCGGTTCGGGAGCGGTGCGGGTTGCTCTGATCGAGAGGGCTGCTGGGGCCGCTGTGGGTGGGGCTGTGCGGTTTCGTCCGCGGTGGCGGGGTGAGCCTTACGGCGAGGGCCGCTACTGGAGGGGCAGTGCGGCTTCGTCCGCGGTGGCGGGGGACAGCCGTACGGCGAAGGTGCGCGAGCCGATCGCGCAGGTGAGGGACGTGCGCGCGAGGTCGGCCCGCTCGTCGGTGAGCGTGGCGTGCACGGCGGAGAGCACCGCCGCCGGATCTGCGTACGCCAGCCCGTCCGCCTCCGTGCAGGGGTCGATGCGGACGGACAGCAGTGGGCCGGAGCCGTGCCGGACCAGGCAGTGGGTGTCCGACACGATGACCGCGGAGGTCCGGCGGCCTCCCGGGTGGTCCGCCAGGACCCGGACGGTCCAGTCGGCCGCCGTGCGTACCGTTCCGCTGCTGTGCGCCCCGGCCGGGCCGGTCCTGCGGTAGAGGAGGGCGGCGCTCTGCGTGTGTCGCACGCTCGCGGTGCCGACCTCGGCCGCGAGGTGATGGGCGGGGGTGGGCGGTGCGAAGTGGGCGGGATGCCGTGTCACGTGGACGAGCTCCCCGTCACCGTGCCGGATGCGGACCGCGAACGCGTACGGCGTGACGGGCGCCGGTGACGGGTCGGGGAGCAGTCGGGGAACGACGGGCGCGGAGGGCGGCTCGACGCCGATGAGCGCGTACAGCTCCGCCCGCAGCCGCTCCAGCCCGTGCCCGTGCTCGGCGAACACGGTGTCGGTGAGGGCGCGCATGGTGCCGGGGCGGTGGCTGAGGTTGCGGATTGCCGCTGCGATGCCGCCGGGGTCTCCCCGACCTTCGGGGCCGTCGAGGCCTTCGGGATCGAGGGCGGCGAGGCGTGGGACCCGGTTCAGCAGGGTGGCCATGGGGCTGTCGGGGAGCAGCTCGGCACCGCCGTCGTAGGCGCCGAGGACGGGGCGGTCGAGGGCCGCCGCGTACAGGGCCGCCGAGCCGTGGTCGGTGATCACCGCGTCCGCGGCGATCATGACCGCGGCCCACTCCTCGTACGCGTCCGGCAGGAGAAGACCGGCGTCGCGAGCCGGGGCGAGGCGCTGCTCCAGCTCGAACCTGCCCAGCTCTACCCGCTCGTTGGGGTGCAGGACCAGGGCGAGCTGGTACTCGTCGTGAGGCAGTACGGCGGCCAGCTCGGCGGGCAGGGAGGGGCGGCGGCGGATCAAGGACTCCTCGCCCCAGGTGGACGCGAGCACGACCAGCGTGCGGGTGCCGGTGCGCAGGGCGGCTCGGTAGCGGTCCCGTCGGCCGGCGGAGTCGAGGAAGCGTTCCAGGAGGGGGTCGCCGACGACCGCGGAGCGGGCGGCCGCCTCCGGGCTGACCCTGGCCAGGCGGGAGACCTGGCCGGGGTGGGCGAACGCGTAGAGGTCGGCGAGGAGGGTGCCGTCGGGCAGCAGGAGGTGGGCGGGGTCGAGACCGGACGCGGAGTCCTGCGTGCCCTCCTCGGGGAGGGACTTGTTGAAGCCGGCGCCGTGCGGGAGCAGGGCCCGGGGACCGTGCGGCGCATGGAGGTCGCCCTTGGGAGAGGCGGCGAGGATCAGGTCGAAGCGGCGGCTCGTGGCGTGTGCCCAGGGCAGGGTGCGTGCGCCGGCCCGCTCTATCGCGGTGAGGGCGTCGGTGGAGAAGTCGGAGCCGGGCACGAGGGTGAAGAGGCGCTCGAAACGGTGGTCACCCGCGAAGACCGGGAGTGTGTCGAGCAGCCGATGCAGAGCGTTCTGCGAGCGCGCCGCGAACAGAATCGCCCGTCGCCCGTCGCCCGTCGCCCGTCGCCCGTCGCCCGTCGCCCGTCGCCCGTCGCCCGTCGCCCGTCGCCCGTCGCCCGTCGCCCGTCGCCCAAGTGTTTCCCCATCCTATCGGCCGCTACCTGCCGTGTACCGAGTTTTCGCAGATCGGCGCCCCTTTTGCAGATCCTGTCGGGAGCGGCGAGGCGATGGTACCCGGGGCCCGATCGGCCCTCGCGACCACCGCGGGACGGGGCCCAGGCAGAATGCGTCCATGAGTGAGTGGCTCGTCGCGCTGTTCGCGGCGCTCGTCGGGGCCGGCGCCGCGCTGGCCGGCAGTCTGATCTCCGCGAGGTCCACCCGCGCGGCCGGTGAGCGGCAGGCGGAGGCCGCGCTGCACACCCTGCGGCTGAGCCTCGAGGAACAGCGCGCTGTCCGCGTTCTCGACCAGCGTCGGCAGACCTACGTCCGCTTCCTGGAAGCCGCCGACGCCGTCGCCGTCACGCGCAGGACGGGGGAGGGACAGCCGAGCGACCTCTCCGACCTTCAGCGGGCCTACGGAGTCGTGCTCCTGGAAGGCCCGGCCGAGCCGGCGGCCGCGGCGCACGCACTGATGGAGGGCTTCCGCAAGCACGCGTCCCTCGGCGAACTCGACACGCACAGAAGGGAGTTCATCGAATCGGCGCGTGCCGCTTTGTCCGAGGCCGGGCGCGGGGCGGGCTCCTAGCGGCTCCCAGCGGTTCCCAGCGGCTTCCGGCGGCCCGGCGTCCGACCGGATCCGGCTCCTGGAGATTCCTCCGAATACCCCTCTGACCTGCCTGGACGATCCGCCCGGGCATCGCATTCCGGCCGACATGGGACAATGAAGTACGTGCTCTTCCCCCTGGCTGACCTGTCCGGGGGCCACCTCTGATCGACTGGGATGTGCAGCACGTGCGTTTCCTCAATGACATCCAGCCCGCGTACGACCTGACGTACGACGACGTCTTCATGGTCCCGAGCCGGAGCGCGGTGGGCTCGCGGCAGGGCGTGGACCTCAGCTCCCCGGACGGCACGGGCACCACGATCCCGCTCGTCGTCGCCAACATGACCGCCATCGCCGGGCGCCGTATGGCGGAGACCGTGGCCCGGCGCGGCGGACTCGTCGTCATACCGCAGGACATCCCGATCGACGTCGTCACCGAGGTCATCTCCTGGGTGAAGAGCCGCCATCTCGTCCTGGACACCCCGATCGTGCTGGCCCCGCACCAGACCGTCGCCGACGCGCTGTCCCTGCTGCCGAAGCGTGCGCACAACGCCGGTGTGGTCGTCGATGAGGAGCAGCGGCCGGTCGGTGTGGTCACCGACCGCGACCTGAGCGGCGTCGACCGCTTCACCCAGCTCGAAGTGGTCATGTCCAAGGACCTGTTGCTGCTCGACGCCGACATCGACCCGCGCGAGGCCTTCAACCGGCTGGACCACGCCAATCGTCGCTACGCGCCCGCCGTCGACAAGGACGGCCGCCTCGCCGGAATCCTCACCCGCAAGGGCGCCCTGCGCGCCACGCTGTACACGCCGGCCACCGACGCGCAGGGCAGGCTGCGGATCGCCGCCGCCGTCGGCATCAACGGCGACGCCGCGGGCAAGGCCGAGCAGTTGCTGGACGCGGGCGTCGACACGCTCGTCATCGACACGGCGCACGGCCACCAGGAGTCGATGCTCAGCACGATCAAGCTGGTGCGCGACCTCGACCCGCGGGTCCCGATCGTCGCGGGCAACATCGTCGCCGCCGAGGGAGTCAGGGATCTGGTCGAGGCGGGCGCGGACATCATCAAGGTCGGTGTCGGCCCCGGCGCCATGTGCACCACCCGCATGATGACCGGCGTCGGCCGTCCGCAGTTCTCCGCGGTCCTGGAGTGCGCCGCCGAGGCGAAGAAGTACGGCAAGCACGTATGGGCCGACGGCGGTGTCCGCCACCCGCGCGATGTCGCCATGGCGCTCGCGGCCGGTGCGTCCAACGTGATGATCGGGTCCTGGTTCGCGGGCACGTACGAGTCCCCGGGCGACCTCCAGCAGGACGCCGAGGGGCGCTTCTACAAGGAGTCCTTCGGCATGGCCTCCGCGCGTGCCGTGGCCAACCGCACGTCGGAGGAGTCGGCGTACGACCGCGCCCGCAAGGCGCTGTTCGAGGAGGGCATCTCCACCTCCCGCATGTTCCTCGACCCGGCCCGCCCGGGCGTCGAGGACCTGATCGACTCGATCATCGCGGGCGTCCGCTCCTCCTGCACCTACGCCGGCGCGGGCTCCCTGGAGGAGTTCGCCGAGAAGGCCGTCGTCGGCATCCAGAGCGCCGCAGGTTACGCCGAGGGCAAGCCGCTGCACGCCAGCTGGTGAACCGACTCGCCTTCGTACGGCCCCCGTTGACCCGTCCCTCGGGAAAACCGGGGGCCGTACGCATGCCCGGGCACCTACGGTCGCCGCATGGACATCACCGCCTGCCGCGCAGAGGACCTCGACGCGCTGGAGCGCTGTATGCCCTCGCACAGTGTCGACGGCCGTCACGCCGCTCGCTTCGCACGGCAGGAGGCGGGTGACAGCAGCTGTCTCGTCCCGTGGCTGGACGGGCGTCGCCGAGGGTGTACGGCAGGAGCAGGCCGATCCCCGAGTGTTCCTGGTCAAGTCCCTGCGCTGATCAGCCCGTACGAAGTCCCGTACGAGCAGTCCCGCACGCAACGCTCCAAAGCCCCCGCGCAACGAAGACCCGCCCACCCGCGATGAACGCAACGATCTTGCAGCGGAGCGCAAGGTTGCTGCATTACAAGGGCAACGCTTTCCACCGTAGGGTCATGCGCTGTACGTGGCGTGGCGGGGACCCCGCTCGGTGGGTTCCTGCTCGCGCAGGGGTGCCGCCGGTTCCCGCCGCCCTCAGAGGCAGCGACAAAGGAGTCAGCGCGTGCTCGACCAAGGCGCACCCCCGGACCACCGCAACCGGACAGCCCCCGCGTCCCCGGGTGTCGGTGCGCGTCTCATGCGCCGCAAGCCCGTGGAAGGCCTGGTCGCCGAGGGTGGCCAGGGCGAGGGAGGCAATCTGCGCCGCACCCTCGGGCTGTGGCAGCTGACCATGATCAGTATCGGTGCCACTCTCGGCACCGGCATTTTCGTCGTCCTCGGCGAGGCCGTCCCCAAGGCCGGCCCGGCCGTCACCCTGTCCTTCGTGATCGCCGGTCTCACCGCGCTCTTCTCGGCCCTGTCCTACGCCGAGCTGGCGGGCACCATCCCGGTCGCCGGGTCCTCGTACTCGTACGCATACGCAACGATGGGCGAACTGATCGCCTGGGTCTGCGGCTGGTGTCTGGTCCTGGAGTACGGCGTCTCGGTCGCCGCCGTGGCCGTCGGCTGGGGCGAGTACCTGAACGAGCTGCTCGACGGCACCATCGGCGTCACCATCCCCGCCGCGTTGTCGGCCCCGCCCGGCGACGGCGGCGTCTTCAACCTGCCGGCGCTCATCGTCGTACTCCTGGCCATGGCCTTCCTGCTCGGCGGCGCCCGCGAGTCCGCCCGCGCCAACACGGTCATGGTCGTCGTGAAGATCGCCGCGCTGGTGCTGTTCTGCGCGATCGGTGTCCAGGGCTTCCGCTCCGGCCACTACGAGAACTTCATGCCGCTCGGCATGGCGGGCGTCAGCGCCGCCGGTGCCACGCTCTTCTTCTCGTACATCGGCTTCGACGCCGCCTCCACCGCCGGCGAGGAGGCCAAGAACGCGCAGCGCGACCTGCCGCGCGCGATCATGCTGTCGCTCGTCATCGTCACGGCCCTGTACGTCCTCGTCGCCGCCGTCGCCGTCGGCGCGAAGCCCTGGGAGAACTTCACCGACTCCGAGGCCGCCCTCGCCCAGATCATGCGCGAGGTCACCGGCCAGACCTTCTGGGGCACGCTGCTGGCGTTCTGCGCGGTCATCGCCATCGCGAGCGTCGTCCTGACCGTGCTGTACGGCCAGACCCGCATCCTCTTCGCCATGTCCCGGGACGGCCTGGTGCCCAAGGTGTTCGCCCGCGTCCACCCGAAGACCGGCGCACCCCGCGCCAACACACTGATCGTGTCCCTGTTCTGCGGTGTCCTCGCCGCGGCCGTCCCGCTCGGCCAGCTCGCCGACGCGACCAGCATCGGCACGCTGTTCGCCTTCGCGCTGGTCAATGTCGCGGTCGTGGTGCTGCGCCGGACGCGGCCCGACATGCCCCGCACCTTCCGGGTGCCGCTGTCGCCGCTCCTGCCCGCCCTGGGCTTCGCCTTCTGCCTCTGGATGATGGGCAGTCTGTCCGCCGTCACATGGGTGGTCTTCGGGGTCTGGATGGCCGTCGGGCTCGTGTTCTACTTCGTATACGGCTATCGCCGCTCCCGGCTCGCACCACCTCGCACCACCGACTCGTAACACCTGAGACAACACCTGAGAAGTGATCCACCCACCGTGCTGAACGATCTCGACGAACGCATCGTGCACGCCCTCGCCGAGGACGCCCGCCGCTCCTACGCGGACATCGGGCAGCTGGTCGGTCTCTCCGCGCCCGCCGTGAAACGGCGCGTGGACCGGCTGCGCGCCACCGGGGCCATCACCGGCTTCACCGTACGGGTGGACCCGGCGGCCCTCGGCTGGGAGACCGAGGGGTTCGTCGAGATCTACTGCCGGAGCAATACCTCGCCGGAGACCATCCAGCGGGGCCTGGAGCGCTACCAGGAGGTCGTGGCCGCGTCGACCATCACCGGCGACGCGGACGCGATCGTGCAGGTCTTCGCCTCCGACATGCGGCACTTCGAACGGGTCCTGGAGCGGATCGCGGGGGAGCCGTTCGTGGAACGGACCAAGTCCGTGCTGGTGCTGTCGCCGCTGCTGCGCCGCTTCTCGTCGGGGTCGCCCACGTAGAGCGGCGGTCGCCCGTCCGGAGCGGTGGTCGCCGCGTAAAGCGGTGGCCGGATGCGCCGGACGCGTCCTAGCATCGGTGTCATGACCTGGCGACATTGACCCACCACCCGTGCCACCGGCCTGCGGCGGCTGACGTCCACGCTGTACGGCTACGCGTTCCTCGACGACTTCGTCCTGCTCTACCCGGTGTACGCGCTGCTGTTCAGCGACACCGGACTGTCCGTCGGGCAGATCTCCTCCCTCTTCGCCCTGTGGTCGATCACCGGCGTGCTGCTGGAGGTCCCCTCCGGCGCCTGGGCCGACGCCGTCTCCCGACGGCTGCTGCTGTGGATCGGCCCGCTGTTCACCGCGGCCGGCTTCGCCCTGTGGGTGATCGTCCCGTCGTACTGGGCCTTCGCGCTCGGCTTCGTCCTGTGGGGAACGGGCGGAGCCCTCTGCTCCGGCGCGCTGGAGGCGCTGGTCTACGACGAACTGGACCACCTCGGCGCCGCCGACCGGTACGCGCGTGTCATGGGCCGGGCCCGGGCGGCGCGGGTGATGGCCACGATGGCGTCGGTGGGACTGGCCGGGCCGGTCTTCACGCTGGGCGGCTACCAGGCCGTGGGGGCGGCGAGCGTGCTGGCCGCCCTGCTGACCGCGGCGATCGCGACCCGCTTTCCGGAGCACCGGGTGGCCCCGGCGTCCGGGGAAGACGGCTGGGCCGCGACCCTGCGGGCCGGCCTCGCCGAAGCCCGCGGGGACCGGTCCGTACGCGGCGCCCTCCTGCTCGTCCCGGCCGTCGGCGCGGTGTGGGGCGCCCTCGACGAGTACACGCCCCTCCTGGTCCGTGACCTCGGCGTGGCGGAGGAGACGGTGCCCTATCTGATCCTGCTGATCTGGGCGGGAGCCACGGCCGGCAGCCTGCTGGCCGGAGCGGCCGAACGCCTCGGCACGGCCGGACTCGCCGTCCTGCTCGCCGGCGGAGCGCTCGCCCTGGCCGCGGGCGCCGTGGCGCGGACACCGGCCGGCATCGGTCTCGTGGCCCTCGCCTTCGGCGCCTTCCAGCTGGCGGACGTGCTCGCGGACGTCCGACTCCAGCAGCGCATCGACGACGCCCGCCGGGCCACCCTGACCTCCGTGGCGGGCCTGGGCACCGACCTGGGCACGGTCGCCGTGTACGGCGTGTACGGGATGCTCGGCACGACGGCGGCGCACGGCACGGTCTTCGCGCTGTTCGCGGTGCCGTACCTGGTGACGGCGTTGGTGCTGGTGGGTGGTGCGCGGGCGGCCGGGGCGTGACTCTGACGTGGCTGAGGCCTCCGTGCGGAGGGTCGCCTGCGCAGCGAGTCGTCGCTCGGTCCGGGGCGTGCGCGGCAGGGTGTCATCGATGGGCTGTTCGTGGTGTCGTACTTGTTCGTGGTGTCGTACTTGCTGGCGGGCGGTGCACGGGCCGCCAAGGTGTAGCTCTGACGTGGTTGAGGCCTTCGTGCGGAGGGTCGCCTGCGCAGCGAGTCGTCGCTCGGCCCGGGCGTGCGCGACAGGGCGTCGTCGATGGGCTGCTCGTGGTGTCGTACTTGTTCGTGGTGTCGTACTTGCTGGCGGGCGGTGCACGGGCCGCCAAGGCGTAGCTCTGACGCGGTTGAGGCCTTCGTGCGGAGGGACGTCTGCGCAACGAATCGCCGTCCGCCCCGAAGCGCACGCAACGATCAGCGCACCGGCGCGCAACGGCTCCTTCTTGTCCGCCCGAGCCCGCCGCCCGTACCGTCTACGTGGCCCCTCCAACCACTCTTCCGCCCGGTGAGGAACACGCATGCGCACCGCCCTGCTCCAGAGCTCCGGCCGCCCCGGCGCGACCGTCGAGAACCTCAAGGTCCTCGACGAGGCCGCGGGCCGGGCCGCCGCCGCGGGCGCCGGGCTTCTGGTCGCGCCGGAGATGTTCCTCACCGGGTACGCGATCGGCGACGACATCGGCCGCCTCGCCGAGCCCGCCGACGGCGAGGCCGCGGACGCGATCGCCGAGACGGCCACCCGGCACGGCCTCGCGATCGCCTACGGCTACCCGGAGCGCGCCGCCGACCAGGTCTTCAACTCCGCCCAGCTGATCTCCGCCGACGGCACCCGCCTCGCGAACTACCGCAAGACCCACCTCTTCGGCTGCTTCGAACGCGACCACTTCACCCCGGGCCAGCAGGCCGTCGTACAGGCCGAGTTGGACGGTCTGCGGGTCGGCCTGATGATCTGCTACGACGTCGAGTTCCCGGAGAACGTGCGCGCCCACGCCCTCGCCGGCACCGACCTGCTCCTGGTGCCGACCGCGCAGATGCACCCGTTCCAGTTCGTCGCCGAGTCCGTCGTGCCGGTGCGCGCCTTCGAGAACCAGATGTACGTCGCGTACGTGAACCGGGTCGGCCGGGAAGGGGAGTTCGACTTCGTCGGGCTCTCCACCCTCGCCGGACCCGACGGAGTCGCCCGCACCCGGGCCGGCCGCGGCGACGAACTGCTCCTCGCGGACGTCGACCCCGCCTTCCTCGCCGCATCCCGCGAGGCGAACCCGTATCTGAAGGACCGCCGTCCCGGCCTCTACGGGTCCCTCGTCTGACGATCCCACCCCCGCCGTACCTTTCTTTTTGCAAGGAGTCCGTACCCCATGACGTCCACCGTGCCCAACGCCGTCGAGCACGCAGACGAGCAGCAGCCGCCGATCACCATGTTCGGCCCGGACTTCCCGTACGCGTACGACGACTTCCTCGCCCACCCGGCGGGCCTCGGGCAGATACCCGCGACCGAGCACGGCACCGAGGTCGCGGTCATCGGCGGCGGCCTGTCCGGCATCGTGGCCGCCTACGAGCTGATGAAGATGGGCCTCAAGCCCGTCGTCCACGAGGCCGACCGGATCGGCGGCCGGCTGCGGACGGTCGGCTTCGAGGGATGCGACCCGTCCCTCACCGCCGAGATGGGCGCGATGCGCTTCCCGCCGTCCTCCACGGCCCTCCAGCACTACATCGACCTGGTCGGGCTCCAGACCCGGCCGTTCCCCAACCCCCTCGCGGAGACGACCCCTTCGACCGTCGTCGACCTCAAGGGCGAGTCACACTACGCCGAGACGATCGACGACCTGCCGCAGGTCTACCGGGACGTGGCGGACGCCTGGAACCGCTGCCTCGAAGAGGGCGCCGACTTCTCCGACATGAACCGGGCCCTGCGCGAGCGGGACGTGCCGCGCATCCGCGAGATCTGGGCGAGGCTCGTCGAGAAACTCGACAACCAGACCTTCTACGGCTTCCTCTGCGACTCGGATGCCTTCAAGTCCTTCCGACACCGCGAGATCTTCGGCCAGGTCGGCTTCGGCACCGGTGGCTGGGACACCGACTTCCCCAACTCCATCCTGGAGATCCTGCGCGTCGTCTACACCGAGGCCGACGACCACCACCGCGGCATCGTCGGCGGCTCCCAGCAGCTGCCGCTGCGCCTGTGGGAGCGGGAGCCGGAGAAGATCGTGCACTGGGCCTACGGGACGTCCCTGAAGTCCTTGCACGACAACGGCGTGCCCCGCCCCGCCGTGACCCGGTTGCACCGCACCGCCGGCAACCGGATCACCGTGACCGACGCCAACGGCCACGTCCGCACCTACCAGGCGGCCGTCTTCACCGCCCAGTCCTGGATGCTGCTGTCGAAGATCGCCTGCGACGACTCCCTCTTCCCGATCGACCACTGGACGGCGATCGAGCGGACGCACTACATGGAGAGCTCGAAGCTCTTCGTCCCCGTCGACCGGCCGTTCTGGCTGGACAAGGCCGTCGACGACAGGGGAAATCCGACCGGCCGGGACGTCATGTCGATGACCCTCACCGACCGTATGACGCGCGGCACCTACCTCCTCGACGACGGCCCCGACAAGCCCGCCGTCATCTGCCTCTCCTACACCTGGTGCGACGACAGCCTGAAGTGGCTGCCGCTGTCCGCGAACGAGCGGATGGAGGTCATGCTGAAGTCGCTCGGTGAGATCTATCCGAAGGTCGACATCAGGAAGCACATCATCGGCAATCCGGTGACGGTCTCCTGGGAGAACGAGCCGTACTTCATGGGCGCGTTCAAGGCCAACCTGCCCGGCCACTACCGCTACCAGCGGCGCCTGTTCACGCACTTCATGCAGGACCGGCTGCCCGAGGACAAGCGGGGCATCTTCCTGGCCGGCGACGACATCTCCTGGACGGCCGGCTGGGCCGAGGGCGCCGTGCAGACCGCGCTGAACGCGGTCTGGGGCGTCATGCACCACTTCGGCGGCACGACCGACCCCACGAACCCCGGCCCGGGCGACGTGTACGACGAGATCGCGCCGGTCGAGCTGCCCGAGGACTGAGCCGGACAACGCACGGCCGGATCAGTCCGGAAGCGGCGTGAGCAGCATGCGTCCGGCGAGGCCCACCGCCGCGTCCAGGCGGTCGGTGAACTCCTCGGCGACCTCGGGCAGCCGGCGCAGCGCCCACAGGGCCCGCGCCGCGGTCCAGGTGGCGTCCCGGGCCCGCTCCAGGCTCCACGCCCCGAGCAGATGGGTGAGCGGGTCGGCGATCTGGAGGACGTCGGGACCCGGCATCAGATCTTCGCGGATGCGCTCCTCCAGCGAGACGAGGAGGTCGCCCACCCGGTCGAACTCGTCCTCCACGTCGGCGGGTTCGCAGCCGAGCGTACGACAGGTGTCCACGACGGCCAGCGCCAGGTCGTGCCCGATGTGCGCATTGATGCCCGCGAGCGCGAACTGCAGCGGTCGTACACCGGGATGGTGGCGGAACTGGAACAGGGGCCGCCAGCAGGCCGGCGGTCGCCGCTCGTCGGCCGCCGCGTCGACGGCGGCCAGATAGCGTTCCGCGAACCGCACGTCCAGCGTGATCGCGGCCCGAGCGTCCAGGAACCGCCCCCTGTCGATGTGCCGGTCCACCGCCTCGGTGACGGCGAGGTAGACGCGGTTGAAGACGGCGAGGCCGTCCCGGGCCGGCAGGGCCGAGTCGAGCGCGCGCATACGGGAGATGACCGCGTCGACGGGTGTGGTGAATTGTTCGCATTGCACCATGGGGGCAGAGTCGCAGCTTTAGGCTGGCCCGGGTACCGGCGGGCCCGACGCTTCCCCAGAACGGGGGAACGCACCCGTCGTGGGGGAGGGGGAGCAAGAGGTGTCAGGCTTACGTGCCCAGCGCCTTGCCGCACGTCGGGCCGAGCGCAGGCGGGCCGCCCGGCGTGGCGCCATGGTCGCGGCGGCCTCCGTCGTCGTCGCGGTCGGCACGGCGACCGGGATGCTGTCCGCGCTCGACGACCGGCGCGGCTCCGACCAGGCCAGACCCCAGGTGACCGACTCGCCGCGCCTGGCACCGCTGCCCGCCGTATCGTCGGGATCGCCCTCGACCAGTGCGTCGGCATCCCCGTCTGCGAAGAAGTCCCCGAAGGAGAAGGACATCAGCCCCACGCCGTCACCGACGAAGACGGAGACGGAGCCGGAGGGGAAGCCGCAGACCGCCGCCGCCTCCACCCGGCTCTACCGCCACCCCGCATCCCAGGTGCTCGACTGGGTGCGCGCCCACACCGACGACCCGCGCCACGCGGTCATCGAGTCCCGTATCGCCGACCACCCGGCGGCCGTCTGGTTCGCCGACTTCACGCCGTCGACCATCACCGCACGGGTCCGCGCCGTCACCTCGGGCGGTGCCGCGCAGGGCCGGGTGCCGGTGGTCGTGCCGTACGCGATCCCGGGCCGCGACTGCGGCGGGCACTCCGAGGGCGGGGCGCCGGACCTCGCCGCGTACGACGACTGGATCGACGCCTTCGCCGCGGGGCTGGGCTCCGGGGGCGTCATCGTGATCCTGGAACCCGACTCGGTCGCCCAGGCCGAGTGCCTCTCCTCGGGCGAACGGACCCGCCGCTTCGCCTCGTTGGCCCGCGCGGGCCGCGTCCTGAAGGCCGCCAACCCCAACGCGCGGGTCTACTACGACGCCGGCCACTCCGGCTGGAACCCGCCCGCGAAACAGGCGGGGTGGCTGAAGCGGGCCGGCGCCGCCTCGGACACCTCCTCCGACGGCGTCTTCAGCAACGTCTCCAACTTCCACCGCACGTCCGACGAGATCGCCTACGACCGACAGGTGCTCGACGCCCTGGGCGGTCCGGCGAGTCTGGGCGCCGTCGTCGACACCAGCCGCAACGGCAACGGCGCCCCGGCCGACGGCGAGTGGTGCGATCCGGCCGGCCGGAAGATCGGCCGGGCGCCCACGCTGAACACCGGGGAGGCGCGGATCGACGCCTACCTGTGGGTCAAGTTGCCGGGGGAGTCGGACGGCTGCAAGGGCACGCCGGGCACCTTCTCGCCGTCGTACGCCTACGACTTGGCGCGCTGAGCCTCGCCGTCGGCATGTCGTACCGCCCGGAGTTCAGGGCCGCGGATCCGGAACCGCCGCGGCCTGTGAACCGACCTTCGGCCGGTCACGGTCGCCCGCGCGCAGTACGCCCGCGAAGGCCACGAGCCCGCAGGACAGCAGGGTCACCAGGCCGAACGACACCATCAGGCTGGTCGCCTGAGCCAGACCGCCGATCGCGCTGGGCGCGATCAGACCCGAGGTGTACGTGATCGTCGCGACGCCCGCGATGGCCAGGCTGGCGTTCGGACCGCTGCGGCCCGCCGCGGCGAAGCAGAGCGGGACGACGACGGCGATGCCCAGGCCCATCAGCGCGAACCCGGCCATCGCCACCGCCGGATGGCCCGCGACGACGATGAGCACCCCGCCGAGCGCGGCCAGCACCCCGCTCACGCGGACCGTGCGCACCGAGCCGAACCGGTCCACCACCTTGTCGCCGGCGATCCGGGCGATCGCCATCGTGAGCGTGAAGCCGGTCGTGCAGGCCGCCGCGAGCCCCGCCGAGCTGTCCAGCTGGTCGCGCAGATAGACCGCGGACCAGTCCAGGCTCGCGCCCTCGGCGAACACCGCGCAGAACCCGACCGCGCCGATGAGCAGCGCCGACTTGGGCGGCAGGGCGAACCGGGGCGGCGGCTCCTCGTCCTCGGCGGGCTGCAGGTCGAGCACCCAACGACAGGCCAGCACGCCGAGGAGCGTGAGGACGGCCGCCGCAAGGGCGTGGTGCAGCCGGGCATCCGATTCCAGGTGCGCGGCGAGCGTGCCCGCCGCCGAACCGACCAGCGCGCCCGCACTCCACATGCCGTGCAGGCCGGACATGATCGAACGGCTCAGGCGGTTCTCGATCTCGACGCCGAGCGCGTTCATCGCCACGTCCGCCATGCCCGCCGTCGCGCCGTAGGCGAACAGGGCCAGGCAGAGAGTCAGCAGGTTCGGGGCGAGGGACGGCAGGATCAGCGACAGCGTCCACAGGGCGATCAGGCCGCGCAGGGCGTTCCGGGCGCCGAAGCGGTGGCTGATGCTGCCCGCGAGCGGCATCGCCACGGACGCGCCGAGCGCGGGGAAGGCCAGGGCGAGCCCCAGCTGCCCCGCACTCACCGACGCATGGTCCTGGATCCACGGCACCCGCGTCGCGAACGAGCCGGTCACGGCGCCGTGCACGGCGAACACGGCGGCCACGGCGTACCGGGCCCGCCTCACCTCACGCTGCGCGTAGTGCACTTCGCCCATTCTCCCGCCCTCCCCGTTCGCGGACCCGCTCGCATCGCCGCCGTAAACTATCAGGGTCCCTTCCTGATAGGTAAGGGATGAACCGGCCGCACGACGTCCCGGCGGCCGCCCATCTGGGAGGATCCCGGCATGCCCGCATCCCCGAGCACCGCCCGGGCCATCAACGACCGGCTCGCCCTGCGTCTGCTCCAGCAGGAGGGCCCGTTGACGGCAGGGCAGTTGAAGCAGCTGACCGGTCTGTCCCGGCCGACCGTCGCCGACCTCGTCGAGCGCCTCGCTGCCGCCGGGCTGATCACGGTGGTCGGGGAGTCGGGGGAACAGCGCCGCGGGCCGAACGCGAAGCTGTACGGCATCGTCGCCGACCGCGCCCATCTGGCGGCGCTGGACGTGCGCACCGAGGGTGTCTCCGTCGTCGTCTCCGACCTGCTCGGGCAGGTGCTCGCCGAGGCGTCCGTGCCGATCGGCGACGACGCCGGGACGGGGCCCGCGGTGGAGCAGGCGGTCACTCTGGTCGAGCGCGTGGCGAAGGAGGCGGGGGCCGACCGGCTGCACACCGTCGGCATCGGCGCGCCCGGCCTGATCGACCCGGCGAGCGGCGAACTCCGCGACTCCTCCGGCCTGCCCGAGTGGCACCGGCGCCTGGTGGCCGCCTTGCAGGAACGCTTCCCGGACGCCCGCGTCAGCGTCGAGAACGAGACCAACCTCGCCGCCCTCGCCGAACAGCGCGACGGCGCCACCCGGGACCGGGACACGTTCGTGCTGCTGTGGTTCGGCATCGGCATCGGCGCCGCGGTGGTCCTCGACGGAACGCTGCGCCGGGGCGCCTCGGGCGGCGCGGGAGAGATCGGCTTCCTGCCGGTGCCGGGAACCACGGGGCTGCCGTCCGCCACCGACTGCGACGGGGGTTTCCACTCCCTCGCCGGCGCGGGTGCGATCGCCGGCCTCGCGGCGGAGTACGGCATGACGGCACCGGCCACCGCGCACGAACCCGACTCCCACGCGTCGGCGCTCGTCCGCGCGGCGGTGGGCCGGGCCGGTACCGACACGTCCGCCGACCGCTTCCTCGACGCCCTCGCCGACCGCGTCGCCCTGGGCGCCGCCGCCGTCATCTCCGTACTGGACCCCGGCTGCGTGGTGCTGGCCGGCGAGATCGGCCGCGCGGGCGGCGACACCCTGGCCACCCGCGTCCAGAGCCGCCTCACCCGCCTGTCACCCCTGCCCACAGAGGTACGGCCCAGCACACTGGGCGGGGGAGCGGTGCTGCGCGGGGCGCTGCTCACGGCCCGCGACCGGGCTCAGGACGACTTGTTCGCGCCTCCGGGGCGATAGTCCACGGGCGTCGGTCCGCGGAACGCCGACGCATCGGCCGCCAGCCACAGCAACGCGGCAGGCAGCACCACCCCCGCCCCCAGCAGCGCCATCAGACCCGCGCCGCTCGCGGCCGACAACGGCTCCAAGTGCTGGGCGTGGAACACCAGATGAGGCACCGAAGCCGCCAGGTACGCCACCAGCGCGGTGAGCACCAGTCGCCGCTCCATCGTCGTGACCGCCGCACACAGGACCACGGCGAGCGCGAGATTCGTACCACCGAGGTCCCGCAGCAGATGCTCGTTGTACGGCGGGAGCGACGACACCCAGCGCCACTTCCAGAAGATGTCCGGCAGCAGCAGGATCCACAGGCCGAGCAGCACCTGGACTCCGGCGAGCAGCTTCAACCCGGCGCGGAGCCAGTCGTGCCGCTTCACCCGCGCCGCCCCGCCAGATACTCCTCGAACGTGCCCTTGCCGACGGCGTGCTCCGGCGTGAGGTGGCCGCCGGCCCGGAAGGCCCGGTACGCCTGCCCCAGCAGCGGCACGTTCACCACCGCCCGCTTCCGTCCGGTCGCCTTCAGCCAGGCGCGAGCCAGGGATTCCAGCGACCGCACCTCCGGCCCGCCCATGTCCTCGACCCGCCCCGCGGGCGGGCCCGAGGCCAGCTCGGCCAGCCGCGCCGCGACCTCCGCCACCTCGACGGGCTGGTCCGGCACCCCGGCCGGGAGCAGCAGCACCGGAGATTTGGCCTGCACCTCGAACAGCATCACCGGCAGATCGTGGAACTGCGTCGTGCGCAGCACGGTCCAGCCGAGCCCCGACTCCTCGATCAGCTTCTCCACCGCGAGCTTGGACTGGTAATAACCGAACGGCACCCGGTCGATGCCGACGATCGAGATGTAGACCACGTGGCCCACACCCGCACGGCGTGCCGCCGCGATCAGGTGCGCGGCCGCCTGCTCGTCCCCGCCGCGCGGTGAGCTCGCGCAGTGCACGATCGTGTCCACGCCGGCCACGGCCGCGTCCAGAGCCTCACCGCCCTCGCGCAGATCGACGGCGTACGGCTGCGCATGCCGGCTGAGCACCCGCACCTCGTGTCCGTCCGCGCGCAGCCGCTCGGTGACGAGCCGGCCGAGCGTTCCGGTACCGCCGGTCACCAGGATCGTGGTCATGCTGTTCAGCCCCTTCCAACGCCGGACGCTCCCGGGTGGAGCGCCCCTCGTCAGCCAGGACCGAGTAGCCCGTACGAAATGTGACAGGCCTCTACGAGCGCGCGAGCTGACGGCGTACGAACCCCAGTTTGTCCGGGTTCACCACGACCCGCACATGCGTGATCAGACCGTTCCACAGATCGAACGCGACGACCCCGGCGAGTGTGTCGCCCGCCCACGCCGCCGGCCCGGTCGCGCCGTTGACCTCGACCGCCGTGCAGTCCGGGCCCGCCGCGAACCGCTCGACGCCGCCCACCACGAGCCGGACGACCCTCTCGCACCCCTCGACCGGCCGCCGGGCCGCCCTGACCTTGCCGCCACCGTCGCTCGACCAGGTCACATCGGCCGCGAGCAGCTCCTCCAGCCCGGCCGGATCGCCGTCCCGGGCCGCCGCGACGAAGAAGGCGACGAGCTCCTCCCGTCGCTCGGACGCCGCCTCGAATCGCGCCTGCGGCTCACCCACCCGCCGGACCGCACGCCGGTCCAGCTGACGGCAGTTGGGCTCGGAGAGGTCCAGGACGCCGGCGATCTCCCGGTGCCCGTACCCGAACGCCTCCCACAGCACGTACACCGCCCGCTCGGCAGGCGTCAGCCGCTCCAGCAGGATCAGCAGCGCCATGGACACCGCCTCGCGCTGCTCGGCCGACTCTGGGGGTACCTACCATGCCCTTGACTTGTTCCTTAACATCGGCGGTCACGCGGAGCGACGAGTGTCTCGGGGCGTTTGACGGTCTTGCCCGCGTCGTAGCGAGTGGCGGAGTGCCGGTTCTTCGAGTTCATCGACCTGCCAGCGCCGGGTGTCCCGTTGGGCATCGCCGACCCGACCGCCCACGCTGTCCGGGCAGTGCTCGGGGGAGATCACCCGCGACTACATCGGCGCCTTCTTCGACCTCCGCCTGCGCGTCTTCCTGCGGCCACCCCTCGACGGACCGACACCGGCCAATCCCGAGATGGTCTTCCAGCACCCCTGACAACGGGCCGGAACCTGAACACACCGTCCTCGACGACCTCGTATCCGCCGCCTTGATTGCGTATCCGTCGAATGTTTCGTCCGCCCGGTGCCAACCGCCCCACCATGGGGCGCGGGCGGATGGCCGTTCGCTTCGCGGAGCGGAACCAGGACACGGAGGACAGTACATGCACTCACCCCGGACACATCTGATACCCAGAAAGCTGGCGGGACTCGTCGCGGGGGCGGGTCTGGTGCTCATCATGCTGCTGGGCGTAGCACCGGCGCAGGCGGCCGACTCGGCTGCCCAGGCGGTCGGTTCCCCCGCGCAGCAGGTGGGCGCACAAGTGAATGCGGGTGTGCCGGCGAACTCGCCGGGGATCTCACCGGCCGCCGAACGCATTCGGTACGTCGACAGCGACACCTACGACTGCCCGTACGGACGGCTGTGCGCCCGCGTGTGGGATCCGAACGTCGGCAGGTACAAGGTGTTCGACCTATGGGCCTGCCACACCTACTCGCTGTCCTACTGGGGCGGCATCGGTGGCTTCTACAACAACCAGACCACCGGCACGGTGGCGCGGTTCTACAACCAGAGCGGCGGAGTCGTCCACAGCTCGACCGCGTACAGCGTGGCCCCCGCGCCGTGGAACTGGGACCCGATCTGGAAGATCAAGAACTGCTGACCCACACACCGCACCACACAGCGCCCGCCGCACGGCCGTACGCCGGCCCGAGGCGGGCGCTCCCGCGCCCCTCACACCCCCCAGTCCCCGTTCAGCAGTGCCTCCCCCAGCCCTGTGCGCCGGTGCAGCATCCGGTGCCCGTCCCGGAACGAGCCGACCAGGCCCGCCTCCCGCAGCACGGTGGCGTGGCGGCTGGCGTTGGCCGGTGAGAGGTGGAGGGCGGCGGCGATGCCGCTGGTGGACATCGGGCGGCCGAGCAGCTCCAGCACGCGGGCCCGGGTGGGGCCCAGCAGCCGGTGCAGGCCGGGTGCGCCGCCGGGCTCGGCCACCGTGAGGCAGCCCGGCGCGAGCGGAAGCGGATACACCAGTACGGGAGGGAGTTCGCGGGCGGTGAGGGCGACGGGCTGCCGGACGCAGAAGAAGGACGGGATCAGGGTCAGCGGGCGGCCGTTCAGCTCCAGGCCCCGGTCGAAGGGGTAGCTGCATTCGAGCCGGCCGTCCCGCCAGGACAGCAGGTCCGGCTGGTAGCTGCCCAGCAGCCCTTCCGCCCCCGCCGCCAGCGCCGAGTCGGCGCGTCTGGCCAGGTCCGCGCCGACGGCCCGGTCGATGACCGTCCTGTACGGCGCCACAGCCACCGCGTGATAGGCGCGCACCGCCCTCCCCAGCCGGTGCAGTGCCTCGCTCCCGCCCTCCGCGAGCCGTCGGGCGCCCGACGGCATCGGCCGGTCCGGGTAGAGCCGGGCGAGTTCGTACCGTAAGCGTCTGCGGGGGGTGGAGAGCACCGCGTCCAGTCCGGTGTCCGGGTCGGGGTTGCCGAGGCCGGGGGTGAGGAAGTCCGGGAAGTAGGAGGCGCACGGGTTCACCTCGATCAGCGCCCGGGTCGTCCGGATCAGCCCCGCTCGCGCGAGATCCTCGCGCACCTGCCTGCGCCAGGGGTCGAAGACCAGGGCCGCCTGCCGGTTCTGGAGCAGGTGGAGGCTGAGGACCACCTCCCACATGAAGTCGCTGCCCGCCGCCACCCGCAGCCGGCTGAGGTCGTCCGTGCCGAAGCCGATACGCAGCATGTCCCCACGCTCCCCGTGATACGTCCGCCCCCAGGACATACCGTTGGGGCAGACGGGCAGGCGAGGGCGGACGGTTCCGGGGGCGGCAAGAGTTGTCCGAATAGCTTCGGCATCAAGTCTCCTACGCCTAAGCCTATTTCTTGTCGTCGGGCCCGGTCGCGTGGTCACTCTTTGGAGTGACCACCGGGTATGCGGGCGGCCTTCCCCGTGATCCTGAACTCTGCGACGAGATGCAGGGGTTCACAAGAAAGGCCGTGGGGATGAGTGCGCTGGCGCAGGCCGGCGAACGGGACGCGTTCGCGGAACTGTCACGCTTTCGGACGGCCTTCTACCGATGTCTGTCCGCGCGGGCGGACGCGTTCTTCGAACTCACCGACGCGCTGCTGTGCGCGGACGGGCCGACCAGGACGCCGGTGGAGTTGTCACTGACCGCTGAGCACCAACGTGGTTACGGTTCGCTGTACGGTGCGCTGAACCACGGCCGCCTGGACGTGGAGGGGCTGCGGGACCTTCTGGCGTCGGTGCCGCTGCCGCGTTTCGGCGGGCGGATCGTGCTCTCCGTAGATGTCTCCCGCTGGCTGCGCTCGGACGCCGCGTGTTCGCCCGAGCGTTTGTTCTGCCACGTCCACGGGCGTTCCAAAGCGGCTGCGCAGATCATCCCGGGCTGGCCGTACTCCTTCGTCGCCGCGCTGACGCCGGACCGCACTTCGTGGACCACGGTGCTGGACGCGGTCCGCCTCGGGCCCACCGACGACGCCGCAGCCGTCACGGCCACCCAGCTCCGGCAGGTGACCGAGCGGCTGATCGCGGTCGGGCAGTGGCGGCCTGGCGACCGGGACATGCTGATCGTGATGGACGCGGGCTACGACGTGATGCGCCTGGCCTGGCTGCTGCGGGACCTGCCCGTCGAGCTGGTCGGCCGCCTGCGCTCGGACCGGTCCCTGCGGCTTCCGGCCCCGCCTCGCGCCTACCAGCCCAAGGGCGGCCGGCCACCCAAGCACGGCAAGGAGTTCAGCCTCGCCAGGCCGCAGACCTGGACGGAACCGTCGGTGGCGACGGTGAACGACACACCCCGCTACGGCAAGGCCGAAGCCCAAGCGTGGGACCGGCTCCATCCGGAACTCCAGCAGCGTTCCGCCTGGAGGTCCGGCGGCGGGCAAGGGCCGTCGTCACCGTCGCCGGACCCGTGCGCAGACCCTAAGAGGACTAGACCACCAAGGTCAATAGGTACGTACCATTCGCGAGGTGGTGACATCCCCGGCACGCTCTGTGAGCCACTCCACACGATTCACCCGTATGGCCGTCGATCAGGCGTGGCACACTGGTTCCGTACCAGAAGCAGCGCACTCCGGGGTCGGTGAAAGTCCGAACCGGCGGTTACAGTCCGCGACCCGGTCGCCTCCAGCGGCCGGTTGACCAGGTGAAATTCCTGGACCGACGGTTAAAGTCCGGATGGGAGGCAGTGCGCGGCGGGCGGGCCTTCGTGCGCGCCGCCGTACCGGCTCGTCCATGGGCGGGCTCCGTCCGGCGTCGCCCCCGGTGCCCCTGCTCGTACATTCTGTCGTCATCGACAGCCCCGGAGTCCGTGCCCGAAGAGGCAGGAGGACCCGGGAAGTGTTCACCGGAATCGTCGAAGAGCTGGGCGAGATCACGGCCGTCGAGAACCTCGGCGACGCCTCCCGCTTTCGGCTGCGGGGCCCCGTCGTCACCGAAGGCGCGAAGCACGGCGACTCGATCGCCGTCAACGGCGTCTGTCTCACGGTCGTCGACCACGAGGGCGACGAGTTCACCGCCGACGTGATGGCCGAGACCCTGAACCGCTCCAGCCTGGGCGCCCTCGCCGTCGGCTCCCGCGTCAACCTCGAACGCCCCACCGCCGTGGGCACGCGCCTCGGCGGGCACATCGTGCAGGGCCACGTCGACGGAACCGGCGAGGTACTCGAGCGCAAGCCGTCCGACAACTGGGAGATCGTGAAGATCTCGCTCCCCGCGGACCTCACGCGCTACGTCGTCGAGAAGGGCTCCATCACCGTCGACGGCATCAGCCTCACCGTCGTCGACGCGGGCCCCGACCACTTCACCGTCAGCCTCATCCCCACCACCCTCGCCCTGACCACGCTCGGCCTCAAGCAGCCCGGCGACCCGGTCAACCTCGAGGTCGACGTCATCGCCAAGTACGTCGAGCGGCTGATGACCAGTCAGGGGGCCGGCCAGTGAACTGGCTGAACTCCGAGGCGTTCGTGCTGTTCGACCAGCACATCCTGTGGTCGGACATGGTCGGCAACATCTTCGGTCTGGCCGCCCTCGCCCTCGGCTGGCGCCGGTCCATCTGGAGCTGGCCCGTGCAGTTCCTGTCGGGCCTCATCCTCTTCGGCGCCTTCTTCGGCCACCTGACCGGCAGCGCCGGCAAGCAGGCCGTCGTCATGGTCGTCGCCGTGTACGGCTGGTGGCAGTGGAGCCGCCGCAAGGGACAGTCCGAGGACGGCCAGATCACCCCGCGGTTCGCCACCTGGCGGGAGCGCGCGGCGATGGCCGGCGCCGCCGCCGTCGGCACGGTCGCCGTGGCCCTGCTCTTCAAGGCCTACCCGACTCTGTCCTGGGACCCCTGGCCGGACGCCTACATCTTCGTCGGCACCGTCGTCGCCATGTACGCCCAGGCGCGCCGCATGGTCGAGTTCTGGTTCGCCTGGCTGCTCGTCGACCTCGTCGGCGTGCCCCTCAACTTCGCCAACGGCTACGCCTTCTCCGGCTTCGTCTACGTCATCTACGGCGCACTCGTCCTGTGGGGCATGCGCGACTGGTGGCTGCGTTCCCGCAAGGCCCCGCAGCCCGTCATGGAAGGAGCGCCGGCATGACAGCGGCACCGATCCTGTACAGCACCGACGGTTTCGAGGACTTCGCGCTCGATCCCGTGGAGCAGGCCATCGCCGACATCGCGGCCGGCCGCCCCGTCGTGGTCGTCGACGACGAGGACCGGGAGAACGAGGGCGACCTCGTCATCGCCGCCGAGAAGGCGACCCCGGAGATCGTCGCCTTCATGATGAGCGAGTGCCGCGGCCTGATCTGCGCCCCCATGGAGGGCGACGAACTGGACCGGCTGCGGCTCCCGCAGATGGTCGACGACAACACCGAGTCGATGAAGACCGCGTTCACAGTCTCCGTGGACGCCTCCGCCGCTCACGGTGTGACCACCGGGATCTCCGCCTCCGACCGCGCCACCACGCTTCAACTGCTCGCGAGCGGTACGGCCGAGCCGACGGAGCTGGTCCGCCCCGGCCACATCTTCCCCCTCCGCGCCAAGCCCGGCGGCGTGCTCGTCCGCAACGGCCACACCGAGGCCGCCGTCGACCTCGCCCGGCTCGCGGGGCTCCGCCCGGCCGGCGCCATCGTCGAGATCGCCGGCGAGGACGGCCGGATGCTGCGCCTGCCCGAGCTCATCCCCTTCGCCCGCAAGCACGGCCTGACGATCATCTCCATCGAGGACCTGATCGCCTACCGCCGCAGCTCCGAGCCCACGGTGCGCCGCGAGGCGAAGACCCATTTGCCCACCGTCCACGGCACCTTCACCGCGTACGGCTACCGCTCCACCGTCGACGGCGTCGAGCACGTCGCCCTGGTGCACGGCGAGATCGGCGACGGCGAGGACGTCGTCGTCCGCGTCCACTCCGAGTGCCTCACCGGCGACGTCTTCCACTCCCTGCGCTGCGACTGCGGCCCCCAACTGGACGCCTCCCTGGAGCGCATCCAGGCCGAGGGCCGGGGAGTGGTGGTCTACCTGCGCGGACACGAGGGACGCGGCATCGGCCTGCTGTCCAAGCTGCGGGCCTACGAGCTCCAGGAGCAGGGCCACGACACCCTCGACGCCAACCTGGAGCTCGGCCTGCCCGCCGACGCCCGGGACTACGGCGCCGGCGCGCAGATCCTTCAGGACCTCGGCGTACGCAGCGTGCGTCTGATGACCAACAACCCCGACAAGACCGACGCGCTCGTCCGCCACGGACTCAAGGTCACCGGCCGTGAGCCGATGCCCGTACAGGCGGGCGAGCACAACCTCCGCTACCTGCGCACCAAGCGGGACCGGATGGGACACGACCTGCCCTGGCTGGACACGACCCCCGTGTCCACCTGCGGCAACCAGTAGGAAACCAACGAGGAGAGACGTGAGCGGCAAGGGTGCACCGGAACTGTCCGTACGCAATGTCGGAGACCTGCGGGTCGCCGTCATCGCGGCGCAGTGGCACGAGAAGGTGATGGACGGTCTGGTGAACGGCGCCCTGCGCGCATTGCACGACCTGGGGATCGACGAGCCGACCCTGCTCCGGGTCCCCGGCAGCTGGGAGCTCCCGGTGGTCGCCAAGGTCCTCGCGGGGCGCGGCTACGACGCGATCGTCGCCCTCGGTGTCGTCATCCGCGGCGGCACCCCCCACTTCGAGTACGTGTGCCAGGGCGTCACCCAGGGCCTGACCCAGGTCTCGGTCGACACCGGCGTCCCGGTCGGCTTCGGCGTGCTGACCTGTGACACCGAGGAGCAGGCCCTGGACCGGGCCGGCATCGAGGGCTCGAACGAGGACAAGGGACACGAGGCGGTGACGGCGGCCGTGGCCACGGCCGCCACCCTCCGCTCAGTATCTGAACCATGGCGCTAGGTGGCCCGGCACACCGCGTAAAGTGGGCGCCACCATGTCCAAGAAGACGTTCGAGGAGCTCTTCACCGAGCTCCAGCACAAGGCCGCAAACGGCGACCCCGCCACCTCCCGCACCGCGGAACTGGTCGGCAAGGGCGTCCATGCCATCGGCAAGAAGGTCGTCGAAGAGGCCGCCGAGGTCTGGATGGCCGCCGAGTACGAGGGCAAGGAGGCGGCCGCCGAGGAGATCTCGCAGCTGCTGTACCACGTCCAGGTGATGATGGTCGCCCGTGGGATCTCCCTGGACGACGTGTACGCCCACTTGTAAGCCGCACCCGTCAAGCCGCACCCGCTCCCGTAAGAAACCACGCAAAGGAAGCCGACCTCATGCTGCGCATCGCCGTCCCCAACAAGGGTTCACTGTCCGGCCCTGCGGCGGAGATGCTGCATGAGGCCGGCTACCAGCAGCGCCGCGAGTCCAAGGAACTGCGCATCGTCGACCCGGAGAACGACGTCGAGTTCTTCTACCTCCGCCCCCGCGACATCGCGATCTACGTCTCCTCCGGGCAGCTGGACATCGGCATCACCGGCCGCGACCTGCTCATCGACTCCGGCGCCGACGCCGAGGAGATCCTTCCGCTCGGCTTCGCCCGCTCCACCTTCCGCTACGCCACCAAGCCCGGCACGGCGAACGGCGTCGAGGACCTGAACGGCATGACGGTCGCCACCTCCTACGAGGGCATCGTCGCGGGGCACCTTGCCGACAACGGCATCGACGCCTCCGTCGTCCACCTCGACGGCGCCGTCGAGACCGCCATCGAGCTCGGCGTCGCCGAGGTCATCGCGGACGTCGTCGAGACCGGCACCTCCCTGCGCAACGCGGGCCTGGAGGTCATCGGCGAGCCGATCATGAAATCCGAGGCCGTCGTGATCCGCCGCACCGGCGAGAACGGCGAAGAGCCCAAGGTGCAGCAGTTCCTGCGCCGTCTCCAGGGCGTCCTGGTCGCCCGGACGTACGTGATGATGGACTACGACTGCCGCGTCGAGCAGCTGGAGAAGGCCGTCGCCCTCACGCCGGGCCTGGAGTCCCCGACCGTCTCCCCGCTGCACAACGAGGGCTGGGTCGCGGTCCGCGCCATGGTCCCGGCCAAGGAGGCCCAGCGGATCATGGACGACCTGTACGACATCGGCGCCCGGGCCATCCTGACCACGGCCATCCACGCCTGCCGTCTCTGAGGGACGCGAGAGAGATGTCCGAACTGCCCGCTCTCCCTGTCACATTCCGGCCAGGGCGCACCCGTGCCGTCCTGCTCACCGCCGGTGTCGCGATCTTCGTGGTCATCACGACGGTCGCGATGCTGCTGGAACAGCTCAGCCCCGGTGAGCGCCTCAGTTTCGTCTTCACCGGAGCGCTCCTGTTCGGTGTGCTGCTCGTGCTGTCCCGGCCGAAGGTCGTCGCCGACGAGTCCGGCGTCACCGTCGTCAACATCGCCAGCAGGCGGCACCTGGACTGGGCCGAAATCATCCAGGTGAACCTCCGTCCGGGCGACCCGTGGGTGTTCCTCAACCTCAGCGACGGCACCAGCCTGCCCGCGCTGGGCATCCAGCCAGGCATCGCCAAACAGCGTGCCATCGCCGACGCGCGCACGCTGCGGGCGCTCGCCGAGGCGCGCTCCACGGCCCGCCCCGAGGCGGATCACGGCTGACCCCGAGCAAGATCAGGGTCGGCTCGGAGCGGAGTCAGGGCTCTCCACTCTGCCGCACGGGCCCATGTCTTGATTAATCTGTTGGCGGAGGCGTTTTTCGCTGCGCCTCCGCCCCTGCGCGCCGCCCGGCGCACAGGGGTTCCTGCTACGCGAGGAGTGACCCTCTCCGGCGATGGACGGATCGTCCTGTAGTACCTGCGCCGCCCCCTGCCGACATACCGCGGACTGTGATCTTGGAGTCCGCGTGTACGCGGAGGCGGCGGCATCATGACCATCCCCCTGCTGCTCCTCGGAGCGGCTTTCCTGCTGATCCTGGCCAATGGCTTCTTCGTCGCGGCCGAGTTCGGCCTTGTCACGGTCGAGGCGACGGACGCCGAGAAGGCCGCCGCCGAGGGAGACCGACGGGCCCGCACGGTCGTCGAGTCCCTCAAGGAGCTGTCCTTCCAGCTCTCCGGCACCCAGCTCGGCATCACCATCACCTCTCTCGTCGTCGGCATGCTCGCCGAACCGGCGCTCGCGGAACTGCTGCACGGCCCCATCACCGCGGCCGGCATCCCCGAGGGAGCCGTCTCCGGTGTCTCCGTCGTCATCGGCATGCTGCTGGCCTCGGCCGTGCAGATGGTGATCGGTGAACTCGTGCCCAAGAACTGGGCGGTGTCCAGGCCGATGCAGGTCGCGCGCTTCGTCGCCGGCCCGCAGCACGCGTTCGCACGCCTGTTCCGCCCGGTGATCGCCGGTCTCAACGCGGTCGCCAACCGTCTCGTCCGTGCGCTGGGCATCGAGCCCGCCGAGGAGCTGGCCTCCGCCCGCACCCCCGGCGAGCTCGTCTCCCTGGCCCGGCACTCCGCACAGGCCGGCGCCCTGGAGCAGGACACCGCGGACCTCTTCGTCCGCACCCTGTCGCTCGCCGAGCTGACGGCGCAGCACGTCATGACCCCGCGGGTGAAGGTCAGCGCGCTGCAGTCGTCGGCGACCGCCGAGGACGTGGTCAACCTGACCCGCGCCACCGGACTGTCCCGTTTCCCCGTCTACCGCGAGAAGATCGACGAAATCGTCGGCATGGTGCACCTCAAGGACGCGCTGGCCGTGCCCGTGCAGGACCGGCTGCGCACGCCCGTGGGGCGTATCGCGCGCCCGGCGCTGCTCGTGCCCGAGACCCTCCCGGTGCAGCCCCTGCTCGCCCGCCTGCGCAGCGAGCAGCCCATCGCCGTCGTGGTCGACGAGTACGGCGGCACGGCCGGCGTCGTCACCCTCGAGGACATCATCGAGGAGCTCGTCGGCGAGGTCCGCGACGAGCACGACGGTCACGACCTGCCCGAACTCGCCACGGCTCCGCCCGAGGACGGCAGGCCCGCCTGGGAGGCCGACGGCAGCTGCCGGGTCGACATCCTCCAGCGCATAGGCCTCGACGTGCCCGAGGGGCCGTACGAGACCGTCGCCGGTCTGGTCGCCGACCTGCTCGGCCGGATCCCGGCCGTCGGCGACAAGGCCGAACTGCCCGGCTGGCGGCTGTCCGTCCGCCAGGTCGGCCACTACCGCGCCGAGCGGGTACGGCTGGTGCGGACGGCCCCCGTGCCCGCCATGGCGGAGGCCGCCGTGTCCGTCGTGGAGGCCGGCCGATGAGCGTCCTCCAACTCCTGTTCGCCGCGCTGCTCGTGCTCGCCAACGGCTTCTTCGTCGGCGCCGAGTTCGCGCTCGTGTCGGTACGCCGCAGCCAGATCGAACCGCTCGGCACCGCCCGGGCCCGGCAGGTCCTGTACGGCCTGGAACGGCTGCCGCAGATGATGGCGGCCGCCCAGTTCGGCATCACCGTCTGCTCGCTGACTCTGGGCGCGGTCGCCGAGCCGACGGTGGCGCGTCTGCTGGAGCCGGTCTTCGAGTGGATCCACCTGCCGCATGGCATGATCCACCCGCTCGGCTACGTCATCGCGCTCGCGGCGGTCGTCTTCTTCCACCTCGTCGTCGGCGAGATGCTCCCGAAGAACCTCGCGATGGCGGCCCCGGAGAAGGTCGCGCTGTGGCTCAGCCCGGGCCTGGTCGCCTTCGCCCGCCTCTGCAAGCCGATCACCGTCTCCCTCGGCGCCTGCGCCCGGGGCATCCTGCGGCTCTTCCGGGTCGAGCCCAAGGACGAGGTCGAGGCGGTCTTCACCAGCGAGCAGCTCAACCGGCTCGTGGAGGACTCCGGCCAGGCCGGTCTGCTCGACCCCGAGGAGCGGGAACGCCTGGGGGACGCGCTGGAGCTGGGGTCACGCCCGGTGACGGACGTGCTCCTCAAGCGCGAGTCACTGGTCACGGTCAGCCCCTCGGTCGCCCCGGGCCAGATCGTCGAGCTCACCGCCCGCACGGGGTACTCCCGTTTCCCGGTGGCGGCGGAGAACGGCGCCTTCATGGGCTACCTGCACGTGAAGGACGTACTGGATCTGGAGGACTCGCAGCGGGCGGTACCGCAGCAGATCTGGCGGCCGATGACGACGCTCAGACCGGAACTGCCGCTGGACGACGCCCTGACGGTGATGCGCCGGGCCGCCACGCACCTGGCCCAGGTGGCCGACGCGTCCGGCAAGGTGCTGGGCCTGGTCGCGCTGGAGGACGTACTGGAGCTGCTGGTCGGCGAGGTACGGGACCCGGCACACCGGGAGCTGCCGGCGGTGAGGGTGACGGAGCCGCGGGCGAGCGGAGCACCGGAGGAAGCAATGGCCACGTAGCTGCGGGCAGTCGTGCCGCTGGGGTGGCGCCCGTCCCAAAGACGGCGGCACCCCGCCGGCGCGGCAAGCGCCCCCACCCTCCGTCAGCTCCGTGCACCGGCACCTACATGGCCGACGGATCCTGCGGCCCTCTCCCGGACAGCACCTCCCCGTACGCCTGCATCAGATCCGGCAACCGCAAAGTCGACAAGTCATCCCGAGTCAGTACCCCCGGATAGGTCGACAACCGCAGATCCCGATACGCACAGCTCTTCTCGTACAGCGTCCGCAGGAACCGCCCGTTCCCCAGCTCGTCGATCCACCCCTGATCGACCACGTGCCCCGCGATCGACCGCAGCTCGTCCAGCGCCTCCTCGTCCCACACGTCCCCGTTCTCCGCGGCCAGCACCTCACCGATCGAGGTGAGTTCGAGCGGACGATAGGACGGAAAGTCGACGCGGGTCGTGAAACGGGACGACAGCCCGGGGTTCGCGGCAAGCAGCCGGTCCATGCCCTCCGGATAGCCGGCCAGGATCACCACCAGGTGGTCACGATTGTCCTCCGCCCGCTTCAACAGCACCTGCAGCGCCTCGTCGCCGTACGCGTCGCCCTTGCCGTAACCGGAGTTGGACAGCGAGTACGCCTCGTCGACGAACAGCACACCGCCCAACGCGGAGTCGATCAGCTCGTTGGCCTTCACGGCGGTCTGGCCGAGGTACTCACCGACCAGGTCGGCCCGCTGGGCCTCCACGAGGTGGTCGCCGCCGAGCAGCCCGAGGGCGTAGAAGACGCGGCCCAGGATGCGGGCCACCGTGGTCTTGCCGGTGCCGGAGGGGCCGGAGAAGACGAAGTGCCGCTTGGGCGGCTGGACCGGCAGGCCCTGCCCGGCGCGCAGCCGGGCCATGTTCAACTGCGCGGACAACGCCTTGACCTGGCGTTTCACCGGCTCCAGACCCACCATGCGCTCGAGCTCGGCGAGCGCCTCCTCGAGGAGCGCGGGATCGGTGGGACCGGCGGGCAGCGACTGCGTGGGGACGATCTTCTCGCGCACCGCGGGGTCGGTCACCGACGGCGGGGAACCGGAGGGCGGCTCGGGCTCCGAGAGCTTCAGGTCGCGTCCCTCGGTGCCGAAGAGCGGGTCGAGTCCGTCGGGGCCGTCCACGGCGTCCTGCCCGGCGCCGGCGAGTGTGATCGCGGCCAGGTCGGCCGAGTCGTCGTACCCGTCGCCCTCGGCGATCGCGGCGAGCCGGGCCGAGGTGTCCATGAAGGCGGGGTCGACCCGGTGCACGGCGCGGTACAACGGCAACGCCGCGGCACTGCGCCCCGTCCCCTCGTGGGCCCGCGCCAGCCAGTACCGCAGCTCCTTGCGCTGCGGCTGCTCGCTGCGGCAGCGCATCAGGGCCGCCGACAGCAGGGGCTCGGCCTGCCCGTACATCTCCAGCCGGACCCTGGCCATACCGCCGAACAGGCCCGCCTCGATGCCCAGCATGGGATCGTCGAGCAGCGGGTCGGTGTGCCGGACCAGCTGTTCCCAGTCCTTGACGAGATAGGCGCGGCAGGCGTGCAGGAAACGGACCTGCGGGTCGGCGTCCACGGGGGGCAGGCCGGCGAGGGCCCGGTCGAGTTCCGGGACGTGCCGGCCGTCCAGCCAGTGCGAGGCGTGGGCGAGGAGCAGGTCGCGCGGGCTTTCCAGCACCGGCTGCACCCACCAGCCCAGCCAGTACCAGGAGTTGAGGGTGCGGCGATGTCGAGTGCGCTGTTCGCCGAAGCGGTCCCGGTGCCGGAACATCCTGAGCAGCGCGGTCGTCGTGTCGACGCGCAGCGCGTGCAGTCCGAGCCAGCCGTCCGCCATCCCGGGATCGATCCGCACCGCGGTGCGGAACTCCTCCTCCGCCTGCGGATAGGCGCCCATGGTGTAGGCGTCCACGCCTCGCAGCCAGGCGAGGTCGGCCGGGGCCTCGGGGCCCTGCGTGCCGAAGTCCATCACGTCCCCCACAAACCGTGCCCCCGTTTGGTTCGCCGCCGGGCCGGTGCCCGTCGGCCGCCTTGGTCCAACCGCTGTGCCGCGGACCGGAGTTGCAACGGTGCGCAGAGCAGCCGTCCGTAGGTCGCACCGAGGGCATCGTACCTGCGCAGGTGTCGCCCACCGAAGGGTGGCGCACAGGACGTTTGGCGAGGTGGGAGCATTCGGGCGGAGTCCGCATGGTGACCGAGGGTGAGCGAATCGTGTCACGCGGCGCTCGAAATGAGGGGCGAAAACAGGGAAGAGGGCAGAACGAAGCCCCCGATCACGGGGGAACAACCGGGGGCTTCGCGTCTACGGGCGGCTCGAATGACCGCACATTGAGAACGTAAGTCCTGTACGGCCCGTCGGTCAAGCCGAGTTGAAGCACTCCGGGAAGTTGCCCCGCAAGGCTCTTCACAAGTTCAGCACACTGCGGATGGTCAGTCACCGTGTGTGATGACCTGGTCCGGTCCAATGATCCCGGCAGGCCCGGGAAGCACCTCGTATCCCTTCTCGCACTGACGTACCAAGAGGTCGGCGAAGGGACGGGAAGGGTCTTCGGCGAAGTGCCGTCGTTCCGCCCTGACCCATCCGGCCCAGAACTCCCGCTGTTCCTCTCCGTCCCGGAAGCGCCCGCGCGACCAGGACTCCTCCTCGGCCAGCTCCATCCACAGCAGGTGTGCCAGATGCGGGCGCAGCGCGCGACGGCCCGCGCCGACTCCCTCCAGAAGGATCACCGCGGCGGGCGGCAGCGCACGCGGCGGTCCGAAGCGACGGGCGCGCCAGTCGTACGGCGTGTAGTGCGCGGTCTCGCCCCGGCGGAGCGGCTCGATCACCTGGTCCAGCAGCCGTCCGGTCCAGTCGAAGAGCTCGTCGTGACTGGCGATGTCGTCGAGGCGGAGCACCGGCGCGCCGCCCAGCGCCCGGGCCAACTGTCCGGCGAACGTGGACTTGCCGGATCCGGCGTGCCCGTCGACGCCGACGAGGCGGACCGGGCCGCAGGACGGGGGCAGGCGGCGGATCCGGGAGGCGAGCTCGTGAATGACCGTTCCTGGGGGAGGGGTGGGCGTATGTACGTGAAGCATTTTAGGTAGAGGGGCGAGACCAATATTGCTGGACGCGCCACAGGCCGAAGTGCTGGCAGGAGCATGGCGCCTGCTCCATAGTTGGCGCACAACCGTGCAATTGGACCCACCCCGACTCGGACACCTGGGGGTCACTGAGCCCATGAGCAGAGCCGAACAGCCGTCCCGCAGGACCGTCCTGACCGCCGCGGTCGTCGCCGTGGTGGCGGGGGGCGGGGGCCCGGCGGTCGCCGAAGGCGCGGGCAGCGCCGCGACAGACGCCGCGGACCCCGCGCAGGCCCCGGCCCGCCCGGTCGACAACCGCTTCTGGACCACGTACACCGACTGGCGCGGCGGCACCGCGAAGGGCACCCGGGCCGTCTCGGGCTCCCGCCCGGGCGTCGTGATCGGCACCTCCGCGGGCACCACCGACTACACCGACCCGCACACCGGCAGGACCGCCGCCTGGGAGTACGCGACCTGGACGTCCCCCGTCCACCAGCTCGCCGTCCCCGCCACGGAGACGATCGCCTCCTGGAACGCGCACACCCCGGCCGGCACCTGGCTCAAGGTCGAGCTCAAGGGCACCTACTCCGACGGCTCGGCCACCCCCTGGTACGTGATGGGCCGCTGGGCGGCCGGCGACCAGGACATCAAGCGGACCTCGGTCGACGACCAGCGCGACGGCAAGAGCAGCGTCTGGACGGACACCTTCGCCGTCGACGATCCGGCCACGGGCCTGCGCCTGACCTCGTACCGCCTCCGGCTCACCCTCTACCGCAAGCCCGGCACGAAGACCACGCCGACCGTCTGGCGGCTCGGCGCGATGGGTTCCGACATCCCCGACCGCTTCACCGTCCCGGCCTCCGCCCCCGGCCTCGCCCAGGAGCTGATCGTCCCGCGCTACTCGCAGGAGATCCACCTCGGCCAGTACCCCGAGTACGACAACGGCGGCGAGGCCTGGTGCAGCCCCACCTCCTCGCAGATGATCATCGAGTACTGGGGCGGCCGGCTCACCCGCGAGCAGCTGGCGTGGGTCGACCCGTCGTACGCCGACCCGCAGGTGTGCCACGCGGCCCGGTTCACCTACGACCACCAGTACGCGGGCTGCGGCAACTGGCCGTTCAACGCGGCCTACGCGGCCACCTTCAAGGGTCTCCAGGGCGTGGTCACCCGGCTCGGTTCCCTCACCGACCTCGAGACGCTGATCGCGGCCGACATCCCGGCCATTACGTCCCAGTCCTTCCTCAAGGGGGAGCTCACGGGGGCGGGGTACGGCACCGCCGGGCACCTGATGACCGTCATCGGCTTCACCGCGGCCGGCGACGTGATCGCCAACGACCCGGCGTCGCCGAGCAATGAGGCGGTGCGGCGCGTCTACAAGAGGCGCGAGTGGGAGAACATCTGGCTCAGGACCAAGCGGTACAACGCCAGCGGCAAGGTGGTCTCCGGCACCGGCGGCGTCTGCTACCTGTACTTCCCGGACCGGCCGACCACGCGCCAGCGCGAGGCGCTCGCGGCGGTGGGCGTCCGCTGAGCCGTACCGCGACGGCCCCCGGCGATCCCGCGGGGGGCCGTCGTCTGTGACCAACGTCTCCACCGCTCAAGCCACCGACGATGGCAAGGTGGACAGCACCGCGGGGGGAGTCCACCGCACGTCCGACACCAGCGAGACGCCATGACCGCACAAGCAGCCACCGCCGCCCGCGCCCGTACCGGCGGTCCCTGGGAAGACGGCCCGAAGCTCCTCGAGCACGCCATGGGCTGGACCCTCGTCGTAGTGATCGCGATGCTCGTCACGCGGCTCGGTCTGCTGTGACCTGCCCCATACCCGACCTGCCATACTGCGGGTGTCCCGCCGCCCGTTGAGACCAGGGTCGAAATTGAATATTAGTCAACAGCGCGACGCCGCCCGCCCGCGGGCTCGCGGCACCGAGCGCTCGGTCGCACGCCGTGCCGAACTCATCGCCATCGGGCGGAAGTTGTTCGCCGACACGTCGTACGACGCACTCTCCATGGACGACATCGCCCGGCAGGCGCATGTCGCCAAAGGGCTGATCTACTACTACTTCCAGTCCAAGCGCGGCTACTACCTGGCCATCATCCAGGACTCCGTCGCCGACCTGGTCACCTACGCGGCGAGCGGCCTCGAACTGGAACCGGTGGACCGCGTCCACCGCACCATCGACAGCTATCTGCGCTACGCCGAGCACAACCAGGCCGCCTACCGCACGATCGTCAGCGGCGGGGTCGGCTTCGACACCGAGGTGCACGCCATCCGGGACGGGGTGCGCGAGGCGATCGTCGCGACCATAGCCGAGGGGGCATACGGGCGCGGCGACATCGCCCCGCTGGCCCGCATGGGCCTGCTCGCCTGGGTGTGCAGCGTCGAGGGAGCCGCCCTCGACTGGATCGACCACCCCGAGCTGTCCCGGGACGCCATGCGCGAACTGCTGGTGAGGATGCTCGGCGGCGCCATGCGCGCCATCGAGGACATGGATCCCGCCTACCCGGCCCCGAAGCCGGCCCGCCGGGGCCCCTGACGAGTCGGGGCGGAGGCTCGTGGTCCTCCGCCCCAAGTTCCCTGCGGGACCGCCTAGTCAATGGCCTTGATCAGCTCACCGCCGGCGGTGTCCCCGCTCAGCTCCCAGAAGAAGGTGCCGCCCAGACCCTGCTGGTTCTTGTACGTCATCTTCGTCGCGATGGTCGCGGGAGTGTCGTAACTCCACCAGTTATTACCGCACTTGGCGTACGCGGTGCCGGCGACCGTCCCCGTCGCCGGGCACTTCGTCTTCAGCACCTTGTAGTCCTCGATGCCCTGCTCGTACGTCCCCGCCGCCGGGCCCGTCGCGGTGCCGCCCGGCGCCGACTGCGTGACGCCGGTCCAGCCGCGGCCGTAGAAGCCGATGCCGAGCAGCAGCTTCGAGGCCGGGATGCCGAGGCCCTTGAGCTTCGCGATGGTCGCCGAGGTGTGGTAGCCCGCCCTCGGGATGCCGGAGTAGGAGTTGAGCGGCGAGTGCGGAGCCGTCGGCCCCGTAGCGTCCCAGGCACCGAAGAAGTCGTACGTCATCGGGTTGTACCAGTTGACGTACTGCGCCGCGCCCGCGTAGTCCGCCGCGTCGATCTTGCCGCCGGGCGTGGCGTCGGCGGTGATCGCCGCGGTGACGAGCGCACCGCCCCCGAACTTCGCTCGCAGCGCCACCATCAGGTTCTTGAAGGCGGCCCTGCCGCTGGTGTCACAGGTGGCGCCGCAGGCGTTCGGGTACTCCCAGTCGATGTCGATGCCGTCGAAGACGTCGGCCCACTTGGAGTTCTCCACCAGGTCGTAGCAGGACCGCGCGAACGCGGCCGGGTTCCTCGCGGCCTCGCCGAAGCCGCTCGACCAGGTCCAGCCGCCGAAGGACCACAGGACCTTGAGGTTCGGGTGCTTCTTCTTCAGCTCGCGCAGCTGGTTGAACGTGCCGCGCAGCGGCTGGTCCCAGGCGTCGGCGACGCCGTCGACGGACTCGGCCGCGGTGTACGTCCGGTCGGTCGCCGCGTAGGCGTCGCCCATCGCGCACTTGCCGCCGGTGACGTTGCCGAAGGCGTAGTTGATGTGGGTGAGTCTCGCCGCCGAGCCCGAGGTCTCGATGTTCTTGACGTAGTACTTGCGGTCGTAGGTGCCCCATTCGGTGAAGTAGCCGATCACCTTGGACCCGGCGGCCTTCTGGGCCGCCGGAGTCGCGGTGGCGGTGGCGGCGCCCGCGCCGGCGAGCAGCCCGGCGCCGAGGACGGCGCAGCACGCGGCGGAGACGAGCGCCCGGAGCCGGGAGCGGGGACGGTGGGCAGTGAGCATCGGGTGTCTCCTCGTGGGGGAGAGGGAAACTTGCGCTGATTGGCATGGACGCGATGAAGCGTTGCGCCGAAACAGTAGGAGGACTAGACCAGTCCGTCAATGGTTCGGACCAAGTTCGGGGCGCGGGGAATCCTCCGCAGGTAGGTTTCTTGAAGTAAGCGGTCGTTAACCGGTGACTGCATGCCTCCGATCGGGCATACTCACAGCGCAGAGCCGCTGGTCAGCAGCTTCCGTGACCCGGGAGTGCGAGCATCGGCCGGCACCCAGTGAGACCCGGCGGAACCGCCCCCACCCAAGGCGCACGCCCCGCCGATCTGCCCGACAGGGAGGAGAGCGTCGCCATGCCCGACCGCGCCCCGCAGCCGGTGGACCGTCAACTGCCCACGGACGAGGCCCGGGATCTGATCTCGCTCGTCCGTGACATCGCGCAGCGCGAGATCGCCCCGAAGGCGGCCGAGGAGGAGGACGCCGGACGCTTCCCGCGTGAGGTCTTCACCCTGCTCTCCGAATCCGGACTGCTCGGCCTGCCGTACGACTCCGAGTACGGCGGCGGTGACCAGCCCTACGAGGTCTACCTCCAGGTCCTCGAAGAGCTCGCCGCGGCCCGCCTCACCGTCGGCCTCGGCGTCAGCGTGCACACCCTGGCCTCCTACGCGCTCGCCACCTACGGCACCAAGGAGCAGCAGCTCGAGCACCTGCCGGCGATGCTCGGCGGTGGCTTGCTGGGTGCGTATTGCCTCTCGGAGCCGTCGTCGGGCTCGGATGCGGCCTCGCTGCGGACCAAGGCGGTGCGTGAGGGCGACGACTGGGTGATCACCGGAACCAAGGCCTGGATCACGCACGGTGGCATCGCCGACTTCTACACGGTCATGGCGCGTACGGGCGAGGAGGGGCCGCGCGGGATCACGGCGTTCCTGGTGCCCGGTGACGCGGAGGGTCTGAGCGCCGCGGCGCCGGAGAAGAAGATGGGCATGAAGGGCTCGCCGACCGCGCAGGTCCACCTCGACGGGGTCCGCGTCCCCGACGACCGCCGCATCGGCGACGAGGGCCAGGGCTTCGCGATCGCCCTGTCCGCGCTCGACTCCGGGCGGCTCGGCATCGCGGCCTGCGCCGTCGGTCTGGCCCAGGCGGCACTCGACGAGGCAGTGGGGTACGCGACCGGGCGGCAGCAGTTCGGTCGGCCCATCGCCGACTTCCAGGGCCTGCGCTTCATGCTCGCGGACATGGCGACCCAGATCGAGGCCGGCCGCGCGCTGTACCTGGCGGCCGCGCGGCTGCGGGACGCGGGCCGGCCGTTCGCCAAGCAGGCGGCCATGGCCAAGCTGCACTGCACCGACACGGCGATGAAGGTGACCACCGACGCCGTCCAGATCCTCGGCGGGTACGGCTACACCGCGGACTTCCCGGCCGAGCGCTACATGCGCGAGGCCAAGGTCCTGCAGATCGTCGAGGGTACGAATCAGATCCAGCGGATGGTCATCGCCCGTCACCTCGCGGGTCCCGAGAGCCGCTGAACTGACCGCGCGTGACCAGGGGTGCCGCGAGCCTGACCCACTCCGGGTCGTGGCGCCCCGGCAATGTGCGGCCCCGGTCGGCCCAAGTGCGCAGCAGATCACGGTAGATGGGCGGATCCTGAACCTGAGGCGGCGCAAGCGGAACCGATCCTGCGGGTGCGGGTACGAACAGGCGGCGCTGCCGCCCGATCGCCGTATAGGTGGGGGGCATACCGGGACAACGCGGAGGACGGCGGACAGGTCACCGCTCCCGGGAATCGGGCGTGAGTTCGCGGAGGTCGGGATGGGGCCGAACCGCGGCGACTGTCCGACGTACCGTCAATCCGTCTCACATACCGTCATCCGCCGACGTGTCGCCAAGTCACCCTCCGGCGTGCCGAACCGCACCACGGCAGCCTGCGGAGCCGTGGTGCAGGTCGGTCACGAAGGTTGGAGCGAGGCCGCTCTCAGGCGGCGTGGCGCCGCATGACGGGCACCCGGATCGGGCGGGACCCCGGGCCGCCCACGTGCGAGAAGGGCTGCGTCCGCCAGTTGAGTCCCTGGGGGAGCGTCAGCAGCAGGGCGGTGTCCTGCTCCTGGGGCTCCACCGACTCGTCGGCCGGACGGGCCTCGGACGCGGCGCGGCCGGTGCCGGCGCAGACCGTGAGTCCGAACGGGTTCCACGGTGAGGCGCACAGCGCGTGCTCCGGCAGGACCTCCTCGTCCGCCAGCAGGGCGATGGGCTGCGCGCAGTCCGGGCAGATCACCCGGTACATCTCGAAGGTGTCGTACGCGTCGGGTTCTTCGTCGTAGGCGTCGGGTTCGACGCCCTCCGGCTCGGGCTCGACGACCGGCTGGAGCCGCTTGGGTGCGGTACGACCAGGGCGCTTAAGACTCTGCATTGGGTTCTCCCCCTCGGGCTGGGCCGTGAAGGCGCTGCGGCCTCGACCACAGCAAGCACTTCCCGCCCCGTCTCGGCGGTAATCACGAGAACATCACGGAGCCTGTTCGGGGTGTGTGGCGTTCGTCACATGCCGCCCGCAGGTGCCCGGCGCGGCCGCTTTGTCCCCCAAACGGCTCACAGGCTGCTCTCGGCCACATCACAAACCGGGTATGACCTGCGCCGCTCAGGTATCGGAGGAGATCAAGGGCACTGTAGGTTCTTGCGCCATGGAGGAGCTGGACCGACAAATCGTGCAGCTGCTCGTCAAGGACGGGCGGATGAGCTACACAGACCTGGGCAAGGCCACAGGCCTGTCCACGTCGGCCGTGCACCAGCGGGTGCGCCGGCTGGAACAGCGTGGCGTCATCCGCGGCTACGCCGCGGTCGTCGACCCGGAGGCCGTCGGGCTGCCGCTGACCGCCTTCATCTCGGTGAAGCCGTTCGACCCCAGTGCCCCCGACGACATCGCGGACCGCCTGGCCGGCGTCCCCGAGATCGAGGCCTGCCACAGCGTCGCGGGTGACGAGAACTACATCCTCAAGGTGCGCGTGGCCACGCCGCACGAACTGGAGGAGCTGCTGGCGCGGTTGCGCTCGCTGGCGGGGGTGTCCACGCGGACGACGGTGGTGCTGTCGACGCCGTACGAGGCGCGGCCGCCGCGCATCTGACCGACCTGTGTGCCGGGCGGCTCGGGCGAGGCGCGAGACTGTTCCCCATGAGCGAGCGCACCCCCGAGCCGAACACCGTCCTGCTCCGTCGCGGAGAAGTCCACAGCCCGGCCGACCCCTTCGCCACAGCGATGGTCGTCGAGCGCGGCCAGGTCGCCTGGGTCGGCTCCGAGGGGGCTGCCGACGCCTTCACGGACGGCGTCGACGACGTCATCGACCTGGACGGCGCCCTCGTCACCCCGGCGTTCACCGACGCACATGTGCACACCACCTCGACGGGCCTGGCGCTCACCGGCCTCGACCTGTCCGACGCGCCCTCCCTGGAGGCGGCCCTGGCCCTCGTACGGGACTTCGCCGCCGCCCGTCCGCACGACCGGGTCCTGCTCGGCCACGGCTGGGACGCCTCCCGCTGGCCCGGCGGCCGTCCCCCGACGCGCGCCGAACTGGACGAGGCAACGGACGGCCGCCCCCTCTACCTGAGCCGGATCGACGTCCACTCGGCGGTCGTCACGACGGCCCTGCTGGACATGACCCCCGGCCTCGGCGTGACGGCCGGCCCATTCACCGCCGACGCCCATCACGCCGTACGCGCCGCCGCGTTCGCAGCCGTGACGCCGGGCCAGCGCACCGAGGCCCAGCGCACCGCCCTCGCCCACGCCGCTTCCCTCGGTATCGGCACCGTCCATGAGTGCGCGGGGCCGGAGATCTCCTCCGAGGACGACTTCACCGGCCTGCTGAAACTCGCCTCCGAGCAGACCGGCCCGCGTGTCGTCGGCTACTGGGCCGAGCAGGACGTCCACAAGGCGCGTGAGCTGGGCGCGATCGGCGCCGCCGGCGATCTGTTCGCCGACGGTGCCCTCGGCTCGCACACCGCCTGCCTGCACCAGCCGTACGCCGACGCCGACCACACGGGCACCGCCTACCTGGACGCGGCCGCCGTGGCCACCCACGTCATCGCCTGCACCGAGGCGGGCCTTCAGGCGGGCTTCCACGCGATCGGCGACGCCGCCGTGAGCGCCGTCGTCGAGGGCGTGCGCGCCGCCGCCGAGAAGCTCGGCCTCGCCCGCGTCCGGGCCGCCCGCCATCGCGTCGAGCACGCCGAGATGCTCACGCCCGAGACGATCGCGGCCTTCGCCGAGCTCGGCCTGACCGCGTCCGTCCAGCCCGCCTTCGACGCCCTGTGGGGCGGCGAGGACGGTATGTACGCCCAGCGCCTGGGCGCCGACCGGGCCCGCACCCTGAACCCCTTCGCCGCCCTGCTACGGGCCGGTGTCCCGCTCGCCTTCGGCTCCGACAGCCCGGTCACGCCCCTGGACCCGTGGGGCACGGTCCGCGCGGCCGCCTTCCACCGCACGCCGGAACACCGCGTCTCCGTACGGGCCGCGTTCACCGCGCACACGCGCGGCGGCTGGCGGGCGATCGGGCGGGACGACGCGGGGGTCCTGGTGCCCGGCGCGCCCGCGGACTACGCCGTGTGGCGCACCGAGGAGCTGGTGGTCCAGGCCCCCGACGACCGCGTCGCCCGCTGGTCGACCGACCCCCGCTCCGGCACGCCCGGCCTGCCCGACCTGACCCCGGGCCGTGACCTGCCCATCTGCCTGCGTACCGTGGTGGGCGGACGGACGGTTTTCGTACGGCCGGGCGAGTGATCTCCTGGGGTGGCGCGACGCCGATCGGCCGCCGCCGCCGCGTCGCGCGACCTGCGCATCCTCCGCACTGACCAGGGCATTGACCGAAAACCCACAGGTCAAACGGCTGTTGACAGCCGACGGCAGCGGGCCGATAGGTTCGGCCGAGTCCACCACCGGACGCCCGACCGGGGAACGTCCACGACTCGTCGCGGCGCCGCTGGGTCAGGGACGGTGTGCCGCACCGGGGCACCGCCACTGGGAGCCAGGCTCAGCGCCCGCGCCAGGACGAGGGAACCTTCCGGCCGGTCGGGGAGGTGTGACCCGGGTGGGGCCCGGGCGCTCAGTAGACAACGGCTTTCGGTCGACTCGCAGCCAGCGGGTCCCAGGTCGGCCCGAAGGGCGCCGGGCCCCCATCCGCAGAACGCGCGGTGAACGCACGGCGGCCGAAATCCGCGGTCTTACCCCGCTCTTGTGGAAACGGCACCACCATACGAACGTCTTGTCACGTCATCGCAGGCTGCGGCCACTATGGTGGACCTCTGCGTACGGAGATGAAGGGGCAGCAGTGAACGACGGCGACGGGACCCTCGCGGCACAGGACCGGGGGAGACAGTTCGGCCCGCTCGGTACGGCGTTGGTGATCATTCCGACCTACAACGAGGCGGAGAACATCAAGGCGATCGTCGGCCGGGTGCGCAAGGCCGTCCCCGAGGCGCACGTGCTCGTCGCAGACGACAACAGCCCCGACGGCACGGGCAAGCTCGCCGACGAACTGGCCGCCGAGGACGACCACGTCCAGGTCCTGCACCGCAAGGGCAAGGAAGGCCTCGGCGCCGCCTACCTCGCGGGCTTCCGCTGGGGCCTGGAGAAGGGGTACGGCGTCCTGATCGAGATGGACGCCGACGGCTCCCACCAGCCCGAGGAACTGCCCCGCCTGCTGACCGCCCTCAAGGGCGCCGACCTGGTCCTCGGCTCCCGCTGGGTGCCCGGCGGCCGGGTCGTGAACTGGCCGAAGTCCCGCGAGGTCATCTCCCGCGGCGGCAGCCTGTACTCGCGCCTCGCCCTGGACCTGCCGCTGCGCGACGTCACCGGCGGCTACCGCGCCTTCCGCCGCGAGACCCTGGAGGGCCTCGGCCTCGAAGAGGTGGCCTCCCAGGGCTACTGCTTCCAGGTCGATCTCGCCCGCCGCGCCGTCAAAGCGGGCTACCACGTCGTCGAGGTGCCCATCACCTTCGTCGAGCGTGAACTCGGCGACTCCAAGATGAGCCGTGACATCCTCGTCGAGGCGCTGTGGCGGGTCACGACGTGGGGCGTGGGCGAGCGGGTCGGCAAGATCGTCGGCCGGCGGGGCAAGCCCTCGCAGCCGTAGGGACACCGCCGCACAGAAACGGTTGATCGCCCCCTTATCCCGTACTGAGCCGTGCCCAGGCACACTGGATGCATGACGACTGGCGCTCCGACTCCCACGTACCCCGCCCGGCCCCGGCGCTCCCGGCTGCGCACGTTCCTGCCGCTGGGCATCGCCGCCTGGCTGGTGCTGGAGATCTGGCTGCTCACCGTGGTCGCGGGCGCGGCGAGCGGGTTCACGGTGTTCCTGCTGCTGCTCGCCGGTTTCCTGCTCGGCTCGGTGGTCATCAAGCGGGCGGGCCGGCGCGCCTTCCAGAACCTGAACGAGGCGGTGCAGCGAGGCGGCGCCCCGTCGAGTTCGAACGGCGGCGGCAACGGCCTGATGATGCTCGGCGGCCTGCTCCTGATGCTCCCCGGCCTGATCTCGGACGCGGTGGGCCTGCTCCTGCTGATCCCGCCGGTCCAGAAGGCCCTCAGCAGCTACGCGGAGCGCACCGTCGAGCGCAAGCTGCGCGAAGCCGGCCCGGGCACCCTGGGCGACGCCTTCCAACAGGCCCGTATGCACCGCCCCGACGGCAAGGTGGTCCCGGGCGAGGTCATCAGGGACGAACCGGGGGACACCCCGCAGGACCCGCGTCCGCCGCTCACGCGCTGAGCGGCTTTCGGGGCGGCGACCCGCTCTGCCGTGACACGAAAACCGCGGGCGCCGTACGTCGACTTCACGTACGGCGCCCGCGGTTACTCGTGTGCTGTGTAAGTCCGCTCCAGGTCCCGCTGGACTACGCCGACTTTCGGCTGTCCCTCGGGTGGACCGCGATGTTCATCGCGCCGGAGCGGAGAACGGCCAGGCGCTCCGCGAGGACCTCTTCGAGTTCCTCGCGGGTACGCCGCTCCATCAGCATGTCCCAATGCGTACGCGCGGGCTTGGCCTTCTTCTCTTCAGGGCCGTCGCCGTCCACGAGGAGTGCCTGGGCCCCGCAGACCTTGCACTCCCACTCCGGCGGGATCTCCGCCTCGACCGAGAAGGGCATCTCGAAGCGGTGCCCCTTCTCGCATGCGTACTCCACGGCCTGGCGTGGGGCCAGGTCGATGCCGCGGTCCGTCTCGTAGCTGGTCACCACGAGGCGCGTGCCGCGAAGAGCTCGCTCACTCATGAATCGTGCCTCCCGGGCTTGTCGCCCACAGGACAGGTGTCGCTGTCGTCGTCATCCGGTCAACGTCCGGTCGGCGGTAAAGATTCCCGTTCCGTGTCCCGTTCCGGGTCATGCGTCGCCGTCGTAGCCGCCCCTTGTTGTACCCACCAGCGCCCGGTTTGTCACATCTGCTAGCAGATGTCACCCAGCGTTTCGGCATCTTTGACGCGCAGTAACGGTACGCCTGGCAGGCCAAACGCGTACACTACAGCGCTTTGGTGTTAAACGCTAAATCCTTTCGGGAACCGGGTTCCCCGCCGCGCCGATCGCCCGCCGTACCGGAACCCGCGCGAGCAGCACGAATCCGATGACGAAGAAGGCCACCAGCGAGATGATCGCGTCCCGATAGCTTCCGGTCACCTGGTAGGTGATCCCGAACAGCAGCGGGCCCAGCCAGCTCATGCCGCGGTCGCTCATCTCGTATGCCGAGAAGTATTCGGCCTCCTTGCCGGGCGGGACGAGATGCGAGAACAGCGAGCGGGACAGCGCCTGGCTGCCGCCGAGGACGAGTCCGATCCCGGCGGCCAGCACGAAGAACCACATGGGGGCGCCGGCGGGCAGGAAGTAGCCCGCGCCCAGCGTCACCGTCCAGGCGACCAGGGAGCCGAGGATCGTGCGCTTCGCCCCGTACGTCCGGGCCAGCCGGCCCATCCCCAGCGCGCCCGCCACCGCCAGCACCTGGACCAGCAGCACGGCCCCGATGAGCGTGGACTGCCCGAGTCCCAGTTCCTCGGAGCCGTAGATCGACGCCTGGGAGATCACGGTCTGGATGCCGTCGTTGTAGATGAGGTACGCCAGCAGGAAGGCGAGCGTCAGCGGGTGGCGGCGCATGTCGCGGACGGTCGCGGCGAGCTGCCGGAAGCCGAGAGCCGTCGACGCCCTCGCCTCTTCCTTCGCGTCCTCCTTCGCGTCCGTCGTGACGGAGCGGCGGCGGTCGCGCAGCCGTCGTAGGGGGACGAGGGCGAAGGCGCCCCACCACAGTCCGGCGGACGCCAGGCAGACGCGGACCGCCGCGCTCTCCGAGAGGCCGAAGGAGTCGTGGGCGGTGTAGAGGACGAGATTCGCGACCAGGACCAGCGAGCCCGCCGCGTATCCGAAGGCCCAGCCCCGGGAGGAGACCGCGTCGCGCTCCTCGGGCGGGGCGATCTGCGGCAGATAGGAGTTGTAGAGCATCATCGCCACGGACTGCGCGGCGTTCGCGACGATCAGCAGGACGCCGCCGAGAAGATAGCGGTCGCCGTCGAGGAAGAACATGGCTGTCGTGGCCGCTGCCCCGGTGTAGGCGGCGGCCGCCAGGAGGGGCTTCTTGCGGCCCGTGCGGTCGGCGGCGGCGCCGACCAGGGGCATCAGCAGCACGGCCACGATCACCGACAGGGACACCGAGTACGCGAAGAAGGACCCGGCGCGCACCGGGATCCCGAGGGGGTGCACGAAGCCATCGGTGTCCGCCGCCGACTCGGCGACCGACGTCAGATAGGGCCCCAGGAACACGGTGAGCACGCTGGTCGAGTAGACGGAGCAGGCCCAGTCGTAGAAGTACCAGCCGCGCTGTTCACGCCGCCGTTCGGCGGCCTCGTCGGCCGCTTCCGTCCGCACGGTGCCGGTGCCCACCCGTGCCCTCGCTTCCCCGTGAAAGGTGCCGCGCGAGGGCATCCGGCTCTCAGGGGGTTCAGACCCAGACGCCCCGGTCCTCCATGACCTTGCGCAGCGTGTCGATGTGATCGGTCATGATGCCATCGACTCCCAGGTCCAGGAGCCGGTGCATGTGCTCCGGCTCGTTGATCGTCCACACGTGGACCTGCAGCCCGCGCGCGTGGGCGGTGCGGAGGAAGCGGTGGTCCACCACCTGGATGCCGGACTGGGCCTCGGGCACCTGCGCGGCCACCGCGGAGCGGCGCACCACAGCCGGCAGGCCCCAGGAGCGCAGTCGCAGATTGAGTACACCGCGGGTGCCGTACGAGGTCGCCAGGCGCGGTCCGGCCAGCCGCTGGGCTCGGACCACGCGGGCCTCCGCGAACGAGCCGACGCAGATCCGGTCCCAGGAGTTCGTGCGCTCGATCAGCTCCAAGAGGGGAAGGAGCGCCGACTCCGCCTTGACGTCGATGTTCCACCGGGCCTCGGGGAAGGCCTCCAGGAGATCTTCGAAGAGGGGCACCGGTTCCTTGCCCGCCACGCGCGCGTGCCGTACGTCCTTCCACATCAGGTCCGCGATCCGGCCCGCCCCGTCGGTCACCCGGTCCAGGGTCGCGTCGTGGAAGGCGACGAGCTTGCCGTCCGCCGTGGCGTGGACGTCGGTCTCCAGGTAGCGGTAGCCCGCCTCGACCGCGCGCCGGAACTGCAGCTCGGTGTTCTCCAGGCCCTCGGCCGCGCCGCCGCGGTGGGCGAAGGCGATCGGGCCGGGATGGTCGAGAAAGGGATGGCGTATCCGCGTGCTCACGGTCGAAGTATCGCTCCCCGGGGTGGCCCGGTGGCAACGACCGCGCTGCCGTCGGATGCCGAGGGGAGGGCGAACACGCGCAGGAAGAGCTGGGCGAGCGGCCCGATCGACACCGCGTACAGGACGGTGCCGACACCGATGGTGCCGCCCAGGGCGAAGCCGGTCACCACGACCGCCACCTCGACGGCCGTCCGCATCAGGCGGATCGAGCGGCCGGTGCGCCGGTGCAGACCGGTCATCAGGCCGTCCCGCGGCCCCGGCCCGAAGCTCGCGGCGATGTAGAGGCCGGTGGCCGCGCCGTTGAGCAGGACGCCGGCGAGAAGAAGGGGAATGCGTACGGCGAGGGTGTGCGCCTCCGGGACCGCGGCGAGCGTGCCGTCCATGGCGATGCCGACCACGAAGACGTTGGAGACCGTGCCGAGGCCGGGGCGTTGACGCAGCGGAATCCACAGGAGCAGTACCGCCGCGCCCACCACGATCGACACGACTCCGATCGTCAGTCCGGTGAGCTCGGCCAGACCCTGGTGCAGCACGTTCCAGGGCTCCAGACCCAGGCCGGCCTCGACGAGGAGCGCCGAACTCGCCCCGTAGAGCGCGAGACCGACGTACAGCTGGATCAACCGCCGACCGAGCCGGCCCGGACTCTTCGTGGACAAGGGGTCCCCCTGTGGTGATGGTGGCCTGACGCATGACACCCTGGGGCTTGGGTGGAAACGTCATCCATGGCCAATCCGGGGAAGGTGGACTGATATCCATGGCGCAGTGGACCTCGGCAGTGGGTGCCCCGCAACTCGCCCGGCTGCTCAACTCCCAGCAGGACCGCCCGGCGGGCCCGGGCACACGCCGTCCGCCTGCCTACCGCGCGCTCGCCGACGGCATCCGGCTGCTGGTGCTCGAAGGGCGCGTGCCGGTGGCCGCCCGGCTGCCCGCCGAACGGGAACTGGCCCTGTCCCTCTCCGTCAGCCGCACCACGGTCGCCGCCGCCTACGAGGCACTGCGCGCCGAGGGATTCCTGGAGTCAAGGCGCGGGGCCGGAAGCTGGACGGCGGTGCCGGCCGGGAACCCGCTGCCCGCTCGCGGTCTCGAACCCCTGCCGCCCGAGGCGCTCGGCTCGATGATCGACCTGGGCTGCGCGGCGCTCCCCGCGCCCGAGCCGTGGCTGACCCGAGCCGTCCAGGGCGCCCTGGAGGAGCTGCCGCCGTACGCCCACACGCACGGCGACTATCCGGCCGGGCTGCCCGCGCTGCGCTCGATGATCGCCGAACGCTACACCGCCCGCGGGATCCCGACGATGCCCGAGCAGATCATGGTGACGACGGGTGCGATGGGCGCGATCGACGCGATCTGTCATCTCTTCGCGGGGCGGGGAGAGCGGATCGCCGTCGAGTCGCCCTCGTACGCCAACATCCTCCAGCTGATGCGGGAGGCCGGCGCCCGGCTCGTGCCCGTCGCCATGGCCGAGGGCCTCACCGGCTGGGACATGGACCGCTGGCGGCAGGTGCTGCGGGACGCCGCGCCCCGGATCGCGTACGTCGTCGCCGACTTCCACAACCCGACCGGCGCGCTCGCCGACGACGACCAGCGACGGCGGCTGGTGGAGGCGGCGCGGTCGGCGGGGACGGTGCTGATCGCCGACGAGACGATGAGCGAGCTGCATCTCGACGGGGACCTCGAGATGCCCCGGCCCGTGTGCGCCTTCGATCCGGCCGGGTCGACGGTCGTCACCGTCGGGTCGGCCAGCAAGGCGTTCTGGGCGGGGATGCGCATCGGGTGGGTGCGGGCGGCACCGGATGTGATCCGTAGCCTGGTCGCCGCGCGGGCGTACGCGGATCTGGGCACGCCGGTGGTGGAGCAATTGGCCGTGAACTGGCTGTTCAGCACGAGGGGTTGGGAACACGCCGTGGAACTCCGGCGCGATCAGGCGCGGGAGAACCGGGACGCGTTGGTGGTGGCAGTACGGCGGGAACTGCCGACGTGGGAGTTCGAGGTACCGAAGGGCGGGCTCACGTTGTGGGTGCGGGCCGGGGGACTGTCGGGGTCACGGCTGGCGGAGGCGGGGGAGCGGGTCGGGGTGCGGGTGCCGTCCGGGCCGCGGTTCGGGGTGGACGGGGCGTTCGAGGGGTACGTGCGGTTGCCGTTCACCGTGGGGGGTGCGGTGGCCGAGGAGGCGGCGGCTCGGTTGGCTGCGGCGGTGCGGCTTGTGGAGAGCGGGTCCGGGGGTGGGGAGACGCCTCGTACGTTCGTTGCGTGAAAAGCGGCGCCCGCAGGCTGCTCGCGTCTACGTGGAGGTGCTCTCCGCCACCACGGCCTCCGAACGAACCGGCTCCGCCTCGACCGGCTCCACTTCCATCAGCTCCGCCTTCACCAGCCCCGCCTCCACCGGCCCCGCCTCCACCTGCTCCCCGTCCGCCGGCATCGTCCGCTCCGGCAGCAACGCCAGCACCGCCTGCCGGTCCGCCTCGCTCGTCGCGTCGTCATAGGGGTCGGGCGTCGCCGGGACCTGGAGGCGGTGGACCGGCCCCGTGCCCAGGCGGGCGTAGCCGCGGCCGGGCGGGACCTGGGCGACCGGGGTGGTGTGCGGGGGCGCGCCCAGGACCGTTTCCAGTTGCTCGGCCGTGGCCGGGCCGAGGACGACACGCGCGCGCGTGTGCTGTCGTACGGCGTCGCTCAGGGCGTCCGCGCTGTCGAACTGGTCGGCGACGACCACGGTCACGTTCACCGCGCGGCCGTGCCGCAGCGGCACCTGGAGCAGGGACTGCGGGTCCTTGCGGCCGTCGGCCGCGGCCAGGTGGGCGAAGGCGCTCGGGCGGTCCAGGAGGACCCACAGGGGGCGCTTGGTGTCCTCGGGCGGCGGATGACCCGCCTGCCGGGACTGGTTGACCGCGATGAGCCGGCGTTCCGTCTCGGTGGCCGCCCACTCCAGGCTCGCCAGCGCCCCGGCAAGGCCGCACTCCACCGCCAGGACGCCGTCCCGGCCGGTCAGACACGCGTACTCGCCGGTGCCGCCGCCCTCGACGATCACGATGTCGCCGTACTGCAGGGCCTGGAGGGCGATGGAGCGCAACAGGGTCGAGGTGCCGCTGCCGGGCTGGCCCATGACCAGGAGGTGCGGCTCGGTGGAGCGGATGCCCGTGCGCCAGACGACCGGCGGCACGTCCCGCTGCTCCTCGCCGTGGGTGAGCGGGAGCGTGCGCTGGATCTGGGTGGGGTCGGTGAAGCCGAGGACCGTCTCGCCGGGGGCCGTGACGAAGCGCTGGGCGGCGATGTCGGTGGGCAGCGGCGGCAGCACGGTGACCGTGAGCTCGTTGCCTTCCTCGTCCCAGTCGAAGTGGTACTCGCGGCCGCGGCCCGACTTCGAGTGCAGCAGCTGCTCGATCCGGGCGCGGGACTCGGACTCGCCGTCGGTGAAGTACGCCGGGTAGCGGACCACGAGGTGCGTGATGCGGTCCGTCTCGTCGAACTCGTAGGCGGGGAAGGCCTTCTCCCACTGGCCGCCGTGGGAGTAGAGGGGGGCCGGATCCTCGGCGGCCGAGAAATACGGCACCAGGGCCTCGTACAGCGACCGCAGGCGCTGCGCCTGCGACTCGTCCGGACCGTCGGACTGCGACTGTTTGCGGTCCCGGCCCTGCCAGGCTGCCGCCGCCATCAGCGTGATGACGGCGAGCAGCGGGCCGTACGGAACGAGCGCCACGACCAGGATCACCGACGCCACCAGGAACAGCAGCGGCGCGCGCCTGTCCTTGGGGGTGTCGGCCCACTTGCGCCGTCCGGCCGAGGCCAGTCGGCGCAGACCGCGGGTGATCGTGATCAGCGGCTGGAGAACGTCGGTGGCGCTGTCGGCCGCCGTCCGGGCCAGCTCCCGGCTCCGGGCGATCTGCGCGCTGCCTGTGCTCAGGATGCGGGGGAGGGGGCGCCGGGCCACTGCTGTCTCCTGAAGGTGCGTACGGGCGGGAGGAGCGGCGTCAGAACTTGATGCCGCCGAGGAGGCTCGCCAGGCTCTCGCCGCCGGCCTTGATGCTCGGCGCGATGGCCGTACTCGCCAGGTAGAAGCCGAACAGGGCCGAGATCAGGGCGTGCGACGCCTTCAGTCCGTCCTTGCGGAAGAAGATGAAGACGACGATGCCGAGCAGAACGACGCCTGAGATGGAGAGGATCATGTGAGTGCTCCTGGTTCGTGGGGACAGTCACGATGAGTACTTCCAGGCTCACAGCATGTATCCATACTATTAAAGGTGCAACTGGGTGAAATTCGGATGATTTCCCTCGGTTGGCGGAGCTGTCTCGGACCGGTCAGGCTTGGCTCCTGCCCCCGACCGGGTCTGCGGTGATCTTTACCTCCGGCACATCGGGTCATGTGCGGCGCGAGCCAGTACGCTGGCGATTCACCTGAACGGTTGTACTGAGAGGCGGTCCACTCCATGAGTGAAGCCCCCGACCCAGAGGTCGTGGAGCTGGCGACCAAGATCTTCGATCTGGCCCGGCAGGGGCGGACGGAGGCGCTCGTGGCGTACGTCGACGCGGGCGTCCCGGCCAACCTCACCAACGACCGCGGCGACTGTCTGGTGATGCTCGCCGCCTACCACGGCCACGCCGAGGCGGTGCGTGCCCTGCTCGCCCGGGGTGCCGAGGCCGACCGTGTCAACGACCGAGGCCAGACGCCACTCGCCGGGGCCGTCTTCAAGGGCGAGGAAGAAGTGATCAAGGCCCTCCTGGAGGGCGGGGCCGACCCGGCCGCCGGCACGCCGTCGGCCGTCGACACGGCTCGGATGTTCGGCAAGACACAACTGCTCGAATTGTTCGGCGCACACTGATACGCATGCCCTGAACAGGGCAAACACAGAAAACGGGGGAGGCGGTAACCGGCCGCCGAAATTTCGGTCGCGGTGGATGTAACTGCCGAGTCATCATGACGTCGTGATTCACGGACGCGATGGCTGGGCAGGTGATGCCGCACCGCGCGGGCCGTGACGGTCCGCATGGGCCACCGACGAGAGGCAGAGGAAGATGGCTTACAGCAAGCAGGAAACGGCGGGCGCCCCGACGTGTTGTCACGCGGCCAGGTAATGCACGTCCCCGGTTGCGTCGACGCTTGATGTGAGGCTGTTTCCCATGTTCGATCCGGTCATAGCGCCCAGCGGTACGCTGCTCGGCCTGCTCCAGCGGGGCCGCGGCGACGGCACTCTGCACGCGCTCACCGCCCCGCGCGCCGAAGCGCTCGCGGCCCTGAACCACTGCGTGCTGCGCGACCCCCGCCACGACTGGCAGGTGGAGAACCGCTCCCTGTACTACGCCCGTCTCTACCTCGACCTGAACGGCGAGCTGGACGAGATCGAGGCGCACCTCTTCGACGTCGAGGACGCCCTCGACACCGAGGAGTCACGCACCGGGCTGGCCCTCGCCGTCCTCGGCCACCTCGCCTCCTACGGCAGGCGGGACGCGCTCGAACTGCTGCGCCGGTACGCCGCCCACGGCTCCAACTGGGCCTGGGCCCTGGACGAGCTGGCGCTGCGCGACGACGACGCCGGACTGCGTGCCCTCGCGGCGCCCGTCCTGGCGCGCTTCTCCACCGACGCCGAGGGGGAGGCCGAGCTGGCCGCCGTCGTGCGTGACGCCTTCGAACCGAGGCCCTGGCGGCTGTGGGCGGAGGATCCGCGCGAATCCATCGCCACGCGCGTGCGTGCCGCTCACGAGACCGGCTGTTTCGACCGCTGGCAGCGGCAGATGCGTCCGAGCGGACCCCGTCCGGGGTGGAGCGTGCAGGCCGTCTTCGAATGGGCCCAACAGGGCCTCGAACGCGGCGCCGCGCTCCATGTCCCCGCCGCGCGCTGTCTCACGGCCGTCGCCGGCCCCGAGGACCGGCCGGAAATCGTCCGGGCCGCCAAGGACGGCTTCGACGGCGCCCGCTGCACCGCCCTGCGCTATCTCGCCGACAGCAACGATCCGGACGCCCTCGACCTGATCGAGGTCGCCGTGGCCACCGGCTCGGCAGCCGTCGTGGAAGCCGCCCTGGACGCCTTCGAACGCATGCGCAGTGTCGCCGCCGTCGACCGGGCGCGCGGCTGGGCCCGCCGGCCCGACCCCCTCGGCGCCGCCGCCGGACGCATGCTCGCCTGCCGGGGCGGAGCGCAGGACAGCGACCACGTCCTCGCGGCGCTCCGGGAGGCCGTACGGGGCGAGGGCCCCGACGCGCCGACCCTGTGGACGCTCGTCGACGGCGCCGGACGGCTCGGCATCGCCTGCGCGGCCCCCGTGCTGCGCCATGTCTACCGCGAGACGGCCTCATCCCATCTGCGCGGCCGGGCCGCCCGCGCCCTCGCCGCCACCGACTCCTCCTTCGCCACCGGGTTCGCCATCGAGTGCCTCTGGGACTGCGAGGAGTCCACCCGCGAGATCGCCGCCCGGCACGCCGAGACCGGTGACGCCCGGGTCGTGGAGCGGCTGCGCCGACTCGCCGCCGATCCGGCCGAGGAGGCCGAGGTCCAGACAGCCGTACGCAGCCGGATCGGACCGGACGCGGCTGCCATGTGAAACCGGTCTCCGGAGCACCCGCCTGATGAACGCGCCGGGCACGGGTCCGCCCGCTGGGTGAACTCGGAGTGACCCGCGGGTCAGTCGGGCATGGACACGGTCTGACCTGCTCGGGTGTGCAGCGGAACGCTCACGGGACGTTCCCCCTCCGGAAAGATCCACGTTGACGCGGCCACGTCCGGTACGGCGACAACACCGGTATGCGTGTCGTCATCGTGACCGAATCCTTTCCCCCCGATGTGAACGGCGTGGCCCACTGCGCGCTCCAGACCGCCCGGCACCTCGTAGATCGCGGTCACTCTCCGCTCGTTGTCGCGCCGGCCACCGCGGCCGGTATCGGGCAGCCCGACGCCTTGGCGCCGTGCCCCGTCGTCCGTGTCCCCTCCCTGCCGCTCCCGGGCTACCCCCAGGTCCGCGTCGCCCTCCCCAGCCGACGCGTCGCCGCGGCCATCACCGAGCACCGCGCCGACCTCGTCCACCTGGCCAGCCCGTTCATCCTCGGCGTCCGCGGCATGGCCGCCGCCGCCCGGCTCGGCATCCCCGCCGTGGCCGTCTACCAGACCGACCTCGCCGGATACGCCCGCACCTACGTGCACGCGGGCGAGGCCGCGGCCTGGCGGCGCATACGCTCCGTCCACACGGCCGCCGACATCAACCTCGCGCCGTCCAGCGCGGCCCTGCACGACCTGGAGTCACACGGCGTGCCCCGGGTGAAACTCTGGCCGCGGGGGGTGGACACCGTGCGCTTCCGGCCCGACCTCCGGGACGAGGCACTGCGCCGCGAACTCGCCCCGAACGGCGAGCTGATCGTCGGCTACGTCGGACGGCTCGCCCCCGAGAAGCAGGTCGAGCTCCTGTCCGGCGTGTGCGGCCTGGACGGCGTCCGGGTCGTGGTCGTCGGTGACGGGCCGAGCCGGCCCAGCCTGGACCAGGTGCTGCCGGGCGCGGTCTTCCTGGGCCGCCGCACCGGCGACGAGCTCGCCCGGATCTTCGCCTCCCTGGACGTCTTCGTGCACACCGGCCCCTTCGAGACCTTCTGTCAGACCGTGCAGGAGGCCATGGCGAGCGGCGTGCCCGTCGTCGCGCCCGCCGTCGGCGGCCCGCTGGACCTGGTCGCGCACGGGCGCACCGGGCTCCTGGTCCCGCCGCGCGACGCGGACGCCGTACGGGACGCGGTGTGGTCCCTGGCCGCCGACCCCGGCCTGCGCACCGCGTACGGCGCCGCCGCGCGCGCGACGGTCGAGGGACGCACCTGGGCGGCCGTCGGCGACCAGCTGATCGGGCACTACGCGAACGTGCTCGCCGCGCGGAAGACGGCGGTGGTGGCGGCATGAGCGGGCAGTCGCTGCGGATCGTACGGCTGGCGAACTTCGTCGCGCCCGCGTCCGGCGGTCTGCGCACCGCGCTGCGCGAACTCGGCAAGGGCTTCAAGGCGTCGGGGCACGAACCCGTGCTCATCGTGCCCGGTGAGCGCGCGAGCGACCGCGAGACCGAGCAGGGACGGGTGATCACCCTGCCCGGTCCGCCGCTGCCGGGCACCGGCGGGTACCGCGTGCTCACCGACAGGCGGCGCGTGGCCCGGCTCCTGGAGGAGCTGGCCCCGGACCGCCTGGAGGTCTCCGACCGTACGACGCTCAGGTGGACCGGCAAGTGGGCGCGGCGCGCCCGGATCCCCGCCGTGATGGTCTCCCACGAGACCGCCGACGGGGTGCTGCGCACTTGGGGCCTGTCGGAGGGGGCGGCCCGGCGCGCCGCCGACGCCCTCAACATCCGTACGGCACACACCTACTCACGTGTGGTGTGCACCACGGAGTTCGCCGAGCGGGAGTTCGTGCGGATCGGCGCGCGCAATGTCGTCCGCGCGCCGCTGGGCGTCGACCTGGTGCAGCGGCACCCGGCGCTGCACGATTCCGGGCTGCGCGCCCGGCACGCGCGCGTGGACGAGTCGCTGCTGGTGATGTGCACCCGGCTGTCCGTGGAGAAGCGGCCCGGCACCGGACTGGACGCCGTGGAGGCGCTGGTACGGCGGGGGCGGCGGGCGGTGCTCGTGGTGGCCGGGGACGGACCGCTGCGGCCGCGCCTCGAACAGCGGGCGCGGGAGCGCGGGCTGCCGGTGACCTTCCTCGGGCATGTCTCCGACCGCGGGTTGCTGGGCTCGCTCCAGGCGTCCGCCGACGTCTGCCTGGCGCCGGGGCCCGCCGAGACGTTCGGGCTGGCCGCGCTGGAGGCGATGGCCTGCGGCACGCCCGTGGCGGTCAGCGCCTCCTCCGCGCTGCCGGAGGTGATCGGCTCCGCCGGGGCCGTAGCCGCCGACCACGGGAGCGCTTTCGCGGACGCCGTGGAGATGCTGCTCGAACGGCCCGTGGAGGAGCGGCGGGAGGCCGCACGCGCGCGTGCGGAGTGTTTCGGGTGGGGCACGGCGGTGGACGCGTTCCTCGCCGCGCACGACGCGGCGGCTCCCGTACGGCCCTTCGTGCCCGGGGGCGTGGGATGAGACCGCTGCGTTTCGTGGCTCTCGGCGACTCGCTGACCGAAGGTGTGGGTGATCCCGTCGGCGACGGGTGGCGCGGCTGGGCCGTGCTGCTCGCCGGCGGGCTCGCCGACGAACCGGCGCACTTCACCAACCTCGCGGTGAGCGGGTCGCAGACGCGTGACGTGCTCGAACGGCAGCTGCCCGCCGCGCTGGCGCTGCGGCCCGACGTCGTCTCCGTCGTCGTCGGCGTCAACGACACCCTGCGCTGCACCTTCGACATCCATGCCGTGGCCGCCCGCCTCGACACGGTGTACGCCGCCTTCGCCGAGCAGGGCGCGGTCCTGCTCACCGCCTGTCTGCCGGATCCCGGTGCGATGCTCGGGCTGCCCGGCGCCCTGGCCCGCCCGCTGGCCCGGCGGCAGCGGGCGGTCAACGCCGTGGTGCACGCCCTGTCCGACCGGTACGGGGCCGTGCATCTGCACGCCTGTGAGGGCGCGTGGCTCACGGACCGTGCGATGTGGAGCGCGGACCGGCTGCATCCCGGCGAGCGGGGACACCGGCAGCTGGCCGTGCGCTTCCACGCGCTGCTGGCGGAGCACGGCCTCGCGACGGGGACGGCTCCTTCGCCCGAGCCCGGGTTCCCCGCGCCCACCCGGTCGGCGAGCCTGTGGTGGCTGGCCACCGCGGGTACCGGCTGGGTGGCCCGCCGGTGCACCGACCTGCTGCCCCAGCTCCTGACCCTCGCCGCCGACGAGATACGGCACCGCGCGCGCGGGACGAGCGCCCGCCTCGACCTGCGGACGGCCCACGCGGTGTCGGCGGCGCTGGCCGCGCTCTCGGTGGGGGAGCAGCAGCCGGACGCGGCCTAGGACCTCAGCGTCGGCGTACGGCCATGAAGCGGACCGGCGTTCCCGGCACCGCCTGGGCGGCGGACGGGAGGTCGGCCGCGCGGACCACCGCGATCACCGGGTAGCCGCCGGTGGTCGGATGGTCGGCCAGGAACACCACCGGTCTGCCGTCCGGGGGGACCTGGACCGCGCCCAGCACCATGCCCTCGCTGGGGAGTTCGCCGGACAGCGCCCGCTCCAGGGCGGGCCCCTCCGTGCGCAGTCCGATGCGGTTGCTCATGGGGGACACCCGGTACGTGCGTGAGGTGAGCGTCCGTACGGCCTCCGGCGTGAACCAGTCGTGCCGCGGGCCCGGCGTCACGCGCAGGACGAGTTCGGCCGGGGGCGCCGGCTGCGGGGCGACGTCCACGCGCGCGTGGAGGCTGTCCGGGCTCCCCAGGGGCAGCACCGAGCCGTCCGTGAGCGGGGCCGGGCCGAGGCCGGACAGGAGGTCCGTGGACCGGCTGCCGAGGACCGGCTCGACGGCGATGCCGCCGGAGACGGCCACGTAGCCGCGTACCCCGCAGACGGCCGCTCCGACGTCCAGCAGCGCACCGGCGGGCACCCGCACCGGCGCGCCCCAGGCGGCGGGGCGTCCGTCCACGGTGACCGGGCACGGTGCGCCCGTCACCGCCACGGTGACCGTGGAGCGGGGCCGCACCGCACAGCCATTGAGCGTGGTCTCCAGGACGGCGGCCTCGGGCCGGTTGCCGACCAGCCGGTTGGCGAGGGCCGCCGCCGGGCCGTCCAGTGCCCCGGAGCGGGGCACCCCGAGGTGGGCGTGCCCGGGACGCCCCAGGTCCTGCACCGTGGTCAACGCCCCCGCGCGTACGACGGAGAGCGCGCGGTCCGTCATGCGGCACTCACCGGTCCACCAGGGATTTCCACAGGGACGAAGCGCACACGCGTGCCCGGCGACAGCAGTGCGGCGGGCACGCGCGCGTGGTCCCACAGCACGGCGTCCGTGCTGCCGATCAGCTGCCAGCCGCCCGGCGACGAGCGGGGGTACACGCCCGTGTAGGGACCCGCCAGCGCCACCGAACCGGCGGGGACGGCCGTACGCGGAGTGGCCCGGCGAGGGACGTCGTAGATCGGCGGCAGGCCGGTCAGGTAGCCGAAGCCGGGGGCGAACCCGGAGAAGGCGACGGTGAATTCCGTGGCCGCGTGGATCCGGGCCACCTCCTGCTCCGGCACTCCCCAGTGGGCGGCGACCTCGGCCAGGTCGGGGCCGTCGTAGCGCACGGGCAGCTCGATCGCGTCCCGCGCGCGTGGGGGAGCGGGCGGCACCTGGGAGGCGGCCAGCTCGGACGCCAGGCGGGCCGGATCGTCGAGGCCGTCGAGAAGGACCGTGCGGGCCGCGGGGACGATCTCGCGGACCGTCAGCGAGCCCTCCGTGCGGCGCCTCACCAGCTCGGCGTGCAGGGCCTGGGCCTCCTCGCCCGAGGCCACCTCGACGAGCAGGGCGCCGTCACCGACGGGCAGCGTCCTCATGCGAAGGCCTCCACCCGGACGCCGGACGTCTCCAGCCGCTCCCGGACCCGGCGGGCCAGGTCCACCGCGCCCGGCGTGTCGCCGTGCAGGCACAGGGAACGCGCGCGTACCCGGATGCGCGCCCCGGAGTGGGAGGTGACCTCACCGAGGCGGGCGAGGCCCACCGACCGTTCGACGACCACCTCCGGGTCGGTGACCACGGCACCGTCCCGGCCGCGCGGCACGAGCGTGCCCTCCTCGGTGTACGCGCGGTCGGCGAACGCCTCTGTGACGGCCGGCAGGCCCGCCTTCTGGGCCAGCTCCAGCAGGCGCGAGCCGGGCAGCCCGAGCACGGGCAGCGTGGCGTCGGCGAGGAGCACCCCGTCGACGACCGCGCCGGCCTGTTCCTCGTCGCGCACGACCCGGTTGTAGAGCGCGCCGTGCGGCTTGACGTACGACACGCGCGAGCCCGCCGCCCGCGCGAACACCTCCAGGGCGCCGATCTGGTAGGCCACCTCGGCCGTCAGTTCGGCGGGCGGCACGTCCATCGCGCGCCGCCCGAACCCCGCCAGGTCCCGGTAGGAGACCTGGGCGCCGATCCGTACCCCGCGCTCCGCCGCCAGCTCGCACACCCGCCGCATGGTGACCGCGTCCCCGGCGTGGAAGCCGCAAGCCACGTTGGCGCTGGTGACGACGGTCAGCAGCTGCTCGTCGTCGGTCAGCAGCCAGCGGCCGAAGCCCTCGCCGAGGTCGGCGTTGAGATCGATCGAAGTCATGGATCCGTGGGTCTCCTGGTCTTCTGGCACGGTCTTCTGTCAGGCCACGCGGTACTGCTCGTCGCGGGCGTCCGTGATGAACATCTGTCCCGGGGCGTGGGTGAGGGCGAACGGCGGGCGCGAGGCCATCACCGCGGCCTGCGGGGTCACACCGCAGGCCCAGAACACCGGGATGTCGTCCGGCTCGGCGTCCACCGGGTCGCCGAAGTCGGGGCGGCCGAGATCTTCGATGCCGAGGCCCTCCGGCGGCCCGCAGTGTACGGGGTCGCCGTGTACCTCGGGCATCAGCCGGCTCTCCTTGATCGCCGTCTCCAGGTGCGTGGGCGGCACCGGACGCATCGAGACCACCAGGGGGCCGTGCAACCGTTCGGCGGGGCGGCACTGGCGGCTGGTGACGTACATGGGGACGTTGCTCCCCTGTTCGATGTGTCGCATGGGAACGCCGGCCTCGGACAGCGCCCACTCGAAGGTGAAGCTGCAGCCGATCAGGACGGACACCAGGTCGTCGCGCCAGTGGGCGAGCGCATCGGTGGGCTCGTCCACCAACTCGCCGTCCCGCCACACCCGGTAGCGCGGCAGATCGGTGCGCAGATCCGCACCGGGAGCCAGGGCAGTGGTCCAGGCACCGGCGTCGGTCACGTCGAGGACCGGGCAGGCCTTCTTGTTGCGGAAGCAGAACACCAGCACGTCGTACGCCCAGTCGCGCGGCACCGAGAGCAGGTTCGCCTGTGTGTGGCCCGCCGCGACCCCGGCGGTGGGACCCGTCAGGCCCGCCCGGAAGCGGGTCCGGGCCTCTTTCGGGCTCCACGCGTGCGCGTGCTCGTCCACAACGGCCACGGGACGGTCTTCCGTGCGGTTCACACCAGCTCCTTCCCACGCGTCTCCGGCAGGCCGAGGAGCGCCAGGGCAGCGATCCCGTAACCGATCGCGCCGAAGACCAGCGCGCCGCCCACACCCCAGCTGTCGGCCAGGAAGCCGACCGTGGTGGGGAAGACGGCGCCCACGGCGCGGCCGGTGTTGTAGGTGAAGCCCTGTCCCGTGCCCCGCACCGCCGTCGGGTACAGCTCGCTCAGGAAGGACCCGAAGCCGCTGAAGATCGCCGACATGCAGAAGCCGAGCGGGAAACCGAGCACCAGGAGCAGGGTGTTGGCGCCGCTCGGGATGTTCGCGTACGCCAGGATGCAGAGCGCCGAAAGCAGCGCGAACAGCCAGATGTTGCGCCGGCGGCCGAGCCGGTCGGTGAGGTAGCCGCCGGTCAGATAGCCGAGGAAGGCCCCCGAGATCAGGAACGTCAGGTAGCCGCCGGTGCCGACGACCGACAGGTCGCGTTCCGTCTTCAGGTAGGTCGGAACCCAGGTGGCGAGGGTGTAGTAGCCGCCTTGGACTCCGGTGGAGAGCAGGACCGCGAAGACCGTCGTCCGCAGCAGGCCGGGTTTGAAGATCGCCGTGAACGAGCCCTTGTCGGAACTCCGCTCGCGGACCGCGACCGCCTCGGGCGCGTCCTGCACCCGGCGCCGCATCCAGATGACCAGCAGCGCGGGCAGCGCGCCGGTCCAGAACATCACCCGCCAGGCCAGGTCGTCACCGAGGAACGAGAAGACCAGCGTGTACATGATGACGGCCAGCGCCCAGCCCACGGCCCACGAGCTCTGGATCGCGCCGAGAGTACGGCCCCGGTGCTTGGCGCTCGCGTACTCGGCGACCAGGATCGCGCCGACCGCCCACTCGCCGCCGAAACCGAGGCCCTGGAGGGCGCGGAAGACCAGCAGCGTCTCGTAGTTGGGCGCGAAACCGCAGGCGACCGTGAAGACCGCGTAGGTGATGACTGTGATCATCAGCGCCTTGACCCGGCCGACGCGGTCCGCGAGCACGCCCGCGAGGGCGCCGCCGATCGCGGAGACCACCAGTGTGACGGTGGTGAAGAGGCCGGTCTGGCCGCTGTCCAGGCCGAAGTACGCGGCCAGCGCGACCATGCTCAGCGGCAGCGTGAAGTAGTCGTACGAGTCCAGGGCATAGCCGCCGAAGGCGCCCGCGAAGGCGCGGCGGCCGCGCGGGCCGAGGGCGCGCAGCCAGCCCAACGCCCCGTCGTCGGCGGGGCGTTCATCCAGGGGTGGCGGTGTGTCGGTGGACAGGGCCTGCGGTGGAGGGGTCGTGCTCATGGGCACCTCGCAGAGGGAGGACGGAGGGTGCGTGAGGAAATGAGCCGTGCCGTGCGGAAGCCGTCGGCGCCGCGGTGAGCGGGCGGCGCTGTTCGTAGCAAGGTAGAGGATCGTTGAACGATCCCTCAATACCTATGTTGTTTCGTTCTTGTATCTGCGATTGAATTCCGGGCATGGCAGAGCAGCTGACGGGACTGGCCGACGACCGCGCCCTCCTGGGCCGCACCAGCACGGCCGAACGGGTCTCGGACATCCTCAGGAGCCGTATCGCCGAGGGGTACTTCCCGCCGGGGACCCGGCTGTCGGAGGACAGCATCGGCGGCGCCCTCGGCGTCTCCCGCAACACGCTGCGCGAGGCGTTCCGGCTGCTCACCCATGAACGCCTGCTCGTCCACGAGCTGAACCGGGGCGTCTTCGTCCGGGTCCTGACCGTCGAGGACGTCGAGGACATCTACCGCACGCGCGGCCTCGTCGAGTGCGCCGTCGTACGGGGTCTCGGCGAGCCGCCGTACGTCCTGGACGGCCTTGCCGAGGCCGTGGCCGAAGGGCAGCGGGCGGCGCGCGAAGGTGACTGGAAAGCGCTGGGCACGTCCAATATCCACTTCCACCGGGAGCTGGTCGCGCTCGCGGGGAGCGACCGCACCGACGAGGTGATGCGCAGCGTCTTCGCCGAACTGCGCCTCGCTTTTCACGTGGTGGACGAGCCGCGCCGGCTGCACGAGCCGTACCTGGCGCGCAACCGGCAGATCCTTGAGGCGCTGCAGGCGGGGGACAAGCAGGAGGCGGAGAAACTGCTCGCGGTGTACCTCGACGACTCGCTGGAGCGCGTGGTCGAGGTGTACCGGCGGCGGGTCGGCGAGGAAGGTTAGCGGGACCGCCGCACAGGTGTGACAACGGTGACGCCGGGTCGCTTCTGCGTCGTTTGGGTCGTTGTCAGACCGAGGACCTAGTCTGTGCACCGTGACTTCGCCTGCATCGACGGACAGTGTTCCGCCCCAGCTCAGCGCGGGGCCGCGCCCCGCTCCGGGCCCGGCCGCCGACGAGGGACTGGCGCGGCGGCTGCGCGCGCTCGCCTGCACCGCGCCGCTGCACGACCTCGACGCGCGCAAGGCCAACCTCGCGGGCGAGTACTCGGTGTACGGCATGGCGGAGGTGGCGCTCGCCGCCATCGACCTGGTCACACTGAACATGGACTTCGACACCGGCGCCGACCACGACCAGATCGTCGCCCGGCTCATCCCGCGCATCGCCGCCCAGGCCCCGCAGCGGCCCGTCGCCGAGCACGAGCGCGTGGCCCGCTGGGTCCTGGAGAACCTCATCAACGTCGGCAGCGTGGACCGCGGCTTCCGGGCCGTGTACGGCACGTTCGCGCCGGACGGCACCTATGTGCGCCGTGACTACGACTTCAAGCTGATCGAGGAGGTGCCCGGCCCCGGCGGCAGCGTCTACCTCCGTACGACGGACGAGGCGGTCAACGTCCTGGTCGGCGCCCTCGACACCGACGTCACCAGCGCGCAGATCGCCGCCGAGGTCAAGCTGGAGGTGCTGATCAGCCGCGGCCGCCTGGCGGATGCCCAGCTGGCCGCCGAACAGGCCCGGTACCGGACCGTCCAGTACTCCGAGACGCTCCGCAGGGCCCTGGACGCGACCCGGCGCAACGTCCGGGCCGTGGACTGGCTCACCACCGTGCCCGACATGATCGCCGAGGCCCTCGACCACGTCGCCGACCGCTACCGCCACGAGAACGCGATCCTGACCAACATCCGCAAGGCACGCGACGAGTCCGAGGACCCGGAGCACAAGCGGCGTGCCGCCGAGCTGGTGGACATCGTCAAGGACTGCATCCGGCGGCACACGCAGTTGCAGTCCCGGCTCCTGGAAGCGGGCCCGCTCTTCCGTGCCGAGCAGGACCGGCAGGCCTTCGCGACGCCCATGACGACATCGGGGACAGACCTGTACGGCCATCTTGTCGCGCCGGTCCTGCCGTTGCCGCTGGAGCAGGCGGTCAGGGTCACCGACGCGTTCTTCGCGCGCGGGACCGGACTGCGTACCCCGGTGTCGGTGCGGGTGGGCGACCTCGTCGACATACTGCTGACGCCGCCCGTGGAGCGGGAGCATCTGGGCGCGGAGATGCCCGAACCGGACCTCATCGCCACGCCGGACGACAGCCGGTTCAGCGAGGAGCAGTTGGCGGCCGCCACCGAGCTGCTGGATCTGCCGGCGGATGCGCCGAGGCGGTTGTCGGGGCTGCTGGCGGAGGCGCGGCGGCAGGATCCCGATCTGCCCTACCTGGTGGCCCTGTTGGCGGTGCACGCGGCCAGCCCGCCGGTCGGCACGGCCTATCGGCAGGGCGAGCAGAAGCTGTTGTTCGCCGTGGACGACGGGACGGAGCTGGACGATCCCGAGTTCGGTGGAGCCGACCTGATCGTGGGGACGGCTCTGCTGGACGCGGCGGGGATGGCGGCGGACAGGACGGAGGCGGCGTAGGCGTGACGTACCTCTTCATGAACCATCTCAGCAAGGAGCCCCGACCGTGACCGAGCACGTCGACCGGAGTGAGCCGGAGGCCGCCGCCGCGCCGGTGAGCAGTGCCGTCACCCCCGCCGACGCCGCCGACGCCGCGCGGCTCGTCGCCTTCGGCCTGCAGCCCAAGTTGCAGCCCGCGCGCGACCAGGAGTACACGGAGCTGCTGCGGCGCTACCGCGAGGACCCTCCGTTCGCGCGGCTCGCCGACGCCGTGGCCGCCGGGCTCGGGCTGGTCGTGCTGGAGGTGTCTCCCCGCGCGGGGATGGCCGTGACCGCCGCCGAGGACTCGGTGTTCGCCGTCCGCATGGGCGACTACGCGCGCCGCACGTCCGCCGACTCGGGGGACCGCTTCCTGCACGGGCTGGCGCATCTCGCCGTCGCCGCCATGGCGTTCCCGCGGCCCGAGGATCTCGCCGACGACGGATACATCGGGCGCGTCTCGGTCAACGGCGTCGACGCCTTCGTGCGCCAGGCCTGCCGTCGTCTGGAGGAGCGTGCCGAGGCGCAGGGCGAGAACACCGACCCGGCGACCGACGCGCCCGGCCTGGAGACCGCCTGGCGGATCTGGGTCAGACGCAGCGCGACGGGCGCCACCAAGGACGCGCGCAGGCTCGCCGGTTCGACGACCGGCATCGTCGGCAAGGCCGTCGCCTTCCTCACCGACTCCGGATTCCTGCAGCGGACCGGGGACGACAACGGCGGCACCTACCGGACCACGGCCCGCTACCAGCTCCAGGTGCGTGACATGGCGGGCAGTGCCGCCATGGCCGAGCTGCTGGAACTGGGCGTCGTCCCGGTCACCGACGGGACGCCGACCCTGCTGCCCGCCGAGGACAGCGACGACCTGGACCTGGTGGCCGACGCCGGACTGCCGTTCCACTCCTGACCCACCGCACCTTCGCCGAAGACTTACGAGAGTCCGCCATGTACGAGCTGTCCCGCGTCCGCCTCTACTCCATCGGGCCCGCCGGTGCGCGCTATGCCGACACCGTGCTCGACCTGCGCGGCGTGGGCGAGCCCGTGCCCGACCCCGCGCCCACCCAGGCGGAGTTCTTCGAGGAGGAGCCCGTCGGCCCACCGCGCCGACCCGCACCCGCGGGCGTGCTCTTCCTGGAGAACGGCGGCGGCAAGTCCGTCCTGCTGAAGCTGATCTTCTCCGTGATGCTGCCGGGCCACCGGAACACCCTCGGCGGCGCGAGCTCCGGTGTGCTGCGCAAGTTCCTGCTCGCGGACGACTGCGGGCACGTGGCGCTGGAGTGGCAGCACGTGCAGACCGGCGAGTGCGTCGTCGTCGGCAAGGTCAGCGAGTGGCGGGGGCGCCAGGTCTCCAACGACCCGCGGAAGTTCGCCGAAGCCTGGTACTCCTTCCGCCCGGGGCCCGGGCTGACCCTGGACAGCCTGCCGGTGGCCGAGTCCACCGCCGTACGGCCGACCGTCGAGGGGCAGTCGGGCGCGCGGGGCCGCCGGCGCACCATGAAGGGATTCCGGGACGCCCTCACCGAGGCGGGCAAGGCGTATCCGCACCTGGAGGTGCACTGGGAGGAGATCCACGACCGCTGGATCGAGCACCTCGGCGACCTCGCTCTCGACCCCGAACTCTTCCGCTACCAGCGGGAGATGAACGCCGACGAGGGCGAGGCCGCCGGCCTCTTCGCGGTCAAGAAGGACTCCGACTTCACCGACCTGCTGCTGCGCGCAGTGACGGACACGCGGGACACCGACGGGCTCGCCGACCTGGTCAGTGGTTTCGGCAACAAGCTGGGGCGGCGCGCCGAGCTGATCGCCGAACGGGACTTCACCGCCGGGTCGGTCGACCTGCTCGGGCGGATCGTCGAGGCCGCCGAGGCCCGCTCCCGCGCGCGTGACATCCACACCGGCGCCGAACGCCGTACGCGGACCCTGGCGCGCCGGCTGTCCGCCCGGGGAGCCCAGGAGCGGGTGCGAGCCGCCGATCTCGCCCAACGGGTCACCGCCGCCGCGTACGCCGTCACGCACTCCGAGGCGGCACGGGAGCGCAGCGCGCTGATCGCTGCCGAACTCGCCTACCGGCATGCCTCGCTGGCGCTGGCCGCCGCTGAGAAGTCCGCCGCCGCGCAGAAGCGCGAACTCGCCGACGCGCGCACGCTGCACTCCGCCTGGCAGGCCGCCGAGGCCGTACTGCGCCACCGCGCCGCCGCCGACCGGGTCGCGCGCGTGGCCGCCGCGATCCAGGAGGCCGAACGGGACGCGGCACCGGCCCTGGCGGCCCGCGCCAAGGCCGCCGTCGATCTCGTACGGGCCCTGCACGCGGCCGCGGACAGCGCCGAGACCCTCGCCAACGAGGAGGAGGAGCGGTCCGCCGCCCTCCAGGAGGTCAGCGAGTCCGCCTACCGGGACTCCACCGGCGCCGCCACCGAGGCGCAGCGTGCCCGCAGCGAGGTCGGGCATCTGCGACAGCGGCTGAGCGAAGTGGAGCAGGAGACCGCCGAGGCGGTGCGCGCGGGCTGGCTCGACGACAGCGCGCCTGACGCCGACCCGGCACGCGCGGCCCTCGCCGCCAGCGACGCCGAGAAGACAGCGGTCGCCGCCTGGGACACCGCGCGCGAGGCGTCGCGCCGGGCCACGGAGCACGCGCGCGAGGCGGCTTCGGCCGAGTCCCGCGCCGAGCTGACGGCGGCCCGCGCGGAGGACGCGGCTACGGCGGCGGAGCGGTCCTACGAGGTCGAGCGCCGCCTCGCCGAAGGGCTGGCGGGGGAGGAGCGGCTGGCGGAGCTGCTCAGCCTGACCGGCAGCGAAGCCCGCCCCGTGGTCCCGCGGCCCCGGCAGGACACCGACGAGGGCAACCGGTCGGGCCTCACCCCCGAGGACCTGGACCGCTTCGCCGACGAGCTGCGCGAACTGCTCGACGACGCCGTCTCCTCCGCCGAGCGGCAGCTCTTCGACCTGCGTACCGCCGCCGCCGACGACTCCCGGATCCTCGGCGCGCTCGGTGACGGCGGGCTGCTGCCGCCCGGCCCGGACGTGCTGGCGACCGTCGAGTTCCTGGGCGAGCACGGCATCCCCGCGCTGCCCGGCTGGCGCTATCTCGCCCAGGCCGTCGCCCCCGCCGACCACGCGCGCGTGCTGGCCGCGCGGCCGGAGCTGGTCGACGGCGTGATCATCACCGACCCCGCCACGCACGCGCGTGCCCGGGAGGCCCTGGGCGACGCCGCGCTGCTGCCGCGGTCCGCCGTCGCGGTCGGGACGGCCGCCGCCCTGCTCGCGCCGACGCCGGCTCCCGATTCCGAGACCGGTGACGTCTTCCTCGTACCGCCGAACCCGGCCATGCACGACGAGCACGCCGCCGACGAGGAACGGCAGGCACTGCGTGCGCGGGCCACCGAGCGGGACGAGGAGATCCGCACGCTCGCCGCCCGGCTCGGCAAGGACCGGGAGCTGGCGGCGCGGCTCTCCTCCTGGCGCACCGGCTGCCCGGCCGGCCGGCTGGTCGAGCTGGCCGGGGCCGCCCGGGACACGCGCGTGTTCGCCGAGGAGGCGGAGGCCGAGCTGGCCGAAGCGCGGACCGTGCGGGCGGAGGCCGACGAAGCCGCCGCCGAGGCCGCGCAAGTCAGGGACGAGCGGCAGGAGGCGGCCCAGAAGGCCCGGCGCGCCGCCGACGCCCTCGCCGGGCTCGCCTTCCGGCTGCGTGAGCGGGCCGGTTGGCAGGTCAAGCTGCGCGAACTCGCCGACGAGGCCACCGAGTCGGAGGCCCGCGCCCAGACCTGCCTGGAGCGCGCCCGCGCCGCCGACGAGGACCGGCGGGCCGCCCAGCGCGCCGCCGACGACGCCCGCCGTACCGCCCGTGCGCTGCGTGCCGAGCGTTCGGAGATCGCCGGCGCCCCCGATGACGTACCGGAGAGCGACGCGGACGCTCCCAAGGCGTCCCTGCCCGCCCTCCGCGAGGCTTATCGGGCCGCTTCCCAGGTGTACGAGAAGGTCGGCGTCGGGGCCGACCTTCGGGCCGAGCAGGCGCGTGCGGAGAGCGACGAGAGCGCGGCGCGCGCCGAACTGGACCGGCTGAGCAACAAGGTCCGCACGCGCGCGGAGCAGCTGCTCCAGTCGCCCGACGGCTCCGACGGGCCGTCCCGGCAGGCCGCCGTCGCGCGGGCGGAGGAGCTGGTGCAGCTCCTGGAGACCCGGATGTCGAGCGCGAGCGAGCAGCTCGGACGGCTGCGCGGCGAGGCCGAGCGGCACGGGCCCGAGGACGGCGAGGCGCACACCGAGCTGCCCGAGGAGCTTCAGCCGCGCGACGCCGAGCACGCGCAGGCCCTGCTGCGCACGGCGACCACCGAACTCGCCTCGCGTACCGAGGCGCTGACCCGGGCCCGGGAGGCGCACGCCGAACTGCTCGACGCCCACCGCGCCGCCGAGGACGCGGCCGGCGGCTTCGACGAGCTCGCCGCGATGCTGCGTGACCTGCTGCGCGAGCACGCCTTGGAGGAGGAGCAGGAGGAACCCGAGCCGTACCCTGGCTGCCTGGAGGAGGCCCGGCAGTCCGCCGCCGAGGCCCGCCGGTCCCTGCGCGGCTGCGCCGCCGACCTGTCGGCCGCCGAGTCCGCCGTGCGCGAGGCGAGCGACATCCTCGTCCGGCACGCCAACTCCACGCGCTACGAGCAGGTCCGCACCCCGGCCCGGCAGCAGATCCGCGAACTGCCCGCCTCCGCGCTGCCCGAGCACGCCCAGAAGTGGGCGGACGCCTTCGCGCCCCGACTGCGCGTCCTCACCGACGAGTTGGAGCAGCTGGAGCGCAACCGGGACTCGATCGTGGACCGCCTCAGAGGGCTCGTCGAGTCGGCCCTCGCCACGCTCAGGTCCGCCCAGCGGCTCTCCCGGCTGCCGGAAGGCCTCGGCGAGTGGTCCGGGCAGGAGTTCCTGCGCATCCGCTTCGAGGAGCCCGACCAGGCCACGCTCACCGAGCGGCTCGGCGAGGTCATCGACGAGGCCACCCGGTCCGCTGTCAAGAAGAACTCCGACCTGCGGCGCGACGGCATGTCCCTGCTGCTGCGGGGCGTCGCCGCGGCACTCCAGCCCAAGGGGGTCGCCGTCGAGATCCTCAAGCCGGACGCCGTACTGCGCGCCGAGCGCGTGCCCGTCGGGCAGATGGGCGACGTGTTCTCCGGCGGTCAGCTGCTGACCGCCGCCATCGCCCTGTACTGCACGATGGCCGCCCTGCGGTCGAACGACCGGGGCCGGGACAAGCACCGCCACGCCGGCACGCTGTTCCTCGACAACCCGATCGGACGCGCGAACGCCACGTACCTGCTGGAGCTCCAGCGAGCCGTGTCCGACGCGCTGGGCGTCCAACTCCTCTACACCACCGGCCTGTTCGACACCACCGCGCTCGCCGAGTTCCCGCTGGTCATCCGGCTGCGCAACGACGCCGACCTGCGGGCGGGGCTGAAGTACATCCGGGTGGAGGAACACCTCCGGCCGGGACTGCCGGAGGCTCCCGCTGGGGAAGCCGTGCACAGCGAGATCACTGCGACGCGGATGTTCAAGCGCCCGGCGCCGAGCACACCGTAGATACGCGGCAGTGGGGAACTGCGGGCCGTTCGTGGCTGGTCGCGCCCACGCGGGGAGCCACATATCGCCCCGGCCTGGGCACAAGCCTCCAGCAGGGCCGTGCCGCACGGGTCGTCGCTCTTCAGCGTGCGCAGCTTCACCGGGCCGGTGCGGCCGTGGTGGTCGCTGGGAGCTTCGTTGTTCTCCAGCCGCCGGTGGAGCGGGAAGAGATCGGCCGCGCTCCAGCCGCGGCTCGACCGGGGGTCCAGGTCGTAGCCGGACTCCAACAGGCCCATCCAGCACTCGAGTTTGAGGACGTCGTTCGCCGACGTCGTTGGGGCCCGCCTCCAGGACGCACAGCGTGACCGACGGATCCTCCGAGAGCCGGGCCGCCACCACGTTTCCCGCGGTGCCGCCGCCGACCACGACATAGTCGAACTCATCGATGCTCATGAGGGGATTTCCTCACCGGCCGCGCGGGCGAGGACCACCGCGCCCTCGCCGACGCCGAGGAGACCACCGAACTCGACGCGGAGTGGCTGCTCGGCACACGAGCCCGCGGCCTCGATGCCCGCGGCCGCACCGTCCTGCTCGACGACGGTCGGACCGTGTCCACCTACGGCATCGTGATCGCCACTGGTGCCTCGGCGCGCCGCCTCCCGGGCGACAGACTCGCCGGGGTGCGTACCCTGCGCACTCTCGACGACGCCCGCGCCCTGCGCGACGAACTCACCCGCGGCCCACGGCAGGTCGTCATCGGCGGCGGCTTCATCGGTGCCGAAACCACCTGCTCCTGCGCGGCCCTCGGCCACGCCGTCACGGTCGTCGAGGCCGCGCCGCTCCCGTTCGTGCCCCAACTCGGCGCCGAGACGGCCGTCGTGTGTGCCACCCTGCACCGCCGCGGCGGGATGGAGCTGGTCACGGGCGCCGGGGTGGCCGGAGTGCGCGGCACGGTCGGCGTCACCGGCGTCGAACTCTCCGACGGCCGTACGCTGCCCGCCGACGTCGTGATCGTCGGCATCGGCGCCGTCCCCAACACCGCCTGGCTGGCGGGCTCGACGCTCGCGCTGCACGACGGCGTGCTGTGCGACGACGGCTGTGTGACGACTGCTGTGTGACCTGCACTGCCGCAGGTGGTCGCCATCGGCGACGTCGCCCGCGTCGGCGGAAGCCGCACCGAACACTGGACCTCCGCGACGGAGCAGCCCCGGGTCGCCGTGGCCAACCTGCTCGCCGGGCGCACCCTTCGGACCGCGCGGACGCTGCCCTACTTCTGGTCGGACCAGTACGGCGCCCGCATCCGGTTCGCCGGCCGCCGACAGGGCGGGGACAGTGTCCGCATCGCCGAGGGCGAGCTCACCGAGGGTGCACCCGCCGAGGGCGGCTTCCTCACCCTGTACGAGCGAGCGGGACGTTCCGTACGACCGCGGTGCTCTCCGTGGACCGCCCGCGCCCCATCATGCGGACGCGACGCGAACTCGTGTGCGGGGAGAGCCGGATGGAGCCGGCCGCGCTGTGAAGGTCACCGGGAAGTCCGGCAGATCTTCACGAGTGCGACAGCTGTCCGGCGCCGCCCCGCCGACGTATCCGCTCCTGCGTCCGCTCGGCGGCCCGCGCCTGCCGTCGCGCCCTGCGTCGTTCGCGCCGCAGGGCACGTGCCGTACTGCTGGGCGTCGACACCACGCCGTTGCGCTGGTTCCACACCTGGCGCGTCACCCAGACGTCGAGCGCGCCCCACGTGGCCACCACCGTGCTGGCCACACTGCTCAGCACCATCGGGAACGCCAGCCAGGAACCGGCCATGGTGCACAGGAAGGCCACCATCGCCTGGACCAGCGTCATGGCGATGATCAGCACGGCCCGCACCGCGGAAGTCCGCACCGGATCGGGCAACCGGCGCCGTCGCGCGGGCTCCTCGACCCACAACGGCCGGTAGTGGTACGGCTGCTCTCGCGCCGCACTCTCCTGGCCTGTATCGGCCGAGCCCACGTCCGCAGCCGTACGGCTCCCGTGCGCCTCGGCCGGGTTCTCGTAGGCCGCGTCACCACTACTCCCGCCGGCCTCGGCCGCGCTCCCGTACGTCGCCGTACCGCCTTCTGAAGCCGCCGGAAGTGCGCGACCACCGCGTGCCCCGTCCCCGTCTGCCGGAATGTCGCGATCCGGCGCCTCGGGGTCCTTCTGCGCCGTCACGTGCGCCGTCCCGCCGTCCGACAGCGCCTCGTACCGCTCTGCCGTGTCCATCACCGTGTCACCCTCCACCGCCAGCAGACCGCTCGCTCCGCGCCCGAAGGCCCGGCTTCCCAGTGGCTGCCCGGCTTGCGCTGTTTTACGCCGCCCGGTTGCGGGATGCGGCTCCTGTGGCCGATTCCGCCCCCAACTCCCAAAGAGAAGGACGAGCAACGCCTCCTCAAGATTCCCAACGAGCGCAAAATTTCAGCCAACTGACCAGTCGGACCAGTCACATCCACTGCGAGGGCCACCACGCGACGGAGGCAGGCAATCTCCCCCAATGAGCGGACAACTCGCCATGTCTCGCCGCCGGTGCGGAAGTTCAGCTTCCGGACCGGTCTTCGAGTTATCCGGCCGTCGGTAGTAGGCTCGCGCCGTTTGTTGACGCACATGTGTACCCCCTGTCAGATGGGGGTCGAGCTGGGGGAGGCCATGCGCTTTCGCGGGAAGTCGATCCGCCGGAAGATCGTGGCGCTGCTTCTCGTGCCGCTGGTGTCCCTGGCCGCGATCTGGGGCTTCGCCACCGTGCTCACAGGCCGGGAAGTGGCCCAGCTCTTCCAAGTGTCGTCCGTCGTCGAGAAAATCGGCTACCCCACCGAGGACACCGTCCGTGTCCTGCAGCAGGAACGCCGCCAGACCCTGGTCTACCTCGCCGACCCCCGGGCGTCGGACGCCCTGTCCGCGCTCCGCAGCACCCGGACCGCCACCGACGACGCCGTCGTCAAGCTCCGCGAGAACGCGGAGAACCCCGATGCCCGCGACGGGCTGGACGCGGACGACGACGAACACCTCACCGCCGTCCTGGACGCCTTCGACGGTCTCGACTCCCTGCGCCGCAGTGTCGAGGAGGGCACGGTCAACCGGTCCCAGGCCCTCGACCTCTACAACCGTCTCGTCGACCCCTGTTACACCTTGCTGGCGTCCGTCGACGGAGTCGACAGCGTGGAGCTGGACAAGCAGGCCCGTGCCCTGGTGAACATCACCCGCGCCCGTGAACTGCTCTCCCGCGAGGACGCCCTGCTCGGATCCGCCCTGGTGGTCGGGAAACTCTCCCGCCAGGAAATCCGCGACGTCTCCGACCTGGTCGCCCAGCGCACCCTGCTGTACGACATCAGCCTGCCGGTGCTCCCCTCGACGGAGCGCGAACGCTACGAGCGCTTCTGGAAGAACGCCACCACCGCCCCCCTGCGGTCGGCCGAACAGTCCGTCATCTCCGCCGACCCCGGCGCCCCGCGCACCGTGACCGCCAAGAGCTGGGACAACGTCGCCGGGAGCGCGCTCGACGAGCTCGCCACCCTCAATGACCAGGCCGGGGACCGGTATCAGGACCGCGTCCGCCCGGACGCGATCGGCGTCATCGTCAAGGCGTCCGTCGCCGGCGTCCTCGGTCTGGCCGCCCTGCTCTTCTCCCTCGTGGTGTCCGTGCGTGTCGGCCGCGGCCTCATCCGCGACCTGAGGCAACTGCGCCTGGAGGCGCACGAGGCGTCCGGCGTCCGGCTGCCCAGCGTGATGCGCCGCCTGTCCACGGGCGAACAGGTCGACGTCGAGACCGAGGCCCCGCGTCTGGAGTACGACAAGAACGAGATCGGCGAGGTCGGCCAGGCCCTCAACACCCTGCAGCGGGCCGCCGTCGAAGCCGCCGTCAAACAGGCCGAACTCCGCTCCGGCGTCTCCGAGGTCTTCGTCAATCTCGCCCGCCGCAGCCAGGTCCTGCTCCACAAGCAGCTCACCCTCCTCGACGCCATGGAGCGCCGGACCGAGGACACCGACGAACTCGCCGACCTGTTCCGCCTCGATCACCTCACCACGCGTATGCGCCGGCACGCCGAGGGCCTGGTGATCCTCTCCGGCGCCGCCCCCTCCCGGCAGTGGCGCAAGCCGGTCCAGCTCATGGACGTCGTACGCGCCGCCGTCGCCGAGGTCGAGGACTACGAGCGCATCGAGGTCCGTCGGCTGCCCCGGGTCGCCGTCACCGGCCCGGCGGTAGCGGACCTCACTCACCTCGTCGCCGAACTCCTGGAGAACGCCACCGTGTTCTCCCCTCCGCACACCGCCGTGCAGGTCCTCGGCGAGCGCGTCGCCAACGGCTTCACCCTGGAGATTCACGACCGCGGCCTCGGCATGGCGGCCGACGCACTCCTGGACGCCAACCTCCGGCTCGCCGAGACACCGGAGTTCGAGCTGTCCGACACCGACCGGCTCGGCCTGTTCGTGGTCAGCCGGCTCGCCCAGCGGCAGAACGTCCGGGTCTCGCTCCAGCCGTCCCCGTACGGCGGCACGACGGCCGTCGTCTTCATCCCCGAAACCCTGCTGACGGACGACGTCCCGGACACCAACGGCATCGGCTTCCGCCTCGACCGGCCGCAGCCCTCGAAGGAGGCCGAACTCGAGGGGGCCCGCCGCGCGGAGCTCTCCAAGGCGCCGGTGCAGCTGCCCGGTCTGCCGGCTTCGCTCCTGGACGGCCCCGTCGAACTGGAAGCGCCCGTCGATCTGGACGCCATCGAGGACTTCCCCGGCGCGCTCGACGACGAGGACAGCGAACGCGGCGGAATCTTCCGCCACCGGCGCTCACTCGCCCGCACGGAGGACGAGGGAGCGAGGCACCACGGCGAGCAGCACCATGAGGTGCGCGACGGCCGGGGCGCGGACCAGACCAATCCCGACGACGCCAACGCTCCGGTCCCGCTGCCTCGCCGCCGGGCCCCCAAACTGGTCAGCTCCCACGGGCGTCCGGTCACCGAGCAGCGGACGCGACGCGAGGAGACCGACGAAGCGCCCGAGACAGGTCCTGGACGGTCGCGTGCGCCGGGCGCGGCCCCGCTGCCCACCCGCCGTCCAGGAACGGGTCCGCTGCGCAAGGGCAGCGGTGTGGCCGACCCCCTCGCCGAACAGCGCACCGAATCCCCGACGTCCTCGGCCGGCGACCTCGGCGAGAAGCCCGAGGCCCCCGCCCTCCCCAGGCGCAGCAGGCGTCCCGCGATCACCCCGAGCGGCCAGACCGGCCAGACCGGCGCAAGCGCTCCCAGCGATTCCGCCCCGAGTCCAGTCTCCGGATCCGGCCCGAGTCCCGGCTCCGGATCCGGCCCGACTTCCGGCTCCGGCGCGGGCACAGGCTCCGCAACGCACGAGACCGGCTCGGGCACGGCTCCGCTGCCACGGCGCGTACGGCAGGCCAGCCTGGCCCCGCAGCTGAAACAGGGCCCCGGACGGCGCACCGCCGACAGAGCGGAGCCCGGTGAACGGGACGCCGACGAGGTACGCAGCCGCATGGCCTCGCTCCAGCGCGGCTGGCAGCGCGGCCGTGAGGAGAACGCCGCGGGCGAGGACGCCCACAGCGGCACAGCACCACAACGAACGACAAAGGGGGACGGTCGATGACCGCACCGAAGGCGACCGGCCACACCGCGGGCAACAACCCCGGCGAGCTCAACTGGCTCCTCGACGACCTGGTGGACCGCGTCGCGAGCATCCGCAAGGCCCTCGTGCTCTCCGGCGACGGCCTGCCGACCGGCCTTTCCAGGGACCTGACCCGGGAGGACAGCGAGCACCTTGCGGCTGTCGCCTCCGGATTCCACAGCCTCGCCAAGGGCGTGGGCCGCCATTTCGAGGCGGGCAACGTCCGGCAGACGATCGTCGAGCTCGACGACGCCTTCCTGTTCGTCACGGCCGCCGGCGACGGCAGCTGCCTCGCCGTCCTCGCGGACGCCGATTCCGACGTCGGGCTGGTCGCGTACGAGATGACGCTCCTGGTCAAGCGGGTCGGTGTCCATCTCGGTGCCGCTCCGCGCACCGATCTGCCCGCAGGCGGGTAGTGGGATGGCATGAGCACAGACGGTCAGGGAAGAAGCCACTGGTTCGACGACGAGGCCGGACCGGTTGTTCGTCCGTACGCCATGACGCGCGGCCGCACAACCAGTGCGGCCCAGCACCGTCTCGACCTCATCGCGGTGGTCGTCACGGAACCCCAGGCGGACGACCCGGAAGGGGACCACAGCCTGTCCCCGGAGCACGTGAACATCGTCGACCTGTGCCGTGAGACCCCCCAGTCGGTCGCCGAACTCTCCGCCGAGCTCGACCTGCCCATCGGAGTGGTACGGGTCCTCATCGGGGACCTCGTGGACGCGGAATTCGTCCATGTGAACCGACCCGTGCCCCCTGCGGAACTGCCGGACGAGAGTATTCTGCGCGATGTGATCAACGGCCTCCGGGCGCTGTGAGCGGCGCGGAAGTGGGGTACTGACGTGACAGGCTGGCAGTTCTGGGTCGACCGGGGCGGCACCTTCACGGACATCGTCGCCCGAAGCCCGGACGGCCGTCTGCTGACGCACAAGCTGCTGTCGGACAACCCGGCGCGGTACTCCGACGCGGCGGTCGCGGGCGTCCGGGAACTGCTGACCGACTCCCCGGACCCGGTCGAGGCCGTCCGCATGGGCACCACGGTCGCCACCAACGCCCTCCTGGAGCGCAAGGGCGAGCGGACGCTGCTGGTCATCACCCGGGGCTTCCGCGACGCCCTGCGCATCGCCTACCAGAACCGCCCGCGCATCTTCGCCCGCCGCATCGAACTCCCCGAGCTGCTCTACGAACGCGTCATCGAGGCCGACGAGCGCATCGCCGCCGACGGCACCGTCCTGCGCGCGCCCGACCCGGACGCCCTCGCAGGCCCCCTCCAGGAGGCATACGACGACGGGATCCGCGCGGTCGCCGTGGTCTGCATGCACAGCCACCTCCACCCCGCCCACGAACAGGCGATCGGCCGGCTCGCCGCCCGCATCGGCTTCCCGCAGATCTCGCTCTCCAGCGAGGTCAGCCCGCTGATGAAGCTCGTCCCGCGCGGGGAAACCGCCGTCGTCGACGCCTACCTGTCGCCCGTGCTGCGCCGCTACGTGCGGCATGTCGCCGACGAGCTCGAAGGCGTGCGGCTGATGTTCATGCAGTCCAACGGCGGTCTCGCCGAGGCCGGGCAGTTCCGCGGCAAGGACGCGATCCTCTCCGGCCCCGCAGGCGGCATCGTCGGCATGGCCCGCATGTCGCAGCTCGCCGGCTTCCACCGCGTCATCGGCTTCGACATGGGCGGCACCTCCACCGACGTCTCACACTTCGCGGGCGAGTACGAACGCGTCTTCACCACGCAGATCGCCGGCGTCCGGCTGCGCGCGCCCATGCTGGACATCCACACCGTCGCGGCCGGCGGCGGCTCGGTCCTGCACTTCGACGGCTCCCGCTACCGCGTGGGGCCGGACTCGGCCGGCGCGGACCCGGGCCCCGCCTGCTACCGCGGCGGCGGCCCGCTCGCCGTCACAGACGCCAACGTCATGCTCGGACGCATTCAACCCGCACACTTCCCCAAGGTGTTCGGCCCCGAAGGCGACCAGCCCCTCGACGACGCACTCGTCCGCGCGCGCTTCGCCGCCCTCGCGCGCGAGATCCGCGAGCGGACCGGCGACGACCGCACTCCCGAGCAGGTCGCCGAGGGCTACCTGCAGATCGCCGTCGCCAACATCGCCAACGCCGTGAAGCGGATCTCCGTCCAGAAGGGCCACGACGTCACCCGCTACGCCCTCACCACCTTCGGTGGCGCGGGCGGGCAGCACGCCTGCATGGTCGCCGACTCGCTCGGCATCCGCACCGTCCTCGTGCCACCCATGGCCGGTGTCCTCTCCGCCCTCGGCATCGGCCTCGCCGACACCACGGCCATGCGCGAACAGTCCGTCGAGACGCCCCTGGAGGCCGCCTCGATGCCCGGCGTCCTCAAGACCGCCGACGATCTGGAGAGCGCCGCCCGCGCCGAACTCCTTGCCGAGGACGTCCCCCAGGAGCGCATCCAGGTCACCCGGCGGGCCCAGCTCCGCTACGACGGCACCGACACCACCCTCACCGTCGAGCTGACCGAGCCGGACACGATGAGGCACGCCTTCGAAGAACGTCATCGCGCCACGTACTCCTTCACGCTCGACCGCCCGATCGTCGTCGAAGCCCTCTCCGTCGAAGCCACCGGCATCACCGAACCCCCCGATCTCTCCGCCCTGGCCACCTACCAGGGCCACCCCGCCGCCCCCGAAACCGTCCGCCTCCACACGGGCGGCGCCTGGCGCGACGTACCCCTCCACCGCCGCGAGGAACTGCCCCCCGGCGAGACCGTCACCGGCCCCGCGATCATCACCGAGGCCAGTGCGACGACCGTCGTCGACGGCGGCTGGCAGGCCGCGACGACCGACGACGGGCATCTGGTCATGGAACGCGCGACGATTACACAGAGTTCCGATCTCGGCACAAAAGCCGACCCTGTTCTCCTCGAGGTCTTCAACAACCTCTTCATGTCCATCGCCGAACAGATGGGCGCCCGCCTGGAATCCACCGCCCAGTCCGTCAACATCAAGGAGCGCCTGGACTTCTCCTGCGCCCTCTTCGACCCGGACGGAAACCTGGTGGCCAACGCCCCGCACATCCCCGTCCACCTGGGCTCGATGGGCACCAGCGTCAAGGAGGTCATCCGGCGCCGCTCCCGGATGCGGCCGGGAGACACGTACGCGGTCAACGACCCGTACCACGGCGGCACGCATCTGCCGGACGTCACGGTCATCACGCCCGTCTTCGACACAGGCAACACGGAGAGTGACCGGAAGATCCTCTTCTACGTCGCCTCCCGCGGCCACCACGCCGAGATCGGCGGCATCGCCCCAGGCTCCATGCCCGCGGGCAGCCGCACCATCGAGGAAGAAGGCGTCCTCTTCGACAACTGGCTGCTCGCCGAGAACGGCCGCCTCCGCGAGGAGGAGACCCTCCGCCTGCTCACGGCAGCGCCCTACCCCTCCCGCAACCCGAAGACCAACCTCGCCGACCTGCGTGCCCAGATCGCCGCCAACCAGAAGGGCGTCGACGAAGTCGCCCGCATGATCGAGAACTTCGGCCTCGACGTCGTACAGGCGTACATGAAGCACGTCCAGGACAATGCCGAGGAGTCCGTCCGCCGGGTCATCGACGCCCTGGACGACGGCGAGTACGCCTACGAGACCGACGCGGGCGCCGTCATTCGCGTACGCGTGCGCGTGGACCGCGAAAGGCGCTCCGCGACCGTCGACTTCACTGGCACATCACCCCAGCTGACCACCAACTTCAACGCGCCCTTCGCAGTGGTCAACGCGGCAGTCCTGTACGTCTTCCGCACCCTGGTCGCCGACGACATCCCGCTCAACGACGGCTGTCTGCGCCCGCTCGACATCATCGTGCCGCCCGGCTCCATGCTCGCGCCCGAACCCCCGGCCGCCGTCGTCGCGGGCAACGTCGAGACCTCGCAGGCCATCACCGGCGCCCTCTACGCGGCGCTCGGCGTCCAGGCCGAGGGCTCCGGCACCATGAACAACGTCACCTTCGGCAACGACCGCCACCAGTACTACGAGACCGTGGCCTCCGGATCCGGCGCGGGCGACGGCTTCCCCGGCGCATCCGTGGTGCAGACCCACATGACCAACTCGCGGCTCACCGACCCCGAGGTCCTGGAATGGCGACTGCCCGTACAGCTCGACGAGTTCGCCGTCCGGCGCGGCAGTGGCGGCGCCGGACGATGGCGCGGCGGGGACGGCGCGGTACGCCGCATCCGGTTCCACGAGCCCATGACCGTCTCCACGCTGTCCCAGCACCGCCGGGTCCCCCCGTACGGCATGGCGGGCGGTGAACCCGGCGCCCTGGGCGCGAACCGTGTGGAGCGCGCGGACGGCACGGTCACCGAACTCGGCGGACGTGACGCGACGGACGTCGGCCCCGGCGATGTACTCGTCATCGAAACCCCCGGCGGCGGAGGCTACGGCCCACCGTCGCCCGACCCCCATCCAGCAGGAGAAGAGAACGATGATCTTCGGGCGTTCTGAGCGCGGCAAGCCCCCGGTCGAGCCCGTCACACTCAAGATCCTGGTGGCCGGCGGCTTCGGCGTGGGCAAGACCACGCTCGTCGGCGCGGTCAGCGAGATCAGGCCACTGCGCACCGAGGAACTGCTCACCGAGGCGGGACGCCCGGTCGACGACACGAGCGGTGTGGAAGGCAAGCACACCACCACCGTGGCCATGGACTTCGGCCGCATCACGCTGCGCGAGGACCTCGTGCTGTACCTGTTCGGCACGCCCGGCCAGGAGAGGTTCTGGTTCATGTGGGACGAGCTCTCCGAGGGCGCACTCGGTGCCGTGGTGCTCGCCGACACCCGTCGTCTGGAGGACTGCTTCGCCGCCGTCGACTACTTCGAGCGGCGGTCCATCCCCTTCCTCGTCGGCGTCAACTGCTTCGAGGGAGCCGCCCGTTACCCGGCCGACGACGTACGTCAAGCCCTCGACCTCGACGACGGCGTACCGTTGCTGCTGTGCGACGCCCGCGACCGGGGGTCCGTCAAGGAGGTCCTCGTCGGCGTCGTCCAGCACGCGATGGCGTACGCCGCGGAGCACCGTCAGACCGTCACGACGTGACGCGGAGCGGCCCGTACCCCCGCCGACCGGGGTACGAGCCGCGGTCCGTGGCACCACGCACGCGCGCGTGCCCGGTGGGTGCCGCCTAGTTGTCGCCTTCCTCCAGCCAGCCGAAGCTCTTCTCCACGGCCTTGCGCCAGTTGTGGTACTCGCGGTCGCGCACCGAGGACTCCATCGCGGGCGTCCACTCGACATCCTTCTGCCAGTGCGCCTTGAGCTCGTCCAGGTCGTTCCACACCCCGGTGGCGAGGCCGGCCGCGTACGCGGCGCCCAGGCACGTCGTCTCGGAGACCTTGGGCCGGATCACCGGCACGTCGAGGACGTCCGCCTGATGCTGCATGAGCAGGTTGTTCTTCGTCATGCCGCCGTCCACCTTCAGGGTCGTGATCCGCACCCCGGAGTCCTGGAACATGGCGTCCACGACCTCACGCGTCTGCCAGCTCGTCGCCTCCAGCACCGCGCGCGCGAGGTGTGCCTTCGTGACGTACCGGGTGAGGCCGGTGACGACTCCGCGCGCGTCGGAGCGCCAGTACGGAGCGAACAGGCCGGAGAACGCGGGCACGATGTACGCGCCTCCGTTGTCCTCCACGCTCGCCGCCAGCGGCTCGATCTCGTCGGCGGTTCGGATGATGCCGAGTTGATCGCGGAACCACTGAACGAGCGCGCCCGTTATGGCGATCGACCCCTCCAGGCAGTACACGGGTGCCTCACTGCCGATCTTGTAGCCCATCGTCGTCAGCAGCCCGCTCTTCGACGGCACCGGCCGGTTGCCGGTGTTCAGCAGCAGGAAGCTGCCCGTGCCGTACGTGTTCTTCGCCGTGCCCACGTCGTAGCAGGCCTGCCCGAACACGGCCGCCTGCTGGTCGCCCAGCGCGGAGGCGACCGGTACGCCCGCGAGCTGGCCCACGGCCGTGCCGTACACCTCGGCGGACGACCTGATCTCGGGCAGGACGGCCTCAGGGACGTTCATCGCCGCCAGGATGGACTGGTCCCACTGGAGGGTCTCCAGGTTCATCAGCATGGTGCGCCCGGCGTTGGTCACATCGGTGACATGCCGGCCGCCGTCCGTGCCGCCGGTGAGGTTCCAGATCAGCCAGGAGTCGATGGTGCCGAAGGCGATCTCGCCGCGCTCTGCGCGCGCCCTGAGCCCGGGCACGTTGTCGAGGAGCCATACGGCCTTGGGGCCGGAGAAGTAGCTGGCCAGCGGCAGCCCGGTCTGTTCGCGGAAACGGTCCTGCCCGTCCGCGCCGCCCAGTTGGTTGCACAGGGCCGCGGTGCGCGTGTCCTGCCACACGATCGCGTTGTGCACGGGCTTTCCGGTGGCGCGGTCCCACAGGACCGTCGTCTCGCGCTGGTTGGTGATCCCGAGCGCGCTGAGCTGGTCGGCGCGCAGCCCGGCCTTGGCGATCGCCCCGGCGACCACCGCCTGCACCTTGGACCAGATCTCGGTGGCGTCGTGCTCCACCCAGCCTGGCTTGGGAAAGATCTGGCGGTGTTCGCGTTGGTCGACGGCGACGATGGCGCCGTTGTGGTCGAAGACGATGCAGCGGCTTGAGGTGGTGCCCTGGTCGATTGCGGCGACGTACTTCTCGGCGTTGTCCGTCATGGCTACCCCTTGGGCTGGGTTCAGAAGACTGCTCAGAAATCGGATCGGGTATCGCTCAGAAGGCCGCGTTGTAGATGAGACCCGCGAGCGCTCCGCCGATCAGCGGGCCGACGACCGGGATCCAGGCGTAACTCCAGTCGGAGGTGCCCTTGTTCGGGATCGGCAGGAAGGTGTGCACGATGCGTGGGCCGAGGTCGCGCGCCGGGTTGATGGCATAGCCGGTGGGCCCGCCGAGGGAGAGGCCGATGCCGACGACCAGGAGTGCGACGATCAGCACCTGGGTTCCGGACTCGCCCAGCCCCTTGGTGAGGCCGAAGGCGAGGATCGGCAGGACGAGCCCGACGGTCGCGATGATCTCCGTCATCAGGTTGGCGACCGGGTTCCGGATCTCCGGGATGGTGGAGAAGATGCCGAGCGTCGGAAGTGGCTCCTCCGCCGTGCCCTCCGTGGTGCCCGTCTGCCGGACATTGGCCTGGAACTGGGCGAAGTACGTGAGATAGCACAGGACGGCGCCGAGCATGGCCCCGACCATCTGGCCCAGCAGATAGACCCAGACCTTGCCCCACTCTCCGGTGTCGATGGCGATGCCGAGGGTGACGGCCGGATTGATGTGCCCACCGGAGAGGGGTGCGGCGGTGTACGCGCCCGCCAGCACGCCGAATCCCCAGCCGAACGCGATCACGATCCACCCCGAGGCCCGTGCCTTTGAGTATCTGAGGGTGACGGCGGCGCAGACTCCGGCGCCGAACAGGATCAGGATCGCGGTGCCGATGACTTCGCCGACGAAAATGTCTCCGTTGCTCATGGCGGCTCCTAGGCCCTGGCCCGGGACGCTCGGCCCCGGTCCTCCGTGCAGGGTGCGGTTCCCTTGGCGAACAGCCGAGGGCAGAGAGAATCCCGCGCCCCGCCCGGCGTCCGCGACGAGCGTGCCGTAGCAGCCGAATCGCCCGTGGGGGTACGGGCCTCGGCTCAGGTGGACCCGCGCGAAGCAGTGCCTGAATACGCCGAGAATGTACGGCGATGTCGACTGACACCGGAAGTGTTCACCGGCGTCCAGGGAGCGTCAAGGTCGCTGACGACAACGGTTGATGGGCACGCGGTTGAGCGTGCCCGACGCGAGCTGTGGACCGGCACGGCCGGAAGCGTGCGGGTTCGCGGATTCCTGCTGGCCCAACCCGCGGAAGGAGTACGCCGATCCGCTGGTCCGGGCGGTCGGGCGTACGGGTGCTCAATGCGCGTGGGTGGGCACAACCGGCTGCGGAGCCCAGCTCGAAGGCCGTGGTGTTCGCGAGCGTAACCGGCCTGGGGGCTCGGGTTTGGCGCCCTAGGGCGGAGTGCATGCCGTTGGCGCGGCCGCGTCCGGCGCGCTGGTCGGGGGTGGGAGCGGGGCCGCCCGCGCGGGGCTGGACCGGTTGCTGCTCGTCGAACCGGCAACCAGGCGCAGTGACTTCGGGGCGGCCCAAGACCCCGGCCGAGGCACCTGCGGGATGAGCCGAAGCAGCGCTTGGCCCGTCCGCGGGAGTTGGGCGCGCTGGGGCCGACCGAGGCATCGACGTGCGCGGGGTTCATTGGATCGGAGGCGGCGTGGCGGGTGCGTCGGTTGCGGCGTTGGCGTAGCGGCGGGCCAGGTGCGCGAAGGCGTCCTTGAGCTCGGCCGGGCCGACGACCTCGATGTCGGCGTCGAACATGCCGATGGTGGCGGCCAGGCCGGGCCATGACCAAGAGCCCAGGGTGAGCCGGCAGCGGTTCGGGCCGAGTTCCTCGACGACTCCGTCGCGTGCGTAGCGGGACACGTCGGCGGCGGGCAGGTCGAGGACCACCTCGCCTCGGCAGGGCCAGTCGCCCGAGCCGTCGGAGCCCCGGAACCTGTCGGCCACGAAGGCGGCCACCTCACCTCCGGGCAGTTCGCGCGGGGTGAAGCGGGGCCCTGTAGGGGTGCGCGGGGTGATCCGGTCGGCGCGGAAGGTGCGCCAGTCCTCGCGGTCGAGGTCCCAGGCGACGAGGTACCAGCGTGCGCCCCAGGTGACGAGGTGGTGGGGCTGCACCCGGCGCGGAGGGGGTTCGGCCAGGTCGTCGTCGGTGGCTCCCGGTGGGGATGCGGGCGTGTAGTCGAAGCGCAGCACTTCGCAGGCGTGGACGGCGGCGCTGAGCGCCATGATGACGTTGCTGTCGGCCCGTGGGTTGCGTCGGGTCGTGGGCCGTTCGACGGCGGTGACCTGGAGGGTGTCGATCCGGCGGCGCAGCCGTGCGGGCATGACCTGCCGGACGGTGGTCAGCGCCCGTGCCGCGGCCTCCTCGATGCCGGCGCCGGTGGCGGTGGCGATCCGGAGTGCGACGGCCAGGGCGACGGCCTGCTCGTCGTCGAACAGCAGCGGCGGCAGTTCCGTGCCGGCGTCGAGCCGGTACCCACCGTCGGGGCCTTTGGCGGCCACGATCGGGTAGCCGAGCTCGCGCAAGCGGTCGACATCACGGCGCACGGTGCGCGGGCTGACCTCCAGCCGCTCGGCGAGTAGCGCCCCCGGCCAGTCCCGGCGTGCCTGGAGCAGGGAGAGCAGTGACAGCAGTCGCGCTGATGTCTTCGGCATGATTCCCAGACTGCCCTGAGAAGCGGACACTTCCTGACCGCTTCCCCTGTGATTGTTGTCCCGTGCCCGACGACGAGAACGACCAGAAGGACCCGATCACCGTGTCTGCCACGACCACGCCCTCCTCCACTCCCGACAGCGAGCGGGCCGACCTGCTCGCCGCGCTCGCGGCCGCGCGATCCGCCCTGACCCACACGACCCGCGGGCTCGGCGACGAGCAGGCCGGCGACCATCCGACGGTCAGCGCCCTGTGCCTGGGCGGGCTGATCAGGCACGTCGCGTCCATGGAGGAGAAGTGGATGCGTTTCGTGGTCGAGGGCGCGTCGGCGATGCGCTACGACCTGCCCGACGATGTCACCTGGGCCGGCCTCGCGGCCGGTACCGCACGCGAGATCCCGCAGTGGATGATCGACCACCAGAACGACTTCCGCATGCTGCCCGGCGAGACGCTGGCCGGGATCGTCGCCCGCTACGAGCAGGTCGCCGCCCGTAGCGAGGAGATCGTCGCCTCCGTCCCCGACCTGTCGGCGACGCACCCGCTGCCGGAGGTGCCCTGGAACGAGCCGGGAGCGGTGCGCAGCGTGCGCCGGGTGCTGACGCACGTCATCGCCGAGACCGCCCAGCACGCCGGGCACGCCGACATTCTGCGCGAGACGCTCGACGGGCAGACGTCCACCTGACCGGTGACGGATCTCGACCAGATCGGGCCGCCGCCCCGACCCGGTGCTGCGCGCCGGACGCGATGAACCACGACCGGACGGCGGCCGCACGCCGGCCGTCCGGCCCTGACCTCAAGGCTTCCACGGATTCGAAGGGACCGACGTCACTGTGAAGATGGGCGAGCCGGGACGGACCGGTATGCAGGAGCGCGCCGCGTCATGACCCCGATGACCGTTCTCGACACCCGGGCGCTCAACCGCGCCACGCTGGCCCGGCAGTTGCTGCTCGATCGCGCCGACGTACCGGTCATCGACGCCGTCGCGCACCTCGGCGGTCTGCAAGCGCAGGAACCGCAGGAGCCGTTCGTCGGGCTCTGGTCCCGACTGCGCGCGTTCGACCCGTCGGTGCTCTCGGACCTGCTGACGGGGCGGCGCGTTGTGCGGACCCACCTCATGCGCCGCACCGTCCACCTCGTCACCGCCGACGACGCTCTGGCCTGGCGGGCACGCCACGAAACCATGCTGCGCCAACGGGTACTCGGGGTCTACCGCCGCGAGCTCGACGGGGTGGATCTCGACGAACTCGCGGCGGCGGGCCGGGCGGTGATGTCCGACGGCGAGCCACGCTCGATGACCGAGCTCACGCGGGCACTCGCCGAGCGCTGGCCGACGCCGGGGCCGCGGGCGCTGGGTGAAATGCTGATCGGCGCCCTCGTCCCGGTGGCGCAGCTGCCACCGCGCGGGCTGTGGCGGACGAGGGCGGGCGTGCGCAACGTCCTGCTCTCGTCCTGGCTGGGTCGCGAGGCCGACCCGCCGTCCCCGGACGGCTCCGATCCTGTGGGCCAGGCGCTGGTACGGCGCTATCTGGCCGCGTTCGGCCCCGCCGCCTCGGCCGACCTGCGCGCCTGGTGCGGCCTCGCCGGACTGCCGGCCGCCATCGCCGCGATACGCGAGGAACTGGTCACCTTCCGCGACGAGCGCGGCCGGGAACTGTGGGACCTCCCCGACGCGCCGCGCCCCGACCCCGACACACCCGCGCCGGTGCGGTTCCTGCCCGCTTTCGACAACGCGCTCCTCGGCTACCACGACCGCGGCCGGATCATCGACGACGCCCACCGCGGCCTCTCGGTCGCCGGCGCTCGCGTGGTCCTGGTCGACGGCCGGGTCGCCGCGACCTGGAGCGTCGAGGCCGGCACCGTCATCGTCACCCCGCTGCGCCGCTTCTCCCGAGCCGACCGCTCCACCGTCGCCGAGCAGGGGCGGGCGCTGGCGTCGTTCCTCTCCGACAACGACAGCCATCGCGTACAGATCACCGCGTCTCCACGCTGAGCGACACACCCGCGAACGCTTTGCCCTGAGCACGGGATCGAGTGGCGCGCTGCGGTTCACGCTGTCGAAGGGCCTGCACGGTCAGGCGCTTGTCCACGCTGAACGGGGGACCTCGCCGCCACGCGCGCGTGCACAACGCCGACTTCACCTCGCCACGGGAGCGAGGGCGGTCTCGATCCACGCCAGGCCGGAGCGCCCCGGGGGCACCCGGATCGTCGAGAAGCAGACGGCAGACGCGCAGGAGCCGGCAGACAGGCTTGGCCCGGAGTTTCGGTCGAGCCGAGCCAGGTCGCGGAGGTCCCGCCCGAAGGCGGCCGTCTGGGCGCCCGAGTCTCCCGAGCGGCTGTCCACCCGGCGTTCGCCCGCCTACCCCGCCCGAGCGGCCGCCGCCCCCGACCCGCGACGGATCTCGTGCCCGGCCAGCCCGGCGCGGCCGAGCACCCAACTCCCTCCGTCCAACGCCTTCGCGGCCTGCTTCAGCGGCGCCAGACAGGCGGCCGCCTCGCGGTGGTCCGTCACACTGCCCGGCGTGCACAACACCGTGGCCAGGGACAGCGTGACGGGACGCCCACCCGCTGTCCAGGGGACGTCCAACACGGAGGCGGCCAGCGGATCCAGCCCCTCCGGATCAGCCAGCACCAGGAAGTCGTCCCCACCGATGTGGCCCACGCGCGTACTGCCGGACGCGGCATGCTGCAGCGCCCGCCCCACCGACCGGATCAACTCGTCGCCGGCCGCGAACCCGGCCCCGTCATTGACCTGCTTGAAGTGGTCGACGTCCAGCCAACTCAGCGCGAACGCCCTCCCGTCCGCGATCCGCCGGTCCACCTCCCCGGTGATCGCGTCCGAACCGGGCAGCCGGGTCAGTGGATTGAGTCCGGCCGCCTCCTCGACCCGGCTCTCGGCCAGCGCCCGTACGAGATCCGCGAGCCGTACGACGCCCACACACCGGCCGTACCGGTCGGCCACGGCCACGTCGTCCGACGTGCGGTCCCGGTCGCCCACGGCCACCACGTCCAGGACTTCCCACGCGGTGGCGTCGACGCCCACCGTCCGGGGCGGGTCGCCGAGTCTGGCGGCGGGTCGATCGGCGTACAGGGCATGCCCGTAGCGTCCCGACATGGACAGCAGGAAGCGGGACCGGTGCACCGAGCGCACCGGCACGCCGTCCCGGTCCACGAGCAGCACCCCGGACACGTCGGGCGAGCCGGTCAGCAGCGCCCGCACCTGACTTGCGGACGCGGTGTCGGGCAACAGCGCCGCGGGCCGTACGAACTCCCGCACCGACGGCCCCGAGCGAGGCGTCCCGACAACGTCGGCGGAGCGGGGCGGAACGTATACGTCCGCGGCGGGCAGCCGGGACGGCGGTGCGAACAGCTCGCCCTGCGCCAGCTGCGCACCCGCCGACAGCGCGGCCGCGCACTGCAACTCGGTCTCCACGCCCTCTACGACGAGCAGCGCGCCGAGCTCGTCGCACAGCGTCCGCATCGCGCGCACCGCCGCCGACCGAGCCAGCAGCGACGCGTCGAGCTTCACCAGGTCGGGCGCGAGATCGATGAGCAGCCGCAGGGGTACGTCCCCGTCCCCGATGCCGTCCGCGCTGATCCGGAAGCCCTGCTCCCGCAGCCCGGCGACCGCCTCCAGCAGTGCCTGCTGGGGCACGTGCGTGTACGGCGGGCCGACGTCGACCGTCACCTCCCAGGGCAGCCGCCCCACCGCCCGCACGGCGTCGTGCAGCGGAGTCAGCCCACCGAGGTCGGCGAGGGTGCCGGCGAACACGTTGACGTGCAGCGGCAACAGCGTCTCCCGGCGAGCCGCCGTACGAACCGCCAACACCGCCAGCCGGCCGTCGAGTTCGGGATCCCGACGGGCTTCGGCCAGGACGTCGCCGGTCTCCGGCCGGGCGAGTATCTCCAACGCCGCGACCCCGCCGGTCGTCAGATTGACCACCGGTTGGAAGGCGAAGCGGAGAGTGTCCGTCCAGGAGTGCACGGGAGCATGATGGCGCTGTCGGCGCACGCCCAGGCCCAGTTCATGAGACGTTCACGCAGGATTCCGGGTCGGTCACGCAGCGTACGAGAAAGCCCTTGCTCCCGTTGGTCCGCTTCGCGGCACCGCCCGGCCCGCCCGGCCACGTCGTTCCGGTCGCCCCGGCCCGCCCCTTCCTCAGCGCACCGCGATCACCGCCGATCCGTGCCCGAACAGCCCCTGGTTCGCGGTGATGCCCACGCGCGCGCCCGCGACCTGCCGGTCGCCCGCATCGCCCCTCAACTGCCAGGTCACTTCGCAGACCTGGGCGATCGCCTGCGCCGGAACGGCCTCTCCGAAGGAGGCGAGCCCGCCACTGGTGTTCACCGGTATTCGCCCACCCAGGGCCGTCGCACCCTCCCGGAGCAGCTTCGCCCCCTCGCCGTCCCCGCACAGCCCGAGATCCTCGTACCACTGCAACTCCAGGGCGGTGGACAGGTCGTACACCTCGGCGAGGGACAGATCCTCGGGGCCGATGCCCGCCTCCTCGTAGGCGGCGTGCGCGATCGACGCCCGGAACGTCCCGGCGGCGGGCTCGGCCGCCACCGCGGAGTCCGTCGCGATGTCTGGCAGATCCAGCACGGTGTTCGGGTAACGCGGCGTCACCGTGGACACGGCCCTGATCCGCACCGGGTCGGCCACCCCGCGCCGGTGCGCGAACTCCATACTGGACAGCACCAGAGCCGCGCCTCCGTCCGAGGTGGCGCAGATGTCGAGCAGCCGCAGCGGATCGGCGACCACCGCCGAGGCGGCGACCTCCTCGGCGGTGACCCGCTTGCGGTAGCGCGCATACGGATTCAGCGCGCCCGATGCGGCGTTCTTCACCTTGACCTGCGCGAAGTCCCCCGGTGTGTCCCCGTGCACGGCCATCCGCCGCCGCGCGTACAGCCCGAAGTACGTCGGATTGGTCGCTCCCAGGACCCGGAAGCGCAGCCAGTCCGGGTCGTCGGGCCGATCACCGCCCGCGGGCCGGAAGAAGCCCTTCGGCGCGGCATCGGCGCCCACCACGAGCACCACGTCCGCGAGACCCGAAAGGATCTGCCCGCGCGCGATGTCGACGGCCTGCGCCCCCGACGCGCACGCCGCGTACACACTCGCGACCCGGGCCCCCTGCCAGCCCAGCGCCTTCGCGAACGTGGCCCCCGCCACATACCCCGGATAGCCGCCGCGCACGGTGTCCGCGCCGACGATCGAGCCGACCTCCCGCCAGTCCAGTCCCGCGTCTGCCAGGGCCGCCCGGGCCGCCACCGCTCCGTACTCCACGAAGCGGCGCCCCCACTTGCCCCAGGGGTGCATGCCCGCGCCGAGCACCGCCACCTCTCCTGTCACGCCGTCACCCCCGTCGGCCGCCACTGCCAGGTCGTCCAGACCGTCTCCGCGTCCTCATGGAGCACGCCGGACACGACCTCCACCTCCATGCCCACCGCCAGATCGGCGACAGTGATCCCGGGGGCCGCCTGTCCCAGTACCACCATCCGTTCTGCCTCGAGCTCCACAGCGATCAACGTGTACGGCTCCCACGGAAGTTCCGGATCGGTCACATAGGGTGACGGCGGGCGGTAGCGGCTGTCCGTGTACGACCAGACGCGCCCGCGCTGCGAGAGCGGGATCTCCTCCAGATCGCCGCCGGAGCACCCGGGATTTCGGCAGTGGGCGTCCTCGCGGGGGAAGAAGACCGAGGCGCACGCCGCGCAGCGTGTGCCGAGGAGCCGGAAATCGCCCCCGTCGCCGGCGAACCACCTGGCGACCACAGGCATACGTGCACGCGACAAGGTCCCTCCCCGACGCCAAATCTGACGGTACGTCAGAAGTGTGCCACGGGCGGTGCTCCATGGGCAGGGCGTCTGTCACGTTCCTCCATTGGGAGGCGAACTGCATCCGATCGCTTCCCCGATGGAACGCGCCTCTGATAGATGCAGGGGACATGACACGACTCTCCAGCGCAGTACGCGGGCTGCTCACCGTGCTCGCCGCCCTGCTGGCCATGACCGCCGCATCCACCACCGCCCGGGGGCACACCGAGCCCAAAGCGACCGCAGACTTCGTGGCCCTGAGAACCGTGGACCCGACGATCATCCAGGAGATGCGCTACTTCACCCCGCACAACTTCGTCGGCGAGCGCATCGACGGCTACCAGCAGCCCCTGTGCATCCTCACCCGGCCGGCCGCGAAGGCGCTCCACGCGGCGCAGCTGAAACTGCTCCGCAAGGGCTACACGCTCAAGGTGTACGACTGCTACCGGCCGCAGCGCGCCGTGAACCACTTCGTCCGCTGGGCCCAGGACCTCGACGACCAAGCCATGAAGGGCGAGTTCTACCCGAACGTCGACAAGAGCCGTCTGTTCGAGGACGGCTACATCGCGGAGAAATCCGGCCACAGCCGCGGCTCGACCATGGACCTCACGATCGTGAAGCTGCCCGCCAAGCCGACCAGGCCCTACGTGCCCGGAGAGCCGCTGGTGCCCTGTTACGCCCCCAAAGAGGAGCGCTTCCCGGACAACTCCATCGACATGGGTACCGGATTCGACTGCTTCGACACCCTCTCGCACACCCTCGACCCACGCGTCCAGGGCGCACAGCGCGCCAACCGACTGCTGCTCAAGAGCACCCTGGAGAGCCTCGGATTCGTCAATCTCGCCGAGGAATGGTGGCATTACACGTACAAACCCGAGCTCTACCCCGACACCTACTTCGACTTCCCGGTGTCCTCGAAGTCCCTGACAGGGAGACACTGAGCTGCCCCCGGAAGACGCCCTTCCAGTGATCGGATACAGTCCGCGCGTGTCCGAATCTCAGCACTCAACCCACAACTTGGGGCCAGGCACCCACTGTTCCAGCTGCGGAGTGCCCTACGGAGAGGGCGTCTCCGGCTGGCCCCGTACCTGTCCGGCCTGCGCCACCGTGGCCTACCGCAATCCGCTCCCGGTCGCGGTGGCCCTCCAGCCCGTGTATGACACACAGGGCACCGCCTTGGTCGTCATCACCCGGCGCATCGCCCCCGCGCGCGGGGGCACCGCACTGCCCGGCGGCTACATCGACGACCGTGAGGACTGGCGGCAGGCCGTCGTCCGTGAGCTCAAGGAAGAGACCGGCATCGACGCGGCGAGCCGCGACGTACGGCTCGTCGACGCGATGAGCTCGCCGGACGGACACCTGTTGCTGTTCGGGCTCCTGCCGGAGCGCCCGGCCGACGGCCTGCCACTCTCCGCCGCCACGGACGAGACAGAGGGCCGGCACCTGCTGCGCAGGCCGGAGGAGCTCGCCTTCCCTCTGCACACCCTGGCCGTGCGGGCATGGTTCGAGGGCCGTTACCTCTGACCTCAGCTCGCCCCGAGCCCTCGTACCCGCACCGGGTGAGGCGGCTCGCTCACGCCGTCCTCGCCCTCCCGCTCGACGACCACCTGCCGGCCCTCCCAGCGGGTGACGTAGCGCTCGATCTCCGGCTCTTCCCAGCCGTCGCCCGCGTCCGGCACGACCAGCCCGCCCCCGGTCCGTCCCAGGGCGGGCGCCCACACCTCCAGTTCCAGCCCACCGTCGTCCCCGCGTACCGGGACGACGGCACCCGCGCGCGCGAGCACCGGAATCCGCGACAAAGGGGCGTCCACGAGCACCTGAGCCGGACCCTCGTACACCTTCTCCGTCGCCGTGTCGTACCACCGCCCCCGCGGCAACTGCACCGCCCGCCGGTCCGCGCCCGGGTCGAGCACCGGCGCCACCAGCAGGCAGTCGCCCAGCAAGAAGGCGTCCTCGCAGTCACGCAGCGCGCGGTCCTCGGGCGTCGACCACCACAGGGGCCGTACATAGGGCGCCCCCGTACGCCGGGCCAGATGCGCCAGCGTCACGAAGTACGGCAGCAGCCGCCGGCGTTCCACGAGCGCCACGCGCGCGTGCTCCAGCACCTCGTCGCCGAACTCCCACGGCTCTCTGCGCCCGGCCCGCAGACTCGCGTGCGTGCGGAAGAGCGGCAGATACGCGCCCAGCTGGAGCCACCGCAGATAGAGCTCGGGCGACGGACTCCCGTCGAAGCCGCCCACATCCGGCCCCGAATACGGCACCCCGCACAGCCCGAGCCCCATGACCAGCGACAATGAGGCCCGCAACCCGGGCCATCCCGTGGCCACGTCACCGGACCACGTGCCCCCGTAGCGCTGCATGCCCGCCCAGCCGGAGCGTGAGAAGACGAAGGGCCGTTCCCGAGGTGCCAACTCGCGCAGCCCTTCGTAGCCGGCCTGGGCCATGCACAGCGCATAGACGTTGTGCGCCTCGCGATGGTCACCGTCCCGACCCTCCAAGGAGTGCCGGGCCGACCGCGGCAGCGTCGACTCCCCGAAGGCGGTGAACGAGGTGGGCTCGTTCATGTCGTGCCAGAAGCCCGAGAAGCCCTGGGCGAGCCGCTCCTCGTAGAGGCGCCCCCACCACCGTCGCACGCGCGCATGCGTGAAGTCCGGATAGACCGCCTCACCGGGCCACACGACGCCTCTCACGAGCCGTCCCGCCGCGTCCCGCACGAACGCGTCCTCGTCCGTCCCGCCGTCGAACACGGCGTTCCCCGGGGCGTCCTTGACCGCGGGATCGATGATCGACACCAGCCGGACCCCGCCCCGCCGCAGCTCCTCGGCCAGCTGCGGCAACTTCGGGAAGCACTCCTGGTCGACGGTGAACACCTGGTGGGCGTCGTAGTGGTCGATGTCCAGATGGACCGCGTCGAGCGGCAGACCACGCTCCAGATAGCCCGAAACGATCCGCCGCACCTCCTGCTCACTGCCGAAGCCCCACCGCGCGTGATGGTGCCCGAGCGCCCACGCGGGCGGCAGCGCGGCCGCCCCGGTGAGCGAGGCCCAGGCGAGCAGCACGCGCGCGGGGGTGCCCACGATCAGCCAGCAACGCAGGGGACCGCCGTCCATCCGCAGCTCCGCCGTGCCGGCCCGGTCGTGCCCGGACCCGGCACCCTCCTCGCCCTCCCGCAGCGTCACCGTGCCGTCCCACGACGAGTCGTGGAACATCAGATGCGTAGCCGCATCGGCGACCACCAGCTGCACCGGCATCGTGACGTACAACGGATCGTCGCCGGGGCCGAAGGGACGTCCCGGGTCGGTGTTCCACAGCCGGTACGTCCCGTCCCGCAGCCGAGGGCCCGAAGACCGCCCGCCGAGCCCGAAGAACCGCGCGTCCGCGGCCACCTCCGACCGCTGCATCCAGCGCGCCGGACCGCCGCCCACGGGCTCCCACCACCGGGGAGGCAGATCCCGGCGCAACGTCACACCACCGGGCGTCCGCACCTCGACCGCTCCGTGCCGCGATACGACGACCGTCACCCGTTCCGCCACCACCCGCCAGCCGCCGTCCTTGTCCGGCTCCAGCACCGCCCGGAGATCCGGCTCCGGGCAGCGCCCGGCCAGCGCGTACGACGGCTCGGGACCGGCTCCGTCCCAGCCCCAGAAGACGGCCCCGCTGGCGGCCACGGTGATCCGTAGCTCGGAGCGGCTGAACCGGATGACACCGCCCCCGGGCCCGGGTTCCACCTCCCGCACCGGCCCCGGAACCCGCGCGCGCTCGGCCCCCCGCTGTGGCAGCCCCGTGGCATCGGCACGCCTCCTGCGCCACGCGGCGCGAACGGTACGCAACCCCTGGGCCGCCCCCACCGAACCGACCGTCTTCATCGAACGCACCAGGTCACGACCATCCATGCTGCTCACCCTGCCATTGACGGCGCCACGCGTGCGTATCGTTCAACTGCCGTTCACCCGTGCTGGGACCACATCTTCACGACACGGACTATGACGTCGAGAGCGTCTTATTCGTCTCCTGACGTCCATACGGTCCAGGAGAAGGTGAGAACAGTGGTCCGTGGCCGCCGTCTCACACCAGGTCTGTGAGATGTGTGTGAGACGGCGGTGCCTGCCCCGCATCCGGGAGAGGCGCAACGAGGCCCCGCCCATCCGCCACGGGGGTAGCGGACGGACGGGGCCGTGAACCCGCCTCGTCAGTGTCTTCCGGGACACCGACGAGGCGGGCGTACCCGCCCCGGGTAGAGGCTTCCGGCGACCACACCGGGACGGGCGCTCAAGGGGCGCGCACTGCGCCATAGATTCAAGATCGATAAAAGCGACACCAGTGACGCTGACATGTGAACATGCAGGTCCCAGGTTTGTCGAGTGCCTCGCGACAACGCTGAATGGATCTTCGAACGACGTCGCGAGCTGGGCAACCGCATCCGGGACCTACGCCTCCACGCCAACCACACACAGGAGTCCTTCGCAGAGTTGACCGGCATCGACCGGCGCACACTCCAGCGCATCGAGCGCGGCGAGAGCGACCCCCGATACGGCCACCTCCTGAGGATCTCCGCCGCCCTAGACATTCCTGTCTCAGATCTCGTCCAATGAGCGGCTACCCCCGACGGGGGGAACAGAGACGGCCGCGACGTCTACACCCGGGTACCGACGGCGATCGTGTTGTTGCCCGAGAGTTGCAGGATGGCCCGCTGGATGATGAGCAGGCGCCGCTCGTCGAGGTCTTCGACGGCCGCCAGGGCGATGTGTCCCATGCTGAGGATCGACAGCACGAGGCCGAGGAACGCGAACTGCGGCCTGTTCAGGTTCAGCGTGTACTGGTGGCCCATCAGGTTCTCCCACCGCGCGGTCGGGCGCCCTCTGTCCTCGACAACGAGGAGCCGGCGCACCTTGGGTAGCGCGAGGATCGTCTCCTCCTCGGCAAGGGCCTGCGCGGCGATGCGGTCCCGGTCTCTCGCCGCGGACTCGACGAGCAGCCGGCCGAGCTCCGGAGTGTCGATGATCGTGGTCATGCTGGTACCTCCGAGTGACGTCGGGAGCCGCCGGGGCCGAACGCGGCGGCGAGTACGGCAGGGTCGGTGAGCTGGCCCGAGCCGTCGGGGCACCACAGCCAGAACCGGTTCTCGTAGTACGACTTCAACGCCGGGCAGTGCAGCGTCCAGCCCGCGGGGTGCACCAGCAGCTGCCGTACATCGGCCAGCTCCTCCACTGCGTCCAGCGGCACCAGCCACCACGCCCGATCCAGCACCCCGTCGGCGAGCACGGGCCCCCGCTGCTCCTCGCGGATACGCGTGGCGGCCGGCAGGCCGTTGCTGAGACGGGACTCGGCGACGAGCCAGTGCTTGCCGGAGACGATCGGGGCGAGGGCTTCCGCGTCCCATGCTTCGCGTACGAGATCCGGGTCCGCGGTGCAGTCGGCGAGCCACGCGTTCCCGGCCTCATATTGCGCGACGGGCTGTGTCGGTAGGGCCATAGCCAGGACCATAGGGAGGCGGGTTGCGGCAATGGGCGGCGATTTCTCGGAATTTCTCCCGAGGACGCCGGGGGTTCCAGCGCTTGCTCACATCAGCTCGAGCGCGGCCCTCGCACGGGCGATGAGGCGGTACGCCTGACTGCCGGTCACGGCCGCCCGCTCAAGCTCGCCCCACACGGTCTGGTACAGGGCGACCTCTGTCTGATCGGTCAGCCTCAGCTCGGCTCCGATCGTCTCCACCATCACCAGCTGGTCGTCGAAGAGCCAGAAGCCGTGGGTGGGGACCACAGTCAGATCCGCACCCAGGGGCACGATGCCGAGCTGCACGGTGGCCATGCCGAATACCCCGGCGAGCCGGTCTAGTTGCCCGGCCATCACCTCGCGAGGGCACAGGATCGTGTGCAGGGCGGCCTCCCAGATCAGGAACCGGAAGTCCCTGCCGGGGGTGTAGAGGGCCTGCTGGCGCTGCATCCTCGCGTTGACGCCGGCCTCGATGTCTGAAGGAGTGCGGTGCAAGGTGGTGGTGCGGTGGAACATGTGCCGGGCGTACTCGGCGGTCTGAAGGAGGCCGGGGATGCAGGCGGACTCGAAGTTGTGGATCGTCCCCGCGGTGTCCTCCGTCGCCTGCCACGCCTCTTGGCGTGCGCGTACGCCCGCCGCAAGCTGCCGCCTCCACGCCGCGTAGTGGGTCTCCAGGGTGCGCAGGCGGCCTGTCAGCTCGGGGAGTGCATCAGGGGCGCCGAGGGCCTCAGCCAACGCGCGCAGGTCGTCGGTGGACGGCGCCTGCTTACCGGTCTCAATCTTGCTGACCTTCGAGGCGGGCCAGCCCAGCCGTTCCGCGAGTGTCTTGCCGTTCAACCCGGCATCGGCGCGCAGCTCACGAAGCCGCGCGCCGAGTGCGAACCGGGCTGTCTGGTAGTCGCTCACCGGGGAGGCGCGTTCTCCTTCTGGTAGTTCTCGAAGGTGATCGCATGGTGCCACGCCGCGCCCTGCCACTGCACGTGGCGTAGGACGTCGGCGGGGTCGTCGGAGAGCACGACGCCGAGGAAGCGGTCATGCTCGCCGAACTGGAGCCGCGCCACGGTCCGGCTGTCGAACAGCCAGTAGTCGTACTCGGGAAGCCCCAGGGCGTGGGCCTGAGGCCTCGCGAGATAACGGATGTCCTCGCCTGCGGCGAGGTTGTACGGGGTGCCCCACAGCTCGAACCGCAGGTAGTCGGAGGGGGGTTGGTCGATGACGCGGACGCGCTCCACCCGCTTGCCCTTCCCCGTCTCCTTCCGCATCAACTCCAGCCAGGGCTCGAACCAGTCGAGGCCGGGATCGTCGCCCTGGAGGAAGTGGCGGTACGGCTCGTCCTCCTCGGGGATGCCGTACGAAGTGCGTACCTCCAGACGGTAGGCGGTGTGCTCGATGTCGCGGAAGAGTTGGAGAAACTCCTCGCCGCTTACCAGCTCAGGCACCAGCCACCCTCTCGGCGTGGAGCGCGAACAGGACGGCCGGCACTACGACGGCGTCTTCGCCGGGCTTGACCTTCAGCAGCTGCGCCCGCTTCTCGGGGTCGGTGAGCGCGAGGCCTTGGACGACGATGTCGCCGGTCTCGGTGTCGCGGTAGAAGCTGGGGCAGCCGCCGCCCTGTGACGTGTTGCTACTGCCGAGGAACTCAAGTGCCATGATCTCAACCCTTCGTGTCGGTTGGAATGCTCAGTGTGCTCGGCATGGCGCAAGCACGGGCACTGGTTGCTAGAAATTTCTCGTATTGCTATACGGCTCGGCCGAGTTGCTCGCAACTTAGGGGGCAAAACGCGCGAAGGGCCCCCTCCCGCCCGAAGGCGAGAGGGGGCAAACCGTTTCAGCGGGCAGCGATCTCGTACAACGTCAGCGCCAGAGCAGCCAGAGCGCACACCGCAGCCAGAGACGGCAGCGGCCACCGCGACCGCTTCAACATCTCCACATCCGCCCGCAGCTCGGCAATGTCCGCCTCACTCTGCGTCTGCCGCTGGAGCGTGACGTCCAACCGGCCGTTGAGTGTGGCGAACCCGGTATCCACCGCCCCCCGGAGCCGCTCCAGCTCGACAGCCACCTGAGTCGACTCCGGAGGCGTCATCAGACCCCCTTGGCCAGGGATGCCGAGTTCGTCACGTCCCGCCACCGCGCGACGAGGCCCTTGCCCAGGGCGAGGACTGCGCCGACACCGCCGGCCGCGGCCGCATGCCACATGCTGCCGTCGAGGGGCTGGGTGACGACGATGCCGCCGATGAACGCCTGGAGGAACGTGGCGAGGGTGCGCTCCAGCAGGTCGCGCCCGTAGGTGGATGCCGTCTTCAGGACGGTTTCGGAGGAGGGGAACGAGGGTGCAGGCATGGGTTACTCCTTGACGTCGAAGCCGCGGCGCTTGCCGAGCTTGGTGAGCGATGCCTTGCCGGGGATGCCGTCGGCGGCGGCGCCGCGCCAGCCGCAGCGGCGCTGCCAGCCCGCGTAGGCCGTGACGGTGGCGCTCCCGAAGTGGCCGTCCGCCAGGCTCTTGGAGAGGAGCCCCTCCTTCACGAGGGCGTCCTCCACGGTCTTCACGCCCGCGTAGGTGACCGGCTGTCCCTTCGCCGGGGGGTTCTTCAGGGCCGCCTCGCGCACGCGCGAGAAGTCGACGACCGGCCGGGACGGCTTCGCGGTGGGCGCCTTGCCGTCCGGGATGGTCAGCTGCTGCCCGACCGAGATCCGGTCCGGGTCCTTCAGCCCGTTCGCCGACGCGATGGCGCCCACGGTGGTGCTGTACCGCTTCGCGATGGCGGTCAGTGTGTCCCCGGCCTTCACCGTGTGCGTGCCGCCATCCGCAGGCTTCCCGCCGGGGCGGGGCGCGCCCTTCTGCACCCACGCGTACAGCGGGCCGCCCGGGCACGCGGTGGCCTTGCCGTCCCGGTGACCCTTGATCTCCTCCCCGGCGCCGTGCTCCTGGAGGTGCTCGATCGCGTCGCGGATCGCGTTGAGCAGTTCGTCGGTCGGCTCGATCACGCCACTGGAGCCGATCAGGCCGAGCACGGCGTAGTGCGCCCGGTTCAGCACCTGGTTGCCGTTGGCGCCGGTCCGCTTGCCGATGCCCCGGCCCTCGAGGACGTAGCCGTGGCCGCATGCCGCGTAGTTGTACGCCACGTCGCTGTAGTTCTCGTGGACGTTGGCGAGGTGCGCCTCGCGGATGTCCCGCCACAGCGCGATGCACAGGCTGTGGTCCTTCAGGACGGCCGTCGGGACGTGTCCGCCGGTGTAGTGGACCTTGACGCCCTTGGTCGTGGCCTGGAGCGGAGCAGCGGAAGCAGGCCAGCCGAGCTGCTTGCGAGTGATCAGCTGCATCACGCACCACCGGCCAGGGCGTCCGTGTGGATGGCCACGGCTGCGGCCGTCCACGCGCCCTGGATCTGCTCTCCGAGGTCCTCCCACGCGGGCATGAAGCGCCCGTCGTGGGTGCGTCCCCCGGTCGCCTCGCGGTACGCGGCGTAGGCCTTCTGCCCAAGATCGGGCGGGATCGGTTGCTGAGCCATGGGCCCTCCTGGGCATGAAGAAAGCCCCGGCCGGGCGGCGCGGGGCGTCGGGTGATGCTCGGTCAGTTGGCGATCTCGTACTGGAAGGTGCCGCGAATGGTGTTGCCGGAGGTCCAGGTCCAGGGCGTCAAAGCATCCACGAGGCCGGTGAAGGCGACGGCTGTGGCGTCGGGCCTGCCCGATGAGACCTCCAGCTCGAAAGCCGCGGTTGTGGTCAGGCGGATACGGGCGACCACGCGGGCCCCGGTCGATGCGTTGAGCTCGGCGAATCCGGCCACGTTGTGCAAGGCCGACGCCGCCACCGGCAGGCCGAAGCGCCAGTTGTCGCCGGTCGTCGGGCTGGTACCGAAGCTGGTCGTGCTGCCGAACGCCACGTCGAACTTCCCGCAGCACGTGGTGGCGGAGAGGGCGTAGCGGCACGTCAGAACGGCGTTGCCGAACGATGGCGTCGCGGAACCTGATGATGTGACCCAGGTCGGTACCCAGTCCTCCCAGGTCGGGGAGATCGACGCCATCCGCTCTTCCGTCATGATCATGCCGGGCTGCCAGACCTCGAAGGCCATTCGAGATCACCTCCTTACAGGGCGACGCGGGCCGGATTGGCGACGCGGACTTCGGCCCCCGCGCCGTGGGCCTTGATGACGGAGTTCAGCGAGCGCAGCACGGTCATCCGCTGCGGGGTGCGCAGATGGACGTTGTCGAACCTGAGCTGCGGGTTCACGGCCGTGCTGCCCGTGTTGGAGAACGACCTCGTCCCGAGGTTCGCGGCCGTGGTCAGAGCGGAGTCGGTGGCCTCGGCATGCCACAGGCCTGGCTCCGGGGCGGTCGCGAGCCAGATCTTCGCCTTCAGCGCGGTGCCCTGCGCCCGGAAGCGGACCCGGTAGAACGTGCCCGCCACGTGGGTGAGGGGGCTGGTGTAGGCGGCGAGCTGGGATTCCACGTTCGCGACCCGCTTGCGCAGGGTCAGTGCGATGCCGGCCGCCGTGGTGAAGTCGACCCTGGCCATGTAGAAATCCGCGTTGCTGGATGCTCGCAGGATTGGCCCGCCGAACAGGCTTGCTCCGGCGGCGAGCTGGTCGGTGGCCACGTCGACATACAGGTCCACATCCGGCCCCGGCGCAGGGATGAGGGTCAGGTGGGCGATGCCCGTGGCCGGCTGGGTGACCGACCCGTAGCCGCTGCCGACAGCGAAGTCTGCGGCAGCGCCGACGAGGGTCCAGGCCTGCCCGGTGTTCGCGGTCCCCCAGCCGCCCGCGACCGTGCGGCCGAACGTGTCGAGGACGGCCGGCGAGTTGGCCAGTACGCGGGCGGTCTCTCCGCCGAAGCGGATGTCGTAGGGGAACTCGCGGGCGTACTCGCCCGTAGCGCCAGTGCTGAGCAGAACCACGTCGGCGAGCAGCTTGCGCGAGGCGGGCGGGGTGGACGCGAGGGTGGGCAGCACCCGGGCGGTCGCCGCGCCCACCGGCGCGGCGAAGGCGCCCGCGTACTCCGTCCACGTGTCCGCCACGAGCGTGTGGTTGACGGTGCTGGTGGACAGGTACACGCCTGCCCCGTCGTACCAGTTGACGTTCAGGTCAGCGGCCCCGGCGACGTTGCTGCGCAGCCACCCGTAAGGGCGGTACGTCGTGCCGGGGACGACCGTGACCGGGCTGGAGAAGGCGTAGGCCAGCGAGGACACCCCGTCCGGGGTGATCTCCAGACTCCAGGCGCCGCTGAATGGCGCAGGCCCCGGGGTGGGGACCCGGGCGAGGGTGGCGCCGCTGGATCCCCAGCCGGTCAGGTCCGCCTCGAAGTCCGGGTTGGTCGACAGCCGGTCGGTGGAGGTGATCCACGGGCGGGCGGTCAGGGCGCCCCGCGAGGGAGTGTGCACAAGCAGCTCGGTGGCGCTGCTGGTCGCGGCGGCGGCGAGGGTGGAGCCGCCGGGGTTGGCGTCCACCCGGGCGAGTGTCGGATCGGCCACCGCCGCAACGTTCCACGGCGACCCCGGGGTGCAGTTGAAGGTGATGTCCCAGGCGAACTCGTTGAACGTCTCCTCGTAGCCCTGGACGATCAGCTCGATGTCCCCCGGGGCCACCCAGAGCGGCGGATTCTTGATGACGATCTTGTCCCCGACGTCGACCGCGAGGATCTGATCCGCCAGCGCGGGCGCCTGGTGCACCATCACGTGGACCTGCGGATACCTGCGGCCCTCGTACGTGCCCAGGTGCATCCGCCAGTACGCGTGGGGCTCCGTCTGGTCGTCGCTGTGCAGGTTCAGCGGATACGACGAGTCGTAGCCCGTCCCCACCCCGTTGGGTGGGGCCTGGACCGACATCGCGCCTTCCTCGAGGAACGCCCGCCCCGACGAGCCGCCCACGCGCGTGACGGTGACATCGTTCTCGGTGGCATCGTCATCGCCAGTGGGCTTCAGCGGAGGCGCGAGCCCAGGGGCGTTGTAGTCCAGCACCAGGGCAGGGGTCTGGTTGTACATGCCCGCCCGGTCCCGGTACCGCAGCGCCGGCTGTTCCCGGTCCTCGTACAGGATGCCGCCGTCCGCTTCGGCTGCTTCCTCCAGCAAGTTGAGGACGGCGTCCGGGCGCTGCGGCCCCACGAGGGTCTGCTCCGCTACGACGCCGCTCACGGTGAGTGGCAGGGTCTCCTCGTCGGCGAGGCGCTGCATGCGCTCCCCGGCCGTCTCCCCGGTCCACGCGTCAATCGCCCCGTCGTAGGCGGCCGTGCTGTTCGAGGGCCATACCGAGATGTGTCCGATGGCCATGCCGTCCAGGTCGGAGCTGAAACCGTTCGGCGGTGACGCCACCTCGGTTGGCCGGCCGACGGTGCCCGCGAAGGATGTGCCGAAGGTGCCCGCGGTGCCCCCAACGTCGGTCCAGGTGATGTTCCAGTCGACGTTGCCTCCGTTCTGTGTGGCCTTGAATTCGGCCCGCACCCATTGGCCGAACAGGTCTGTGCTGGTGGCGATGCCCTGGCTGACCAGTGTGGTGCCGTCAGCGTCCTTACCCAGGATGGTCGTGCCGTCCGTACCGGACTGGATGTACCACTCGGCAATCGTGCCGGTGCCCAGGATCCGCATGAACGTGCGCCGGACCGCGGGGCCGGTGTTGATGCGGTACACCCACTGCACGTGCCACGCGGTAAGGGCCGTGGCCGGGGTGGGGACGCGGCCGTTCATGAGACAGGGCGTCGAGGTGCTGCTGTTGATGGTGGGCAGCGGGTTGGAGCTCGCCAGGGAGTCGTCGGCCGCCCAGTTTGCCGGGGCCAGGGACAGCGGGGACACCCCAGCGATCGGCGAGTAGGCCTGGGTGGCGTTCTCGCCCTCCTCACACGGCCAGTACGCCAACGGGGAGAAGCTAGGGATCCGGCGGCGCAGGGTGGAGTCCAGGGCGTGCTCACCACGGCGCAGACGGCGCAGGATGCCCGCGGTCTGTGCGTCCACCCATGCGTGCGCCCCGGACGGGTGCCACTCTGTGGGGTAGGCGGCCAGCTCGTGGCTGAGCCGCGTGCGTCGGTTGGTGATGCTGGCGGCACCGTTGACGGTCCACGTGCGGCCCGCCGAGTCCACGAAGCTGGTGGCGCCGACGGCCTGGGCGGTGAAGTCGGGGCTCGCCACCAGCGTGCCGTCGATGCCGTTGCGCAGTTCGAAGGCGTGTACCCGTCCGGCGGGACCCTCGAAGCCCAGTGCGGCGACGTCCCCGACGTTGACGTCGGCGGTGGAGGCGAACACGGACGTGGTGCCGGCGCCCGTCACCGGGGCGCCGAGCTGCGTCCACGGCCCGGCGATCGTGGGGGCGGTGTAGAAGGTGGCGGTGTGGCCGCCGGAGCCGTTGTCGATGTCGAGGGTGACGCGGATCGCGAGCCTGCCGGACGGGGTGAGCGCGATCGGCTCGGTCGACAGGTACTGGGTGACGTTCACGCCGTCGGCAGACCACCTGAAGACCACAGTGCTGTTGGTCCACACGAACAGCACCCAAGAGCGCTGATCGCCGGTCACCAGGTACTTGCCGCACAGTTCGCGCAGGTTCGATTCCCCGGCCCAGGTGGTGAGGGTGGCGTCGAAGCGCACGTCGAGGTCGCCGGTGACGTCCAAGCTCGCGTGGTCGGGGGTGGATGCGTTGTCGCCGAAGTTCCCCAGGACCTCCAGTGCTGGGGAACCCGCGCGTACCGACAGCCGGAACGGCGTGTTGCGCCCGAACTTGCCGTAGTACTCGCCGTTCGGGTTGTCCGGGCTGAACCTGCCGTCGGTGTTGTTGAGGAGTGGGCGCAGCGTGGACGGGTCCACACGGTCTCTCTGGTCCTGCCGCCCGCGCCTGTGCGTCAACGCCTGCCGCTTCAGGATCTTTCCGGTGGCGTCCACCCACGCGCCGCCGATCTGAAGCTCACCCCGCAGATCGATGTCCACCCTGCACCTCCTACCGACGACGTGTCTTTCCGAAGGCGGCCTGGACGTCTCCACCGGTGGTGACGTTGACGTACTCGCTGATCATGTGAGCCAGGAACTGATCCATAGAGCTCTGTCCAGAGCGGACCTCCCACACGATCCGCCGATCGGCCGGCGACGCGGCCCCGCCGGCGCCAGGCAGCGCGCCCATCCCAGTCGCGGCATAGGCGGCCACCTCGGGCGTGCGCAACTCAAGACCGTTGAGGACCGAACGGATCGCCGGTAGACGGCCCTCGATGCCCTCCACGAAGCCGTCCATAAGGGCCCGCCCGGAGTGCAGGGTGTAGCCCTTCCCCGCGAACGGGCCGCGCTTGGCCGGGCTGAAGGGGAAGAAGTCCCGTGCCGCAGAGACGACGTCCGCTGCAGCGGACCGCACGCTGCCGATCATCCCGCGAATACCGCTGATGAAACCGCTGATCAGGCTACGGCCCGAGCCCGCCAGGTAGCTGCCCAAGTTGCCGAGCGCCGACCGGGCCCGGCCGGGCAGGCCACGCACCGCAGCCACGGCATCGCTCACTCCCGAACTGATCCGTGACCGCATGGACCGCATCGCTCCGGAGGCCCTGTCGGCGATCCGCGGACCGAGCGACGCGATCGCCGATACGGCACGGCCCGGCAGGCTGGCGAACCACCGCACGATGCCGTTGATCATGTCGGGGATGATGCTGTTGCCGATCAGTACGTCGTACAGCCAGCGGAACCGGTCGACGACCGCCTTCACCACGTCCCGGACCGTGCCGTACAGCTTCGCCAGGAAACCGATGGTGCCCCCGGCGATCACCAGGAAACCCTTGATGGCCTCGCCGAGATCCTCGAAGGCCACCTTCGCCCCCGGCCCTCCCTCGCCGATCGCCGTGAAGAAACTGCTCAGCCCCTCGCCGATGTCCGAGAAGAGCTCTTCGATCCCCTCGAAGGTGGGGCCCATCTCCTCGAGCATCTTCTGGAAGCCAGGCAGGGCATTCTTGACGAGCTTGTCGATGCCGTCAGTCAGGGACTTGATCCCACCCGACTCGGCGACCGTCCTGAACACCTTGTCGATCTGCGGGGCGATGTCCTTCGCGGTCTGCTCCAGGCTGCGGAGCGCCGCGACGAAGGGCGCCTTCAGGTGCTGTGCAGCGTCCTGAAAGACGCCCTTGACGGTGTCGGAGAGCCGCCCTGCAGCCTTCTTGACCTCCGGCTCGTTCTTCAGCAGCGCCGCGCCGATCCCGATGATGGCCAGGCCGCCGACCGCGATCACCGCGCCGGAGAGCAGAGCGCCGATCAGCGGCAACGCCGTGGCCACAACCGCGGCGGCCAGGGCTGCGCCGATCGCGGCGACGTAGGGATTGGAGGAGATCGACGAGCTGACGCTCCGCAGTCCGGACATGCCGGCCTCGAACGCGGTCCCGATACCGGCTCGGACGGTGTTGGCGAGGCTGCCGAGCATCTGTCCGCCGAAGCCGCGCCCGGAGTCGTCACCTCCCCGGCTGAACATGCCGGCGAGCCGCTGGAGCATGGTGCGGGATTCGTCGTCGGTGTCGCGGCGCAGCTGGCGCAGCGCGCCTTGGATGGCGTCCACCATGCGGCGTGCGGCGCGGTTGGCGCCGTCGCCGAGGTTGTCGGCCAGGGCGCGGGCCATGGCGTCGGATTCGGTGACGAAGCGGCCGTGGACGTCGCGAAGGCGGCCGTTCACGTCGCGCTGGAAGCCAGCCATGGCCAGTTCGGCATCCGTAAGGCCGCGGCGCATGCCGGAGTCGTCCGCGCGGATGAAACCCACCAACTCGCCGATGGTGAGGGCCATGGGCACCTCCTATCGGCGCGCGGCGCGCGCTATTCAGTTGTGGTTGTTCAGCGGTGCAGGGCGGCTCGGATCTGGTCGTCGTCGTCGATGACGGAGACGTAGTCGCCCGCCACTCGACGGAAGAGCGCTTCCGGCGACAGGCCGCCGAGGAGGGTGTAGAAGCGGCGGCGGGTCAGCCGCGCGATGTCTTGCGGGCCGAGCCGGTACTCGCGCTGGAAGTCTGCTTCGACCGCCCACCACCAGCGGCGGACCGCTTCGCGGGTGCGGCCCTCCTCGCCGCTCGGTTCGGCCGGGCCGGTCCCAGCGCTTTTCCCTCGCCGCCGCCGGACCGTACGAGCTCCAGCGCCTCGGCGAAGGACATGTCCTTCCCGCTGGCCTGTGCCATGGCCCAGGTGAGGACGGTCTGAAGCTCGACCAGGCCCATGCCGTTCTCCAGCCAGGTGTCGAGGATGTCCGCGCCGAACAGCATCGAGATCAGCTCGGCGAGGTCCTCCTCGGCCTCGGACTCACGCAGCTCGTCGGCGCGCTTCTCCATGGCCAGCGGCATGTCGGTGGGCACCTGCACCTCGACGCCGCGGATGACCTCCGTACGGCCGCCGGAGACCTCGGCCCAGAACGCGTCCCACGTCTCGTGGGTGGTCTTGCGGGCGGTCACGGCTTGGCCGTCGTGGTGGAGGCGCCGGAGCGGGTGAAGGTGGCGGCCCACGCGGTCTTGTCGTTGTTGCCGCCGCCCTGTTCACCCAGGTTGACGTGGGCCGTCCACACCTCCCAGGTGGTGTCGGTCTTGTGGGCGAAGCGGACCTTGCCGAGGGATTCCTCGCCGAGCCGGTCGGACAGTGCCTCCACCTTGGCCTGGCCCGGATCGATCGCGCCCGTGATGCTGTCCCGCAGCCGCTTGCCCTCGATGGTCAGCTGCTTGCCGATCTGCATCTTCTGCGACTCGGCATTGCCTTCGGACGCGAAGTTGGTGGTGTCGGTCACTTCCTCCTCGTGGCTCTTGGAGAAGGTGTCGATCCCAGCAACGTTGATCCAGGTGCCGGGCGTCAGGAAGTCCTCGACTTCGAAGAGGACGTCCCGCGCGTTGTACTTCTGAAGTGCCATGGCTCGTTCCTCCGGGCATGACGAACTGCCCGCAGCGCGACCGCCCGGGCTGGATAAGGGAGTTGGGGATCAGACGCGGTGCTGGGTCACCGCGCGGTGCTCCATGCGGAAGTTGCAGACGTGCTCGTGCCTGCCGAGCTGGTCGGTTCCGATGGAGGCCGGGCCGTTCTGGAGGGCGACGGACAGGATCAGGTCGGTGCCGTCCGGCAGCGTTACCTCGCCGAGGCCGTGCAGCTCGTCGTAGATCGCCTTACAACGCTGTCGGGAGACTCGCGGGTCCTTCGTGCCGCGTACGCGGACCTGCACGCGCGGCTCGTCGTACCCGAGCTTGGAGTCCGGCTCGCGGCCGTCGTTGTAAGTCGACAGGACAACCGCCTCGTCAGGCGCGGGCGGCATCGACTCCAGGAAGCAGTCCCCGCCCACATCAGCCGTGCGGTAGTCCACCAGGCCCTTCGCCAGGAGGTGTCGGGCAATGCCGTCGAGGAGGTCAGCCACGTAGCCACCTCCGCAGCGGCACCGCCATCAGCCGCAGGACGACGGCCCGTTCCGAGTTCATCGGGTCTTCGAGGTACTTGGCCTTGCGCCCTGGGAGGTGCTTCCAGTCGAGCTCCTCATGCTGGCGGCGGGCGTAGACGGTGTCGTAGGAGATAGCGCCGTCCAGGCCGTCGACGTCGACCTTCCCTGACCGTTGCAGGGTGTCCTCGTCGAGGGGCACTTGCTCTTGAGAGACCCCGAGGACGTGCTCCAGGCCGCGCCGCAGCCCGTCCGAGGCGAGGCGCCGACCGCGCGAGGTCCACTGGCGGCGGCCGTCGAAGTCGAATCGCGTGTACTGCGTCATACGAGCTGCACCTCCAGGTGGTCGGGGGTGGGCAGCCCGCCGCCGTTGTGCGGAATTTGGGCGATGACGGTCGTCTCGCGGCCGTCGGGCAGCGTCACCTTGGACTCTGGGGGCGCGGTGACCGCGTCGAGTCGGCAGTAGATCGTCGAGGAGCTGGTGACCTCACGCCCGTCGGGCGCGCGCACGAGTCGCGTCTCCTCCTCGAGGAAGCACCGCACCGTGACCGGGTCCCCGTACAGCGGGCCAACAGCGCTGTCCCCCTCATACGGCTCCACGGTCACCTGGTGGCGCAGCAGGTAGCCGGGGATCAGCACTGGACCACCAGTCCCAGCACGAAGATGTCCTGCGTCAGGTCCGGTGAGCGGAGCGCCTCCATGGCCGTCTCAGCGACCTCTCGGCCGCCCACGGGGCCGGAGTTGCCGGACGACGAGCCGGGCCCGGACAGCGACACGGACCCGATCTTCACCGAGCCCCACCGTCCCGCCGTACCCAGCTCGTCGCCTGTCTCCTCCCACCACTGCACCTGAGCGGACACCGCATCGGCGAAGGCCTGCTTCACCACCGTGTTCGTGGGGTAGCCGTCCTCGTCGACCTCGTACCAGCACAGCCGGAACACTCGGTTCTCCATGAACCGGGAGGCCCGGGCGAGCCGGGCCGTGATGTCCGAGGGCGGGGTCTGCCCGGTGTACGCCTCGTAGTCCGCTGATGTCGCGTAGGTCCTGGCCACCGGGCACCCCCCTACGCGCTCGTGCCGAGCAGGTACACGTCGTACGTCACCGACGTGCCCGCAGCACTGTTGGCCACCGTGAGCAGGTCCCCCGTGCCCGCAGTCACCGTGACGCCGGCGCCTGGGGCGACCCACAAGAACATGCCGCCGGGCAGGACCGGGATGCCGTCTCCGGCTGCGAGGAAGACGGGCACGCCGTTGGTGGCCTCGCGGCTGACGTTGACGTTGTTGGTGTTCGCCGAGGCCGCGACGATGACGATCGCCTTCAGCTTGGCGAACGTCAGTGCCGCGCCGAACGCGTCACTGAGCACCCCGGCAAGGTCCAGGTTCTCCGAGGCTGACGCGGCCAGCGTGCGCCGGTCCGTGAACAGCCGGTCCGCCTGGCTCGCGCCGGTGCCGGAGCCGAGGCTGATCTCCTTCAGGAGCTCAACCGGCGCGCGGCCGGTGACCAGGTCCAGCGGGTTCGTCTGGACCGTATCCAGCGACACGGCCACCTTCGTGCCAACCAGCGCCATCAGCCCTCAGCCCCGTACTGCTCGATCAGCTGCTCCTTGGTGAGGACGTTGATCTGGTTGACTTCGTCGGAGTCGGCGGCAAGGGAGCGGGCGTACTCCGCCCACTCCGCCTTGGACGCGGAACGGGCCGGAGGCTTGATCTCCTCCGGCCCGCTGCCGCTCCCCTCACCACCCCCAGGTGGATCCTGCGGCCCCGGCTCGTCGGCCCGGGTGGTCTCGGTGACGCCCCAACCCTCCGGCAGCGCGCGCAGCGCCTCAGCCAAGGCCTCGTCGTCAGTGGCGAACTCGCCGCTGTCGAAGCGGACCTTGCCCGCCGCACTGGCGATCTGGAGCTGGGGGTACTTCTCGTTGCGGAACTCGTACGCCATCGCGGTACCTCAGCTCGTGGTCAGGTTGGTGATCTTGCCGTGGGTGCGCTGGTTGCCGTAGTTCAGGCCCACCTCGCCGTAAAGCTGCGTGCGGTCCTTCGCGCCCGTGCGGGCGAGCGGCTCGGCGAAGAAGTGCCCCTTGCCGGGGATCTCCTGGTACACGGGCATGCACTGCTCCAGCGACGCCACGGCCAGCGACGAGGCGGGCATGTGCCGGTCGAGCATGATGTTGAGGGTGCCAAAGTCGGTCTCGATGGTCTGCACCCGCACACCGCCGACCGTGCGGGACCCCTCCTCGTAGTTCTTGTCCGTGATGAAGATCTTCGTCAGCTGCCGCTTCTGGAAGCTGTTCGCGATGATCGTCGCGGTGTCGGACTCCTGGATGCCGCCGTTGTCCCAGATCGACTGGAGCAGGTCCAGGATCATGTCCTCGGTCAGCGGTCCCGGCGCACCCGCACCCGCGTCGACCGCGATCACGTTGGTGGTGATGGCCTCCAGCAGGCCGCGCGTCTTGCGCGCGGTCGTGTTGTCCACGGGCTTCTGGTAGGTGCCCTGAAGGAAACTGAACTCGATGTCGCGGACCATCTGCTTGAGCATCTGCTCGATCTGCCAGTCCGCCTCGTTGGTGACGGGGTTGGACTGGGCGTTGTTGATGCCCGACTTCGCCTGGACCGCGGCGAGCTTGGTGTAGGACACCTCCACCGTCTCGTGGTGGATCTGCACGATGTTGTCGACGTTCGCCCGCACCCGCTCCTGGCCGGTCGGGGCGTCCGCGCCTTCCAGCTTGGCGTTCTGCGCGGCCGCGCGGAGGTCGAAGGTCTGCCACTCGAACTCGATGGAGTTCGTCTGTCCGCCGCCGGTCAGGCCACCGATTGCGGAGAAGAACGGCGTGTCCGACGGGGTCAGCTGGTGCAGCATCCCCGTGTAGTTGGGGAGGTTGTAGGTCGTGCCGAGCTCGGTGATACCGGCCATGGCCACTCTCCTTCAGGTGTGATGGGGTGCGGCCACAGCCGGACCCTGGGCTACTGCTGGTCTGTGAGGGCGGCGAGCTTGCTGTTCTCCAGACGCATCGCCAGACGCCAGTTGCCGTCCGCCTTGGCCTGCGCGATCTGCTGATCGAGCGTGGGGCCCTGGTCGCCGGAGCCGCCGCCGAGGTCGCCACCGGAGCGGCCCGGACCCTTCGGCGGGGCGAGCTTGGCGAACTTGTCGACGGCGGCCTTGATGGCCTTGTCGTCGACCGCGCCGTCCTTGTCGATGAACTTGCCGACGTCGAGGTACTCGGCGAACTCGCTGAGGTCGACGCCCGCGCGGGCAGCTGCTGCTTCGAGGCGGGCCTGAGCGATCTGCGGGGCTGCCTCGGAGAGCGCGGCCGTGCGGCCCTGCTTCTCCGCCGCGGCAACGGCCTTCTCCTGCTCGGTCATCTGCGCAGCCTTGAGCTTCTCCAGCTCGTCTACGGCGCCCTTGTTGTCCTTGGCGCGCTGCTCCCACTTGCGGGCCTCGGCCTTCCAGTCCGGCTCGGCACCGCCCGCGGGGGGTGTGGAGGCCGGAGGCGCGGGCGGAGACGGCGGAGCGGGTGGCGTCGGGTCACCGTTGGCGGGCGCCGGCGGGTTGCCTGAGCCTGAGCCTGCGCCGTCCCCTCCGCTGCCATCCGCGTAGAGGACTGGGGAGAAAGGGGTGTGGCCGTACGGGTGTGCCCAGCCTCCCCCTGCGAGGCGAGGAAGTGTCTTCTTGCGCATGTGTTTTCCCTTTTCGGGATGTCCGGCGGTGCCCGTGCGGGCGGTGCCGGGAAGTCTGTGGTCAGCGCGCTGCGCCGATCTGCTCGCGGGCGGGCTTGCGTCGCAGCGCGTCGTGCGCGGCGACGTGCTCGCGGGCGACCTTCTGCCACTTGCGGACGTACGCGCCCGCGCGCCTGCGTTGGACGTCATCCATGGCGGCGGCCTGGCGGCGCTTCCACGCCCGGATGGTCCGCTCGATCTCCCGCTGCCGCTGCGTGTCCTCGTACGTCGTGCCCGGCGTCGCATGGTGCGGCGGACGGGTCGTGACGCCGGGGAGGTACGCGCTGAGGCTGTGACGGCAGTTGGGGTGGAAGAGGCCAGCCGCGCGCGCCTCGACGAGCGATCCGGCGACGTGAACAGCGAGCGTGCGGGTCGGGGCGAACAGCCCGGACGGCTGGATCGCGTGCTCTGCGCGGATCGTGTGCGGCCCCGACTGCTGCCCCAGGGTGAGGATTTCCCCCTCCCACGGCCTGCACAGCGGGCACTCCAGCGGGGCATCCGACACGATGACGAGGCCCACGTCGATCTCCGCCAGGGCGTCGATGTGGCCCTCGATCGCCGCCCGTGCGGTCACGCTGCGCACGGCCATCTCGGCGTAGGCGGCGAGCTCCCAGTTCCGGCCGGACCGGTCGGTGAAGCCGGACACGCCGCGCTGTGCGAACTGGTCCAGCGCTCGCTGACTGGCTTGGCGCCGGGTGACGGTGCCGAGTAGTGGCCCGGACGCCACGCGGGACACGACGCTGCGGTAGGTGTCCGTCACCGCGCGCGTGATGCGCTGGTACAACGGCCGGGTATCGGCGGCGTACGACGCGGCCAACCGGTCCACGGCCGGCGCGTTCGGCAGGACCCGGCGCGCCTGGAGCTCGCGGCCGATGTCCAGCGCGCCGAGCTCGGCGGCGGCGGCCTGGCGCCCGCGCCCGTACGCGGTCGCGAGCGCCCGCGCTACGGCTCCGTTGGCGTCCTGCTGGAGCGCCTCGGCGATCTCCTCGACGGCCTCCCGCAGGTCGCCGATGGAGCGGAGCTTGATCTCCGCCCACAGCGGCGAGTCGATCCCTTCCTCGAGGGCCCGCCGCATCCGCTCGATGATGGACAGCTCGGCGTCCTCGTAGAGGCGGGTGATCGCGGCGGCGAGGTCCTCGGCCATCGCGGGAGAAACCGGCATCGGCTACCCCTCTCCTGGCTCGCCCCCAGGAGCGGGGAAGCCTTCGCCACCAGTCAGCACCGGATCGGCCATCGCGGACTCTTCCGCGATGCGCGCGGCCTCGGCCTTGACCCACGTGTCGTCCTTGCCCGGGTTGACCAGGCGCACGAGCGTCTCCCGGGACGCGGCCCTGGCCCTCTCGAGCAGCTCCGCCGTAGTCGCCAACTCCCCAAGGCCCTCGGAGATGCTGTCCTGGAACTCCACCTCGGGCGGCTCCAGATCGAGGCCGCGGACACCGAACAGCGGCCCAGCCTCCACCGCGAGCTGCGCGGCGAGCGCGTCAGCGATGGCCGGCTGCCAGTACAGCGCCTTGCGCGCGCGGGTGATCAACGACCTGCGTTCGCGGGCCTTGATCTCCGTCGCGGTGACGGCCTGGCCCTCGCCGTGCTCCCCGAACGTGGACGCCGAGTAGCCGGCCTGCCGGGCGGCTTCGGCGACGAGGGCGGAGCAGGTGTCCATGTGCTGCTGGACACGGATTTCGAACTGGACGACTTCCAGCGGGTTGGGGTCGCCCGGCCGCTGGAGCATCTGGAGCCCCGAGTAGATCCGGCGGTCTTCGTTCCAGGCGGCGCCCTGGCCGGGGCCGAGGGACTCCAGCATCGAGTTGGGGACGACGATGCGGCCCTTGCCGTTGATGATGTCCCGCATCCAGCTCGACCAGGTCTCGTCCAGCGCGTCCATGATGGGCTCGATGCCCTGGAAGTCGGACTGTCCCCAGTAGGAGGCGGCCGGGATGTTCCGCCAGGCGCGCGCCGGGCGCACGTTGGGCGCGTACGAGGCGGTCAGATGCTTCGGCGCGCCCGTGTCGATCCAGTCCTCGCGTGTGATCTCCCGGGCGATCGGCTCCGTGATCGGGTGGTCCTGGAGGGCTGCGCGGCGGCCGAGCATGCCCGGTGTGCCGACGTACAGGGCGTGCAGGATCCGGCCGCGCTCGTGGCGCTCCAGATGCCTCCACACCGTGTTCCCGTCGACCTCCACCACCTTCCAGAACGTCACCGCGCGCAGCCGCCCGTGCGCGAAGTCCGGCACCGCCTGGTCGGCCGGCACTGCGGTCAGCCACGGCCGATCGCTGATCTCCTCGTCCCAGACGAGCCGCAGGTACGCGCCCCCGAGCGCGGCGCACACCTCGCCGCCCTCCAGGAGCGTCGGGTGGAGCTGCTCCGACAGCTTCTCCAGCCGCTTCTTCGTGACGTCGTTGGAGCCGGTCAGGGTTGGTGGTTCGGAAAACAGCAGCATGGAGCTGGTGCGTGCGATGTCTCCCGCGAGCGGGATGTGGAGCTTCTCCCGCTTCTGGCCGTCCGGGGTGGGCTGGCCCCAGAACCAGCGGGACACAGCGCCGACGACGCCTCCCCGGTACTGCGAGGGGCGGTTCTCCGGCAACTCGCGGATGCCGCGATTGAGGTAGCGGTCGCCGAGCCGGTCGGGCTCGGAGCTGTACCAGGCGTCCCAGTCGGCGAGGGCGTTCTGCACGCACGGGTCGACGGGCGGCCACGCGATGTCGTGGTCAGGCAGAGGCATCCCTGTTCCACCTCCCCGTGATCATGCGCCAGCGAGCCCAGAGTCGGACGCGACGGGTCGGTCGTACGGACACAGTGGCGACGAGCTGCCCATCAGGGCCACGATGCGGGCCGGTCACGTGCGCCTGCATGCCCGTCCAGCGGGGGAAGCCCGGGAGAGGGCCGAGACGAGCCATCAGACGCGCTCCCTCTCTGTTAGCAGGTGCGCCATGGACAGCCAGGACGCCGCAAGTTGGTCCAGTCGCTCCATCAGTGGCAGGTTGGTCAGCTCGATCTCCGCCCGCTCCAGCAAACGCGCTGCGTTGGCCAAGGCCTGCTCCGGGGTGGGGATCACGCGGCCACCTCCAGGAGCATCGGGATGTGCGGCCGCCACAGGGCCTCAGTCGTACGCACGCCGTACCGGAGCGCGTCACAGGAGTGGTCGTCCTGCTTGATGGGCTTGTCCTCGCCCTTCTCCGCCGCCTCGTCATCCCAGGAGTAGCCCGGGACCTCCTCGATCAGGCCAGTCGCCGACTCGTGCACGAACAGCCGGTTCGCCGCGAACAGCGAGCCCACCGTGCGGATGCCGTCCAACACGGTGTTCTCTGCCGGGATCACGCCGCTCACGCCATCACGGTGCAGCTGCTCGATGTACGACGCAGCCGAGGGGTCGACGACGGTGAACTCCGGCTGTACGCCAAGCACGTTGGTCTGCGGCTGGGCGACTCCGGCGAGCCACCGCCGGCGCGCCTGGCTGTATTCGGCGTCGGTCATCTTGCGCCGCTGGGCACGGGAGTCCCACCGGTACTCGGAGACGACGTACAGCCGCTGATCCGCGCCGAGGCCGATGAGCAAGTCCGAGTAGGGGTTGGTCGTGCCGTAGTCGATCGCGTCGCACAGCCACCGTTGGATGTGCGGGACGTCCTTGACGACGTGTCGCTGCTCGTCGAAGGCCTCGTAGATGGCGCCTTCGGCCTGGACCCAGTGCCCGAGGATGTTCCGCCGGTAGAACAGGCCGACGTACGTGGACTTGAGGCTGGCGACGTACTCGGGGTCGAGGAACGGGTTGTCGTCGAGGGTGAAGTGCCAGGAGCGGAGCCGGGTTTCTGCTGGCCGCTTCAGGTAGTCCCGGCGGAACCAGTGTGCCGGATTGTCAGGGTTCGTGGTCGTGAAGATCCTCGCGCCCTTGACGCTGCATCGCGCGACCAGCTGGTCGAAGAACGTCTTCGGCAGGGTCGTTGCCTCGTCGACGTACGCCCCGGCACACGTCATGCCCCTGACTTTGGGCTCTGCCTTGGCGTCGTTCGCGCCCATCATGTGCACGATGCGGCCCATGATGACCGCGACCGGTGCGCCGTTGTTGTAGCTGACCTGCTTTGCGAGCGGCCCGAAGATCTCCGGGTTGGTCAGCGGGGCGATCACGTTCCGGTACAGCGAGTCCCTGGTGCGCCCGACCATGACCAGCTCACCGCCGGTCGGCGCGGACGCTACGAACGCCAGCCACGCCAGGAGTGAGGCGATGGTCTTCCCCGACCGGACGCTGCCCTCCCACGCGTTGATCCGCGCGTCGGCCTGAACGATGGAGGTGATCTGTTTCCGGGACAGCGGCAGCGCATCAAGGAGACTCACCCTCCGCCTCCTCGCCGCCGGCCTCCTCGTACGCCGCCTTGAGGCCGCGCATGAGCTGGCCGAGCATCGAGCGGGCGTCGTCGGCGCCAGCGTCGTCGGCGGGCGGTACGAGCTTGAGGGACTTCTCCAGGGCGACTCCGGCCGCGGTCATGAGCGCCTTCTTGTCGGCCGCTGGCGGTTCTTCCACCTCGCGTGAGCGGAAGGTGTTGTCCTTGCCGCCGAAGTTGAAGACGACGGCGGGCTCCCACATCTGCTGGGTGAGCTTGAGCGCGTCCAGGTGCAGATCGACGGCGGTGTCGGCGCGCAGCGCGGCGAGCTGGGCGACGCGGTGGCGGGTGGCTTCCTCGGTCATCGACGCGTCGAAGACGAGGCCCTCCTCGGCGCAGATCACGGAGACGGTGCGTTGCGCGCGGCCGGTGAGGCGGGCGATCTCGTTGCGGCCCTTGCCTTGGCCGTGCAGTCGGATGATCTCGGCTCGGTCCTCGTCGGTGACGGGCGTGTGCTGGTTCGACACGGGTCACCTCCGGGCGTGCAAAGGCCCGACCGACGGGAAGGACGGTCGGGCCGGTTGGGTCCGCGCAGGGCGAGCGGCCAGCAGCAACCCGCGCGGTGTGAGCGATCGGGGTTGGCCCTGAGCGGAGTCTGGGAATGCCGAAGCCCCCAGGCCGGTGTGGGCTCTGGGGGCTCCGGTCCGGGCGCGACTCCGGATACTGCGCTGGGTAGTCAGTTGGGCCCGGGCACGCCGGACGTGAGGCCAGGATGCGGCATGATCGCCTGGAACGCAACTACCGCGGTAGCCCGCCTAGCAGTCCGCTTCCAGTGCTTCCGCGGCCTCCTCGACTGCGTCAGCCTCGCGCTTGGCCTTGTTGTAGGCCTTCTTGTGCCACGGGAACGGCTCGTTCGTGCGCTCGTCGAACCAGATCCACTCTGTGCCGACGACTCGGTGGTCGCCATGCTCAGCCTCGGCCGCCGCCCGCATGTCCGGCGTCACGTCGGCCGTGTCCATGCCCGGCTCGTATTCAGGCACGTCCACATCTCCCGAGCCGCCGCCGCTGCTGGACGTGCCTCCACCACTGCTGGATCCCCCGTCGCCGGAACCGCCACCGCTGGTGAATCCGCCGCCCCCGCCGCCGTTGCTCCCACCGCCGATCCATCCCTTCGGGCCGGTGCCGGCGGCGAGCGCCATGGCGCAGTCGTTCGTCTTCTTGACTTCGTCGTCTCCGATGCCGAGCAGTGCGTTGCAGCCGCCGACGAGGAGGAGCAGCGCGAACACGGCGCATCCGATGCTGGTCTTGCTGTTGCTGTTGCGCTGGTTGGAGCGGCGTCTGGCCATGGCGTCCCCCTGGTGCGGTAGTTGCAGACCAGACAGCGTGTCAGCTATGCGCCTTGGGTGAGGGAGTTGTGACGTTGCTGTGACTGATCTGGTGCGGGGATGGCGGAGGCCCCGCCGTCACGGGGTACGGCGGGGCCTCTTCACGGGGTGGCAGCCGGTCAGTTCTGGCGCGGTCTTTCCTGCGGCGTCCCTGGAACGGGCCGCTCCTCGGCAGGGAAGTGGCCGCCCCTGCTGGCTTGGTAGGTCGTCGTGTGCCGGGCGACCTGCTCCGGGGTCATCGTCTCGGCGAGGTCCTCTTGGGGAACGGATCTGCGGAAGGCCATCATGGTGCTCCTGTCGCGTGTTCGGGATGGGGACCGGGGCGGCCGGTAGCTGGCAGGCGCGGGCCGCCCCGGGGTCTTGTGGGTGGCTCAGTGCCGACCGCGCTGGCGGAGTTCCTCGGCGTGGATCTCGTCCCACGTCGCGCCGAGCTCCTGGGCCCGCGCGAGAGCCTTGTCAGCCGGAGTGCCGGTGAGCAGCGATGGCGGCTCGTCGAGGTAGAGCCGTACGGCCTCACGGATGGCTTCTGCCTTGTCCATGGGGGGCCTTTCAGGGGTAGACGAGCGGGTAGATAGGCCGGTAGACGGTGGTAGATGAGCCGGTAGACGCGCAGGTCAGGCGGCGGTAGACGGCTCGGGAGACGACTCCTGCGGCTCGTCCGGGGAAGGGGCCAAGTCGACCCGCCGGACGCCCCTCGTAGGGCTCTTACTGCCGGGGGCCTTGACCTTGGGGTGGGTGGGGATGGACAGGGCCTCCAGACGGGCCCGGAGATCACCCACCGACCAGCCCTCCCCGTGGCCCTGCCCCTGGAGGTGAGCGAGCACGGTGCGGAGGTGCACAGCGTCGGCGTCCCCCATGAGGTCGAGGAGGAGCTGCTGGAGCACCTGCCGATCGTGGTCTGGGGCGCTGTCGACGAGGGCCTCCTTGGCGGCCGGCGGGGATGCCGCCTTCCCTGCCCTCCAGGCGGCGGCTGTCCAGCACGCGGAGAGCAGCCACAGCAGGTTCGGAACGGCGCGCACCAGGCGCCACAGCGCGTAGAGACCGAGGGCGAGGACGGCCAGGCGGAGCCAGCAGCCGAGGGCCGCGCGCCATCCGGTCAGGTCGTCACGGCGACCGCGCGCAACCCACGCGGCCGTGCGGGCACCAAGGCGGCGGACCAGGACAGCGGAGCCGCTGGCGAGGCGATCGGCAGCGCGGGCGCGTCGGTTCACAGGATCCCGGCCCCTTCGAAGGCAGCGACCACGCCGTCCCCGGCCGCGTTGAGGGCGCCGGGCAGCCACGCCAGGGCGCCGGCCACACCGGCGGTCAGGCACAGGACGCTGCCAACGTAGGCGCCGCCAATGATCCGCCGCCGGTCCTTCTTCCCGGCCGCCTTGTAGGAGAGGGCGACGAGGGTCACGGCGATGACGACGATGACCGCGCCGGTGGTGCCCAGGCCGACGAGCTGGCCGGTGGTCAGGCCGTCGGTGGCGGTTGTTCCGGTGAGGGCTTGCCCGGCGCGTTCCCCGGCGCCGTTGCCGACGGTTCCGGAGCGGGAGTGGGCCCAGCCAAGGATGCCTCCGGGGCACGCCGCTGCGCACACGGCGCCGCCGAACCCCTTCCCGAACGCGGCGAGTCGGCTGATTTCCCGGCCGCCGGTGTACCAGGGGTAGAGGTTGCAGGTCAGGATGATCAGGGCGACGAGGAGGCCGCCGAGGGTGAGCGTGGACGTGGCGGTCACGGGCGGACTCCGGTGAGCAGCAGGATCGGGTCGTACCAGTGCAGGACTCCGAAGGCTCCGAGCGAGCTGGTGACGAGGAGGAAGCGGGGCAGCCATCGGCCGGTGTGCCGGTCGAGGGCCCAGGCCGCGCCGACCGCGACTCCGGCGATCACGTAGGCGGCGCTGATACCGGCCTCGGTGCGGGCCTGGTGGACGGTGTGGGACCAGATGCCGACGGGGCTTTGCCCTGCGGCCCAGGGCAGAAGGGCGGCGAGGATCGCGCTGGCCATGCGCCAGGTGCACACCCGGTCCCAGGCGCGCGCGAGGAGACCGGGCTCCGGCTCGGGCTCGGGCAGCGGGGCCAGGTCGACCGTGACGCGGACCTCGATCGGTCCCGGCCGGGGCGCGGCGGGCCACGGTGGGGGTGGCGGCCATGCGGGCGGTGTAGGTGGGGTGGGCGGCGGCGTGCGCCAGGGTGGGGCCTCGCCGGGCTGGGGCGGCCGAGCCGGGAGCGGGGCGCCGGCGGGGATGATGCGGGTCGGGGTGACCGGCTTGGGTATGGGCTGGTCGGGCATGGGGCGTTCCTGGTGGCCGAAGGGGCGGACGCGGAGGGCGCGGAGGAAGACGCGGATGCGTAGTTCGTCCGCGCCCTGGTGGGTCATGCGTTCGCCCGCGCCTGCCCGTTGCGGGCCGCGAAGCGGGCGCGCATTCGGTCGCGGATCGCCTCGGCTTCCCGGTGCAGCAGCTGCTGTGCGACGTCCTCCGCTGGCGCCTTGTACGAGTCGGCGAGGAGGCGTAGGTCCTGCCTGAGCTGTGTGCTCGGGGGCAGGCTCAGGACCTGCTCGCCGAACGCCACATCGGGCGCGGGTTCCGGGGCCGCGGACGGGGGCGGGTTGTGGAGGTCTCTGCGCACGGTTTCGCGGGAGACGCCCAGCTCATCGGCGATCTCTGCGGCCGTCATGCCGTGGGTGGTGAGGTGGGCGACGATGAGGCGCCGGGTTGCTCGGGTCATGCTCACGGTGGGCTCCAAGGGGCCGGGCCCCGCGGGGGGAATTTCGCGGGGCCCGGCGGTCTCGGTGTGGTCAGTCGTCCCAGTTGGTGTCGCGGTCGCCGCGCCGGTCGCGGGCGCGGTCGGCGTCCTCCCACGCTTGGCCTTCGGCGGCGGCCTCGGGGATGCTGCGGCGGTGTCCGGCGCGGCGTTGGGTGGAGAGGTCGGCGGCCAGCTGGGTGTCGTCGCCGGGGGCGAGGCTGCGGAGGAAGTTGCCGAGGCGCATCAGGCGCGCCCCGTTCCGCCGCACGGCTTGCAGCCGTGCCAGGTCTGGCGCAGGACGCCGTCGGCGGTGGTGGTTTCGACGATGCCGCCGCTGCCGTTGCAGTCGGTGCAGGGCGCGGGGGTGGGTTGCTCAGGGGGCTGGTCGGTACGCTCAGGCATCAGGGCCTGCCTTTTCGTGATGGTTGAGGTGGGCCTGGCCCCGTCCCGGAGCGCCAACTCAGCGGGACGGGGCCGTTGTGCATCGCAGTTCGGACTGCTTGCCCGTGACTGTAGGGGTCCCCTACAGTCCGTGGCAAGCGGCCCACCGGAAGAAGGGCCAGGAGTTGAGCGACGAGGAGGTGCGCCGCGTGTCGGACGCCCTGGACACGGTCGAGCAGATCCCCGACCGAGTGGAGCGGGTGCGCGCCAAGAGCCGGATCATGGCCGAGCAGATCCGCCGCAACCCGGAGTGGTCGAAGGAGCGCAGCGACCTGATCCGTGAGCTTTGGAACGACGGGGCGGGCATGTCCTATCGGGAGATCGCGGACCACCTCGGCATCAAGCTCAGTACGGTGCAGGACGTGTTCCGCGGCTACAAGGGCTCGGGCACGGCACGGCCGAAGAAGGGGGAGGCGCCGGATGGATGACCTTGTGCGGTGGCTCGGCGAGCAGCTCGACGAGGACGCACGGATCGCGCGCACGGCGATCGATGCCGTGGGTCCGATCCTCGGGGCTGGCCAGTGGCGCTACGCCGAGAGCCTTGCCGACGAGGGCGGCCGGTACTGGTCCATCACCACAGTGGCGCCGAACGAGACGGTGCCGACGGTGGAGCTGGTGGGCAGTGGGATGAGCGGCGGCGGCGTGCACGAGGAGGCGCTTGCGCGACACATCGTCGAGCATGATCCGGCTCGGGTGCTGCGCGAGATCGACGCCAAGCGGCGGATCCTCGCCCTGCATCGGCCTGTGCAACGGCGATCGACTGGCAGTGGCGGAGGCACCGTCGAGGACTGCCAGATCTGCGGCCACTTCCCGGCGCAGTATCCGTGCGGAACGCTGCGCGCGCTCGCGCTGCCGTACGCGGACCGGCCGGGCTACCGCGCCGAGTGGGCGCCGGCCGAGTAGCCGCACATGACGAGGCCCCTGCCGTCCGCAAGTCGGCAGGGGCATCGCGCTGTCCGGGGTCAGGCTACCGCTGGGGTGTCCGGCCCGGTCCAGACGTGTCCGCACGCGCCCGTGCAGTGCGCGACCGGCGGGGCGCCGGCACCTCCGTGGATCTGGAGTCGGCCGCCGCAGTCGGGGCAGGCCTGGGTGAGCGTGGCGACGTTGGCCGCGATGTCGAGGGCCCGCTCTACCCGCTGCGCGGCCTCGGCGGCGACGTTGACGATCAGCCGATCGTGGCGGGGCTCCAGCGCGGTGAACGGGCCCGGGCCACGCTGCACGCGGGCGAGGAGCCACAGCGCGGCGTACGGCGCGGTACGGCGTCCGGTGTACCGCCACCGTCGCGGGTCCGCGGCGTCCGCGCGGGCCAGCTGGTCGCGACGGGCCCTGTCGGCGGCCGGCCACGACCGCGGGGCGAAGGGCATCGGGGAGCGCTGGACGACGGCGGCGACCTGGTCCGCGGTCTCGACGAGGGCGGCCTCGACGGTGCGCATGGTGTCGAGGATCGCGATGCGCAGCGGGGGGCGGGTTTCGCCAACCTGGTTGGGGTCGCGATCGAGGAACTTGCGGTTGTAGGCGGCCTGCCAGCGTGCGGCTTCGGCGAGCTGTTCGTCGGCCTGGTCGAGAGCGTTGAGGTAGTCGCTCATGCGGCCGGCGGGCGGCCACGTCCCCGTGCCCGTGGTGGCGAGGGCGTCCTCGAGGTCGGTCCAGTGGACGGCGATGGTGCGGAGGTGTGTGGCGGTGGTGGTCATCGCGGGTGCTCCTGTGGTGCGTGGGGCGGTACGGTGATCTCCACCTGGGGGCGTGCGCTGGTCTGGCCGGACGTGTGGCGCGCGCCCCTTCGTCGTGTCTTCAGGGCTTCGGGGCCAGATCGGCTTCTGAGGTCGCCTCACGGGCGCCATCGTTGAGGCTGCGGGCGAGCCTGAACCGATCGCGGTGACTGCTGCGGGCGGAGGATGCGGCCCCAGTGGTTCGGCACGAGCTTCCTGCCGCAGCGCCACAGAACGGACACTCAACCTTCCTGGAGACCTCTTCCTCGGCCATCCGGCGTTCGCTTTCCTCGCGGCTACGCGCGAAGTGCCTTTCCCGAACCAGAGCGCTCTTGTGGACGTGCTCATCGTGGACTCGGATGGCCTCAGCGATTGCGGCTACCGGCTCGCTGCCGTCCGAGAGGGCCCGTAGCAAGGCCAGAAACGCTGCACAGATCTCGGCGGCCGGTTCCCATCTCTCGTCTGCATGGGACCTGACGTACTCCAAGTGCCCTTCAAAGCGCGCCAGTTCCCGCCCGAACGCAAGCACGTTGATCGATCGATCGGCCATGGTCACGTCTCCCTGGTTAGTCGCGGCAGTTGGGGCAGCGTTGGCCGTACGTGCAGGCACAGCCGGGCGTGCGGTGGGAGCGGAACGGCCGGTCGACGAGCGGCGTGGACGGGGCAGGGGCGGGCGTCAGCGCGGTCTCCACCCGGCCACAAGCGGCGGCGTAGAGCCGGGCGGCGTACTGACCGATGTGCGCGTACTTCTGCTCGGTCGTATGGCCGTCCCACTGCGCCCGACGGTCGTCGGCGGGGACGTGCTCGACGTGGGCGTACAGCTCGGCGTCGCGAGGCGCGATGTGCCATGACGCCTGCTTGCCGCCGATCCGGAGGTACAGGATCTTCCAGCCGTCCTCGTCCACGTCGGGTGCGGGTGCGATGACCGAGGGGTAGAGCGCGGCGAGTAGCGCGAGGAGGTGGGCGCGTTCGCGGTACGCGCCGTCCCGTTCGGCCTCGGCTCGCTCGGCGCGCTCACGCAGGGTCGTCGTGCGGCGTTCCATCAGCCGTTTCGTCTCAGCGGTCACCGCGTCGGCCTGTTCGGCGCGCTTCCGCACGTCCTCGACGTCCTCGACGACGCCCCGGATCGGGCCGCGAATCTCGCCGACGGCGGCTTTGTGCATGGCGGCGATGGTCTGGCATGCGCGCTCGTAGGAGCCGCGCATCTCGGCCAGCTCGTAGTACAGCTCGTCGAGTTGGTCGCTGGTGATCGTGTCGACGGTCAGCCGGGGCTGCGGACCCTTAACTTCGGGCGTGAATTCTTCACGGCTCGCGTTAAGGTCCGGCGTGTTTGTGCTGGTCATGCGGTCTTCCTCGGGTCGTCGGGCTGGTCGAAGTAGCGGGCGATGGCCTTGAAACGGTCCTGTTCGTCGGCGGTGAGCGCGGCCTCGTCGTCGGCCTCGGTCGCGCCGATGGGGACGTGGACGATGCGGGCGGTCAGGTGGCCCCAGCACCAGCCGACGGAGAGGGCGAGGAGCGCGACGAGGAGGTAGGTCACGGCCGCCTCCGGATGCGGGTGCGGAGGGCGCGCCCTGCCCGGCCGAGGCCGAGGAGGGCGGCGCTGATGAAGGGGGCGCAGATGATGCCGACGGCGAGCGCGCGGGCCATCAGGCGGCTTCCTCGTAGTCGTCGTGGTGGGAGCGGCCCCGCATTGCTGTGCGGACGGCGCCGACGGCCCACACGCCGGTTGCGGCCGCAGTGAGGACGATGATCGTGCCGACCGTGGCGAAGACGAGGATCCAGGCGAGGAGGGCCCAGCCGAGGGCGATGACGGTGTCGATGGCCTCGGCGATCACGACGGCGCCCCGTCCTGCCGCGCCACGGCGGGGCGCTCGCTCATGGCGGTGAGCAGCTTGCGGGCCCGCCCGTGCGGACACGACATCGGCTCTCCGCCGAACCCGGCGGCGTGCGCCTGGCAGTAGCCGTGGTGGTCGAACGAGCACGGATCGGGGTCGAGGAAGTCACGGACGAGCGCGGCCAGCTCGTCGGCCCGGTCGGTGGGCTCGGGCAGCACAGCAGCATGAGCGCGAGCCACAGCAGCAGCGAACGCAGCAATGGTGCGCGGGTCGTCGCACACGGCCTGCGGCATCTCCTGGTCGTCGCGGGCGCAGCGCTCCCAGACGGTGACTGCGATGACCTCCATCAGCGGGTCACCGTCGACCCACACGGCGCGGTCGATGTACGGCTTGGCGGCCGCCTTCAGCGCGAGGCGGGCCTTGAAGTCGGCGACGGCTTTCCGGTCGCCGGGGGTGAGTTGGACGTTCGGGTTGTTGCCGCAGCGGGGGCCGACGGGCTGTTCGACCATGGTGTGGCTCCTGGTGGGTGTGGTGGGATGGGGCTGTCGGCCGCCCCCGGTATCAGCGGGGGCGGCCGTACGCGTGTTCACCCGGCCTGCGGCAGGGACGCGCGCCAGGCCTCCACGACGCGCTTCGGGATCTGGCCCATGCGGGGGCAGTCGACGCCGTTCGCGTCGGCCCACGCGCGGACCGTGCGGGTGTCGTAGTCGCGGACGAAGGAGGCGCGCTTCTTCTTCGCCTTGGCCGGCGCCAGCTCGGCCTCACGGGCGCGCAGTTCGGCGAGGCGCTTCTCCAGCTCCTCGGCCTCGGTGGTGATGGCGGTCAGCTCCTGGTCGGCGGCGTGCCGGCGGCGGAGGCCGGCGAGTGCGGCGCGGGCGCTCGCTGCGTCGTTGCGAACGTCGGCGTCGGGGTGGTCGTCGCCCCACTTGAGGAGCTGGCCGACGGGCAGCTGCTCGGGCTCTCTCAGGCGTACGTCGGCGGCGGCCTTCAGCTGCACGTCAACGACTGGCCGGGCCGGGCGGGCGGGTGCGGTGGTCATGGGCTCGGGTGTCCTCTCGTCGGGGAGGTGGAGGCGGTTGTGTCGGGCTGCTTCGGGGCCGCCCTGGGTGTCGATCTCGTCGAGGAGGCGGCGCAGGGCGGCGACGGTCACGACGGCTCGGGAGTCGGCTGCTGGTCGCGGGTGGGCCACCACGCCTCGTGCTTCTCCTGACGGCACAGCGCGCACAGGGCGCCGTGCCACGTCGCCGTGCCGCATTCCCCGCACTCCGACGTCGGCCGCTTTGGCGGCTCGCCGCCCTGCATCACGGTCACGCAGGCCGGGCACAAGCCGTCGGGCAGCGCGGCGCCCGGCTCGGTCTGGATGAGGGCCTCGGGGACGACGGCCATGCCTTCGCAGGCGGTCAGGGCGAGGACGCCGGGGTTCGGGGCGGGGAAGAAGATCGGCGACGGGAAGATGTGCCGGTACTGCGGGTCGGCGTCGGCGTACGGGCTGACGGGGTTCGGGGCAACGGTGGTCATGGTCAAGTCCTGTCTGTGCGCGATGGCGGGCGGAACCGGATGAACGGCGGTCAGGCGGCGTCTGTCTGGCTCTGGTCTGGCTGGATGAGTCGGAGGCGTCGGGGGCGGTGGCGGTCGCGTGTGGCGCGTTCGCTGGGGTCGTGCCAGTCGGTTAGGGCTTCGTCGAGGACGCGTCGGTGTTCGGCTTGTTCGAGGGGGGTCCAGGGGCGTGTGTGGGGGTTGGTGGGGGGCGGTGCGTGGCCGAAGGTGCCGGTGGGGATGGCTTCGGCCATGAGCCGCTCGTAGGCGTTCACGGCGTTGCTCCGAACAGGTCGAGTTGGTCGACGCGTGTGGGGGCGATCTGCGGCGCGGCCTCGGTCGGTTCCTGGCGACCGTCGGTCTCGCTGTCGAGGGCGCTCCACTCGGCGAGCGACGCCTGTCCCTTGGGGCTGGCCTTCCAGTCGGCGAGCATGCGCCGGCCGAGTTCGGTGAGCACCAGGCCGCCGTTGCCGTCGGCCAGGAGTCCGCACCAGCAGCAGGCCATGGCGTTGTTCGAGATGCCGTGGACCCGGTATCGGTCGCGGTCGTACTTCAGGGTCCCGGCCTCGGCGGCCAGGAGCTGGCCGAGGTAGTACCAGGTCAGCTCTGCCGGGGGCTGCTCGAACTTGAAGGTCATGAGGCGTTCCTCTCGGCGGCGGTGAGGGGCTGGCAGTTGGGGTGGGTGGTGCGGCCGTAGCGCGGGATGAGGTGGCCCTGGCAGCGCTCGCAGCGGATCCAGCCGGGCGTCGTGTCGCCGTCGGCGTGCTGCCGGTCGTGGGGGGCGTGATCTTGAGGTGCGTGGGGCCCTAGTGGCTGAGGTTGCGAAACGACCTCAGCCCCGCCATGGGAAGACTCATGGGTAGTACCTGGGTTATTCGGGTCGCGGTCACCCGAACCATTCGGGTCGCGGTCACCCGAACCCATTCGGGTCGCGGTCACCCGAACTTCGTCGTCCGTACCGTCGGTAAGTTCGGGTCGCGGCGACCCGTTCTGGTTCGGGTCGCGGTCACCCGAACTTCCGGCATCCTCAACCCACGGTGCGGGCCGCTTCCCCGGCTTCCGAGCCGTCGACTTCAGGTAGTCCTCGGCGGCCTTCCAATCGGGCCACGGCGACGGAACGATGACGTACAGGGTCGGCTTGCCGCGGCGCCGCTCGCCCTTCACGGCGACGACCCCGGCCCGGATCGCAGCGTCCAGGTACCGGCGGGCGTCTTTCTCGCTGGCGCCGGCGGCCTTCGCGATGTCCTGGATGCGGATGCCCTGGCGGTCGCTGTGGAACCGCAGTTCACCGTTGGCGTTGGCCATGGAGCGCAGGGCGTAGAGGAGCGTGAGGAAGCCGCGCCGGAGGGCGGTAGGCATGTCGCGGGACCACTTCCAGGCGAGGGCGTTCCCGTAGGCGTGCGGGACGCTGCCGCTCGCGCGGGTGTCCTGCTCCTCGTTGCTCAACTGAAGCTCTTTCTCCGTGGTGTTGCGGAACCGATACGGCAAGATCCGGGGCGGCCCCCCGACGGGCCGCCCCGGACCGGCTACGTGCGGCCGCGGTCGCGCGACCCAAAGCGGGTCCGCATGCCGCCGCGGGGCCGGAGCTTGAGGACGGCGCCGTGCGTACGCCCGCCCATCAGGCCGGGATTCCGTTCAGGACGGACCCGGGGATCTGCGAGTCGACACCGGTGACGACGTCCTCGAAGGCGGTGCGCAGGACGTCCGCGGGCCGTTCGAGCTTGTAGCCGAGCTGGAGGCCGCTCGACGTGATGCGGTGGCGCAGGCGGGCGGTGAGCCGGTAACCCTCCGAGCCTTCGAACGGGACCAGGCCGATCGTGAACACCTCGGGCACGGTGAGCTGGCCCTTCTGGCCGGCCTTGGTGCTCTGGGTCTCGACGTACTGGAACTGCCGCTGCCCGCTGCTGAGGCGGGTGGCGGACTGGAAGTCGACCTTCACCGCGGCCTGGAAGGACTGGGCGATCTCCAGCATCTCGGCGGCCGTCGGCTCCAGCAGCTCGGGGAGATGATCCTCCAGGAACTCGGCGAACTCTTCCTGTCGCTGGAGCTTTCCGTCGAGGGCGAGCCACTGCTTCCACGCGTCGGTGGTGCGCAGGAGCAGGCCGAGCCGATGGGTCTCCCAACGCGGGGCGCCTGCGGTGTGGGCGTCGAGGACGGCGGTAACCGAGAGCCGTTCGGCGTCGGCGTAGACCTCCGTGTTCTCGTCGGCGTGCTTGCCGTAGTAGGCAAGGAACGAGGCGGTGTCGCGCACGATGGTGGTGCCCGTCTTCCGCGGCGGCACGTTGGTGTGCTCGGGCCCGGTCAGGTCGACCTGGTGGACACCGTTGGCGGTGTGGAAGGCGTAAACCTTGCCGGGGGTGAGTTCGGCCGGCGGGGCGGAGCGCAGCGCGGTGTCGACGATGGTCTGCGCTTCGCCGTTGGTGGAGGCGAGTTCGGTGTAGGTCACGGTCAGGCTTCCTTGAAGTCGGTGGTGGTCGGGGCGGTGCGGAAGTCGAGCTGCATCTGGCGCGGGTCGTTGCGGCAGGGGTTGCCGTCGTCGTCGACGAAGTAGATGGCTGCGGGCGGCGTGGACTTGGGGGCCTTCAGGTCGGACTCGACACTGATGGCGAGGGGGTCTCCCTCGACGTGGCCCTTGGACGGCTCGACGAGGACCTTGATGACGAGCTGGCCCTTCTTGCCGTGCGTGGAGACGGCTTCCAGCAGCTCGTGCATCTCCTCACTGAGGGTCACGTGCACGCGGCCGTTCAGGTGCTGGACGAGGAACGCGGCGAACTCCGCAGGTTCTTTGATCTCGCCGGTGGCCATATCGACGGACAGACCGTCAGGTGTCTTGCTCATGTGGTGCCTTTCTGTGGCTGGCCGCACATTCGGCCTGGTCATCTGGTGTTTCCGATCTGGTAGGCGTCGGCCGCTTCGGCGGCCTGCTGGGCGATGGCGAGTTCGGCGCAGAGCTTGTGGGCGGGCTTGCGCTTGGAGTCGCGCAGGTGGGTGGGCTGGGAGCAGTAGCGGCAGGGCTTCTCGGTCCAGGACCAGTGCGAGGGATCCCGCCAGTCGAGGAGCGGCGGCTCCAGACCGCCGCTCCCTGCCGGGCTGGTCACGGGGCCTTCGTGCTGCCGGTGGCACGCCAACGGCGGTCTGCCTCCCGCTTCGCGGTGCGGCATGCGTCGTCGATCGGCTCCTTGTTCTTCACGTGCCGGCGGTGGGCGGCCGGGGTGCCGCACGGGGCGGTCTTCCGGCCGGTCCTGGGCGGGTCCTTGGCCAGCTCGGCGCGCTCGTCAGGGGTGAGCCCGCCGTAGATGCCGTACCGGGAGCCGTCCTCCGCCCGGAGGCCTTCGTCGAGGCACTCCTCGCGGACCGGGCAACCGGCACAGACTTGCTTGGCCTGCGCAATACCGCGCTTGGAGTCGGTGAAGAACAGGTCCAGGTCGTAGCCACGGCAGGACGCGTCCTCCGCCCACGCGAGCGCGTTGGCCAGGGTGTGGGGGGCCTGGTGCGAGGCGGTCATGCGTCCCCCTCGGCGGGTGTGGTGATGAGGCATTCGCCGCAGGTCCAGCCGTCCTTGTGGACCACACCGGCGGTCGCCTTGTCGCACGGCTTGCAGTCCTGCCACGTCTGCGTGACGGCGGCGCCGTACGGCGGGCGGGGCTCGGGCCACGGCGTGCCGAGGAGGTCGTCGAGCGGCACCTCGATGCGCTCCGGGACGACGACCGCGCGGTGACGGCCCTTGCCACGGACGAGGTGGCGGGTGGTCAGCTTCACGAGCCGCTCACCCCCTGCTCGGCGCGACGCAGCGGCTTGTCCGCGCGGCGGTGCTGCCGGAGCATGCCGAGCGAACCCTTGTCGCGCTGGTGCTCCAGGAGCTCCCGGAGACGCCGGTTACGTCCCACGAGTCGCTGGTTCGCGGCGTCGGCCTCGGCGAGTTGGCGGCTGATCTGCTGCCGGTTGACCACGGCAGTGCCGCGTTCCTCACGCGCCTTGGCCAGCCGCTCCAGGGCGAACTCGTACCGGGCGTAAAGGGAGTCGTACGTGCTGCGGCGGACGAACATCACGCCTCACCGCCCTTGGTGCGCTCCTGGTAGATCCGCATGCCAAGCGCGTCGAGGGTCTCCTCGTCGCCGTTCTCGTTCGGCACCAGGACGTGAAGCATCCGGGCATTGCCGAGCTCGTAGCTGATCTGTTCCAGGCGACCGGGCGTGGTCTTCGGGTTGAGGATCTCGTCGCGGTAGTCGGTGGCCGACCGCTGCGGGGCCTCGCCCCGCTCGACGTGAGCTGCCTCAGGCTCCGGGTCGCCGGTCGGGATCATGCCCGTGTTGAACAGCAACGCCCGCAGCGCGAGAGACTGCGCCTTCGCGGTGCCCTTGTCCCCAGAGTCGAGAGACTCACCCGCCGACTTCAGCAAGGGCAGGCTGTCGCCACGCGGGCCCATGATCTGCCAGGTGGTGACGAGGGTGGCCTCGCGCATCTTGCTGTTCCGCGAGGAGGTGGTGTCGCGGTACGAGGTCGTCATGTCGACGGCGAGGACGTTGACGCCGTGGCGGAGCGTGGCCGGGCCGAAGGCGTTGAGGGCGGCCTCGATTCCGCGGAAGTTGTACTTCACGTACGTCTGGCCGGTGTCGCGGTTCTTCTCCTTGTGCTGGTCGTTCTTCGCGACTGACCGCACGTCGTGCCGGACCCGCAGCCAGGCGATGTGTACCGGCACCATCTCGGGCGTGGGGTACGCCGGGTTGTCCTCGAAGTCGAAGACGGGAAGCGGCTCCCCAGCGGGCGGGGCGGTGTACTGCGGGACAGTCGGGGCCGCGGGCTGCTCGCCACTGGCGGCCATCTCGGCGCGCTCGGTCAGGGACGTCATGCGGCGAACTCCTTACGCACGAACTGGGGGATGGCAATCCGGTCGAACGACTTGTCCTCGACGCACGCCCGGTAGGCCTCGGGGAACTCCTCGGCGAGACGCTCAAGGTCGGGCGTCTTGCGGGAGGATTGCTCGATGGAGAAGAAGGGCTTGTCCTGGAAGGTGGCGGCCTGCGCGCCACCGAGCGCGGCGAGGAGCTTCGCCTTCGCGGCCTTCTTCCGCCGCTCGGCCGCGCGCTCCATGGCAACGGCCTCGACGTACTCGGTCATCGCGTCGTGCGCGTCACCGTCGCGGTCCAGGACAACAACGCCCTGGCGGTCCGGGTGCAGCCGGTCGTACAGCTCGATCAGCGCGTCCGGCGGCTCCTCACCAGACAGCGCCGGCGCCCGCCCGGGGACAATGTGGTCGTGCCACAGCCGTGAGGCCTCGGCGTGCAGGTAGGCGACCAGCTTCACGTGCTCGTCGCGGCGGACGGTGTACTGCCGGTAGTCCTGGCCGCCGATGAGGCACACGACGTGGATGTGGTCCAGGCCGGTGACGAGGATCTGCCAGAGCACCTGTGCGAGGACGTCGTCCGGCGGGCCCTGATTCCAGAGCTTCGCGACGAACGCGTTGCGGGTCTTCACCTCGAGCGCGCACAACGACCGCACAGATCGGTCCAGCGGGCACTCGGTACAGAGCCGGTCGAGGGTGCACATCTGCCAGGGCTCGTCGGCGTTCGCGATCAGCCCGATCGGTTCGACGACGGTCCGGTTACGACGGGCCCAGTCGCGGGCGAGGGGCTCCTCCAGGATGTTGCCGAAGTGGGCGGCTTCGGAGAACTCCTCGTCGTGCGGGAGGCGTCCGCGCTTGTCATGGAAGACGTGCAGCGGGGTTTTGAAGCCGGACAGGTTCATCACGGCGGGCAGGTCGCTGCTGCCGATGCCCTGGCGGCGGGCGTCGAGCCACACGTCCCGGGGAGCGGTGTGGGGGAGGATGAGTCGGCCGGTCGGGGTGACCGGGCCGGCAGCCGGGGCCTGAGCCCCGGCCTGCACGGTCGTCGTCATCCGGCGTCACCGTCCTCGGCGATGGGTTCCGGGCGGCTCGCGGCGACGGCTTCCCAGGCGTGCCACTCGTCGGCGAGGAGCCCGGCGTTGTTCTCGCCCACGATCGGCGCGGCCAGAGCGGTCACGGCGGTAAGTGCGAGAGTCGCGTGCACCTGAGCCTCGGCGGCCAGCGCGGCGCCGACGACCGGGTCGGCGCCGTCGCCGTAGGTGAAGTGGTGGGCGCGGTCGGCGAGGCGTTCGGCCTCGCGGTAGTGCTCGGGGCCGGTCATGAGCGGCCGTCCTTCCGGGCGTTGAGGGTGTAGAAGCGGCCGTTTGGGCGGTCGTGCAGCGTCAGCAGCCCTGCGTGGGCGCGCTTGGAGAGGAACTGGCGGGCGTTGGACCGGTACAAGCCACGGCCGTAGCGGACGAGGTAGAGCTGCTGGACGCGCTTCGGCTGCCACTCGCCGCCCTCGGCGCGGATCGCGGTGTCGAGGACCTCGTCCCAGTCGTCCGGCCACTTCAGGGCCGGTCCGGTCGCCTTGGGGTCGGCAGTGGCGTCGGCCGCCGGGCGGCTGCTCTTCTCTGTGGCCTCGGCGTACGCGGCACCCTCGTCGCTTGCCTGCTCCCAGAGCAGGCGCCGCACCTCGGGCAAGGTGTCGTTCTCGCGGACGACGGTGCGGAGGGTGCGGACGAGGCCGCGCAACATCTCCAGCTCGCCGGGGTAGTTCTCGGTGACGGTGCTCACGGGCGCTCACCGGCCTGAGCGTCGCGCTGTCCGGCGAGGAGCGCCCGCAGCCTCTGCACCTGCGGCGTCACGTCCTCGTCGTGGGCCGGGTCGATCGCCGGGCGACCGCACACCTTGCAGTTGGGCAGCCGCCGCTTCGCGCCGCTCTCGCCCAGGTACTCCTTCTCGAACTGGTGGCGACCCTCAGACCCGGCGACCGTGCCGAAGTGGTCCAGGACGCGCCCCGGCACGATGCGGTGGCGCCAGAACCCGCCGTCGCTGTTGGTGGACTTCACCCAGTGGACGAGGTCCCCGCACTTCGAGCACGGCACGTCGGTGGGCTCGTCCTCGCGGAGGGCCTGCACCGGCACAATCCGCCGCGCAATCCCATCCGCCGACTCCTCGGCCAAGCCCCCCAAGGCCAACGCCTCGTCGTTACCGCCCGACTTGAAGCCACCCCGCTCGACCGCCCGACGGACAGCGGCGGCGTGGTGCTCCCATAGCGCCTGGTCCTCCTCCCCGAGCACCGTCCAGCGCTGGCCGTGCTTCCCGAAGCGCCAGTGCAGCCACGCCGGGAGAGTGTCCGCTTCGACGCTCTCCTCCTTGCGGGTGGCCCGCAGCGCCTGCACCGCGTCGTCGAGCGCCTCGTTCGTGACGTGCCGCTCCTCCAGCAACGCGGCGACACGGACGGCCGTAACCTCACGCTCGTCCCGCGCCGTACGCAGGTCGTGCTGCCACGTCTTGTGGTCGGACTCCCGCTGCGCCTCCAACTCGGCAACCCGAGCCCGCAGCCACGCCAGCTCCGACGGGACCGGCTCACCAGACGCGCTCTGCTCCAGCGCCCGACGCATCGCCAGACGCTCACGGACCAACTCGTCCTTCGGCCGCACCCACTCGTGCTCGAACCCCTCAGTGACACGCACCCCGTGGCCGTCCTCCGGAGCGCCACACAACGCGCACCCCTGCGGGTCCGGCGGCTCGACCAGCAGCGCGTTGATCCGCGCGTGCGTCCGGCGCGCGTACACCTCGGCTGTGTCGACCCGGCCCCGGTAGTCGTCCAGGGTGTTCCGCGGGCCCACCGGCACCGGCAGCACATCCGCCGACCCGACAATCCCGTGCTCGGCCAGCTCCGGCAGCGTCGCCATGACGAACTTCGGGCAGGTACGCACACCCTCCGGGGCGTACAACGCGATCCCGCCCGGGGTGACCGTGCGGCGCGTCCAGCACACGCCGTCCCGCGTGTTCACAACCAGCGGATCGTGCGTCGTCGGGGCGGTGGCCTTCGGCCCGCGGTGCCACTTGTACGCCGGGGCGACGTCCACGTGAACCGTCTCGCCGCGGTCAGTCGTGCCCGTGACCCGCAGGCCCGGCTCGCCCTCGAAGTGCAGCCCCGTCTCCTGCTTCGGCTCGTGGGCGACGGTGAAGCAGACGAGGTCGAAGGGGTGCCAGACACGGTCGCCGGGGCGGAGCTCGTCGGTGCGCACGGGGGTTGTCTGCTCGCTCATGCGGACACCTCGGCGATCTCGTCGGCGGCCTGCTGCTCGTTCTGTTTCGCCGGGAGCACGACTCCGTGCCCCGTGATCTTGACCCCGACGCCGCGGAAGACGCCCTCCGCCCGGAGCCAGCCGCTCACGCCGTCATGGCACAGCTCCACATCCGAAGGCGTGATCCCCAGCACCGCACGCCACTGCTCGAAGTCCCGCGGTGAGTCCAGCTGAAGCCCCAGGTCCACAGGCAGGGACGTGAACTGCTGGAAGATCTTGATGTAGCCGCCCGGCAGGTGCCCGAACATGCTGATCAGGGCGACGAGGGCCTCAGCGGCGTCGCTCTGCGCGCTGATCGGCCGGACGGTCGGTTCGATAGTCTCTGTGGTCACGGTGACCTCTGCTTTCTCTGTGGTGGAGGCGCCGAGTCGTGGGGTCGCCGGGCCTGGCAGTCGGGCGGCCCTTCGGCGCGTTCATGGGTGGGATCAGGCGCCCAGCGGGCGGTCCCTGCGGCACTTCCGGCACTGCATCCGGGGCTTCGGATTCCGGTGCTCGCAGGTCGGGCACAGCCAGCCGAGGAGGCCTCGGACGCGGGCCCGCATCAGGCGGCTTCCAGCAGCCGCACCAGCGACGCGGTGATCACCCGGTGACGGCCGCCGAACGGCAGCACCTTCACCGGCGCCTCACCGGTCTTGATCAGCGCATGCAGGTAGCTCTTGGAGACGCCGAGCGCCGACGCGGCCTGCGGCACGCTGACCGTGGCAGGCCACGCACGTACCTCGTCGAGGGTCGGGACGGTGACGGCGGCCATCAGGCGGCACCTGCCGTGCTGTCCGTGCCCGGTGCGGGCGGCATCAGGTCGGCGACGTCGCAGCTCAGGCCTTCAGCGAGCCACTTGAGGACGCGGGGCGAGGCGTTGGCCAGCCCGCGCTCGAGGCGTCCCATGTAGGACTTGCTGATGCCGACTTTCCGGGCCAGTTCGGTCCTGTTGAGTCCGGCTTGGATGCGGCGGCGCTGGAGTCTCTGTGGGTCTTGGGTGGGTGGAGACATGCCACAAGAGTAGTGAGAAGTAGAAGCAAGTCAAGACGAAAGTAGCGGTAAGTAGTATCCCGTTTGTGAATGAGTTGTGCGGTGGGCTACTCGGCTTGGGGCGGAGCACGCCAACCTGGGACAGTTGACTGAAGTTGACGAAAGTTCACAGGAGTAGGAGGACGTAGCCATGGGCTCGGAGCACGGCCCCCCCAAGCCGCCGCCCGAGGCAGAGCTCATTCGCCTCGCCCGCCAAGCGCGCGGCCTCAGCCCCGAAGAAGCCGCCGACAGGACACCCATCAGGATCAAGGGCTTCCGCTGGCGACAGATCGAAAAGGGCTGGAAAGGCAAGCCCGGCGAGTCCGACCGCGTAAATGCGCCGGCCAAGACGTTGGCGCACATGGCTCACACCGTCGGCGTCACATCCGCGCGGCTCGCCGAGCATCACCCGGAAGCGGCAGCAATCCTCCGAGAGATCGAGATCCAGGACGTGGAGCGCTCCGATGCACTCCCCGATCCGCTGGCCAGGCTCACGCCGGAGCGGCAGCGCATCATCATGGACATGATCGCGGAACTGCCCGCCGCGGACCGTGCGCCCGCCCTGCGCCGCCTCGCCGAACGCGTGGAGGGCGGGGAGCTGGAGACGGGGACAGAATCGCCGGCACCACCAGTGCGAGCCGTGGAGGAGCGACCACCCCGCACCGGATAGTAACGGTTTTGTCACGATGGGTGTTTACTCGGGTCACATAAGGTCACCTCCGACGCATCGTGTGTAGCCCGCATATATGCACGATCTGTGCGGACACCGAGACCCACCGTGTAACAGGGGACGAGAATGAGCTGGATCGTTCTCGCGGCTGGGCTCGGCGCCAACTTCATCGTGATCCTGCTGCTCTTCCGGCGGCTGAGGGCGGACCTCAACCGGCAGCTGCGCGACATACGTGCCGAGCGCAACAGCGAATGGATACTGCACGCCCTCCAGGCGTCGCCCGAACCGACAGAACAACAGGCCAAGCAGGCCGCCAACGGAAGTGGACTGGAACCCGAACCACCACCCGGCGGCCGGCAGCCAGCCCGCCGCAAGAAGCACCTAGGCCTCTACATTGGAGGCGGGTTCGCCGCCCTGGGTGTGACGCTCGTTCAGGTCGCGCGCGAGGCGTGGCAGTCGAACCGAGGCCAACTCGTAGCCACCGCGGCCGCAACAGCCGCAGCAGCTACGGCCACCGCCATACTCCTGGCCTACGCACCATGGCAGGACGATGACGGCAGCCGCCCGCCGTCCTCCGCACCGACGGCGGTCCCGGCGCCCAGCTACACTCAACCGCCGCCCAGCGGCCCGACGCCAGGCGTCAGCCCGTCGCAGTCTGGGAGCGTCCCAACGCCGGACGAAAGCGCCAGCCTCACACCGAGCGACTCCACGTCCACGCGCCCGATGGCCACCGCATCGCGGATGCCCGGCGCGGAAGGACCAGAGTCGACAGCAACACCGAGCCAACCCGAAGAGACACAACCCCCGGGCAGCAACCCCCCACCCACACCACCTGAGCCCGAACCGACTCCGTCGGCCGAGCCCCCGCCAGGGTGGCCGCCGACGGAGGAACCCACCAGAACGCCAGTCACCACAGCCCTGTGCGCCGGCATCGCCGTGGCGCCGGTGCTCGCCCTCGAGGTCTGCCTCCCTCTGAGGGGTGGTGGCTGAACCGCGAGAGAGGAGAAAAGTGGCAGAGATCAAAAAGATCGTGCTGGGTAGCGGCAAGGTCCGCTACCGCACGGTTATCGACGTCGGCTATTCACCCAAGACGGACCCGGTGTCCGGTGAGGTGATCATCGACGAAGCGACCGGAAACCCGGTGATGAAGCGCAATCAACTCACCATCACCAAGGACAAAAGGAAGGAGGTAGAGGCAGAGGTCGACCGCATCCGTGGCCAGAAGGCGAACGGCACGCTCATCCTGCCGAACGAGATCACGGTAGGGCAGTGGCTTGATCTGTGGCTGGCCAAGCTGGCGGAAGACCTTGAGGTCACGACCATCAACTCCTACCAGACCACCCTGAAACCGGTGCGGAAGAAGCTCAGCCACATTCGGCTTCAGGAGCTGACCGAGGAGCAGGTCGAGGAGTTCCGCGACTGGATGCTCACCGAAGGCCGGGTCCGCCCGCGCAACGGGCAGACGGGGCTATCCACGACCACGGTGGACATGGCGCTGGGCAGGCTCAAGGAGGCGCTGAACCGGGCCGTGACGAAGCGTCTGGTCGCCATCAACGCGGCCGAGAACGTGTCGATCCCACGGAAGGCCCGGAAGGCGGAGCGAAAGACGAAGGTCGAAGTTCCGCCCTGGACTCCAGACGAGGTACGCCTCTTCGTCGCCGGCATTCTGGACGAGCGGCTGTACGCGCCGCTCCTCCTCGGCCTGATGGGCCTTCGGCCGGCCGAAGTGTGCGGTCTGCGCTGGGAGGACATCGACCTTGAGGCGCGCACCCTGTCGATCACGATCACGCGCACTCTGATGAACAACAACGAGGTCGTGGAGAAGGACACGAAGTCGGAGGCGGGAGATCGGGATCTTCCTGCACCTGGACCGCTCGTCGATGCGCTGAGGAAGTTCAGGGCGTGCCAGGCCCGCGAAAAGTTGGCGCTTGGCGGCGACTACGTCGACAGCGGTTACGTGACTGTGGACGAGGTCGGTCAGCCGCTGAAGATCCGCCACGTTCGGGTGGAGGCCTACCGGCTCATGGCCAAGCTCGGACTGCGGCGGGTGCGTCTATACGACGCGCGAGCGTCCTGTCTGACCTACCTCGCGAACAACGGGGTCCCGGATCACATCCTCGCGCGGTGGGCCGGGCACGCCAACGTGAAGACGACGAAGAAGTGGTACGTGAAGCCGGACGTGGAGGATCTTCGCGCTGCTGCCGTCACGTGGGAGGGGCTCTACGGCCCCTCTGTGAGAGAACGTGAGATGTGACCACTTAAGAATGGCTCTGACCACATGGTTAGGCCACATCTTCACGACACGGACTATGTGGGGCACGCCCTGGTGCAGGAGTCGATCACATGGCATCGTCCGTGTCAGCCGCGTCACGCGCACACCCCAGCCCGTGCGCGGAGGACGCACACGACGCGCACAGTCCGGGAGCCGCCCCATGTCGACCGTGAACCCCCAGCCGCTCTGGCAGCCTGATCCGGAACGCATCGCCCAGGCACAGGTCACCAGGTTCCAGACCTGGGCGGCCGAGCACCACGGCGCCCCGTCCGAGGGCGGCTACGCCGCACTGCACCGATGGTCCGTCGACGAACTGGACACGTTCTGGAAAGCCGTCACGGAGTGGTTCGACGTACGGTTCTCGACCCCCTACGCGCGCGTGCTCGCCGACCGCTCGATGCCCGGTTCCCAGTGGTTTCCCGGCGCGACCCTGAACTACGCCGAACACGCCCTGCGCGCGAGTGCGACCCGTACGGACGAACCGGCCCTCCTGTATGTCGACGAAACCCACGAGCCGCGCCCGGTGACCTGGTCCGAACTGCGCCGCCAGGTCGGCTCCCTGTCCGCCGAGCTGCGCGCCCTCGGCGTACGCCCCGGAGACCGCGTCAGCGGCTACCTCCCCAACATCCCGCAGGCCGTCGTGGCCCTTCTCGCCACGGCCGCCGTGGGCGGCGTCTGGACCTCCTGCGCCCCCGACTTCGGCGCCCGCAGCGTCCTCGACCGCTTCCAGCAGGTGGAACCGGTGGTCCTGTTCACCATCGACGGCTACCGGTACGGCGGCAAGAAGCACGACCGCCGCGACACCGTCGCCGAACTGCGGCGCGAGCTGCCCACCCTGCGAGCCGTCGTCCACATTTCCCTCCTCGGCACCGAAGCTCCCGAAGGCGCCCTGGAATGGTCGGCCCTGACGAGCGCCGACGTGGATCCCGTCTTCGAACAGGTGCCCTTCGACCACCCCCTGTGGGTGCTCTACTCCTCCGGCACAACCGGCCTCCCCAAGGCCATCGTCCAGTCCCAGGGCGGCATCCTGATCGAACACCTCAAACAGCTCGGCCTGCACTGCGACCTCGGCCCCGAGGACCGTTTCTTCTGGTACACGTCGACTGGCTGGATGATGTGGAACTTCCTCGTCTCCGGCCTCCTCACCGGCACGACGATCGTTCTCTACGACGGCAGCCCCGGCTATCCGGACACAGACGCCCAGTGGCGGGTCGCAGAACGGACCCGGGCCACGCTGTACGGCACCTCGGCCGCGTACGTGATGGCCTGCCGCAAGGCCGGCGTGCGCCCGGGGCGCGACCACGACCTCTCCAAGGTCCAGTGCGTCGCCACCACCGGCTCGCCCCTCCCACCCGACGGGTTCCGCTGGCTGCACGACGAGGTCCGCGACGACCTGTGGATCGCGTCCGTGAGCGGCGGCACGGATGTGTGCTCCTGTTTCGCAGGAGCCGTACCGACCCTCCCCGTTTACATGGGCGAGCTCCAGGCGCCCGGGCTGGGCACCGACCTGCAGTCCTGGGACCCGAGCGGCAAACCCCTGATCGACGAGGTCGGCGAGCTCGTGGTCACCAATCCCATGCCGTCCATGCCGATCTACTTCTGGAACGACCCGGACGGCAGCCGCTACCACGAGAGCTACTTCGACACCTACCCCGGCGTATGGCGCCACGGCGACTGGATCACCGTCACCTCACGCGGCTCCGTCGTCATCCACGGCCGTTCCGACTCGACGCTCAACCGCCAGGGCGTGCGCATGGGGTCGGCGGACATCTACGAAGCCGTCGAACGCCTTGCCGAAATCAAGGAATCCCTGGTCATCGGTATCGAGCAGCCCGACGGCGGCTACTGGATGCCCCTTTTCGTGCACCTGGCCCCCGGAGCCGTCCTCGACGAGGCGCTCTTGAACCGCATCAAGCAGACCATCCGCGAACAGCTCTCACCCCGCCACGTCCCCGACGAGATCATCCAGGTGCCCGGCATCCCGCACACCCTCACCGGAAAGCGCATCGAGGTCCCCGTGAAGCGCCTGCTCCAGGGCACCTCCTTGGAGAAGGCCGTCAACCCGGGCTCCATCGACAACCTAGACCTGCTCCACTTCTACGAGGACCTGGCGCGCAAGCGCGCCTGACCGACGCCCTGGCCTCGGACTCGCCGAGTACGACCGCGAAGTCCGGGGCCAGCCGCGCCCCGTCCGCCGGCTTGAGCTCGGCGATGTGGTCGCCGACGCGGCTGTCGTGTGGCCTACGCCCTGCTCCTCGCTCTCTCTGCCGTGGGCAGCTTCGGCGACCGCGCCGCCCGCGTCCTCACCCGGCTCTCGCCACCCGCGTCGAGGGACCGGACCGCGTCCGCTACCAGGCCGCCCAGCGAGCCGTCGCCAACGCCGACCGAGCCCTCGGGGTCCACGGCCTCGTCCACTGCAACATCCAGCAGCGTCGGATCACTGCCCGTCACTGCGGCCATCGCCGCTGGCCCGGTCGGCTGGACCGCCTTCGACGCCGCCATCGCCGTGACCTGCCTGATCCATCCCCGCATCGTCAGCGGCCGCCTCACCGGACGCCATTGTCAGTGCCGTCGATTACTGTGAGTGAGCATTGATCGACTGCGTACAGGGGGAAACATGGCGCACACCGACCACCAGACCATGCGACGCGTCCTGCGCCGCGAAATCGTCGGCACGATCGGGCTGCTGACCGACGAACACGACTTCCGCGCGATGCGGCGCTACCGCACGTTCACCTTCGACGACCACGAGACCTACCTCCACCAGGTCGAAGACCTCCTCAGGACACGCGCCTCTCAAGGCAGCCACACCACGGTCGCCCTCTTCGACCCGGAGGAATACGCCGAGTTCTGTGCGGACGCCGGCCTCGACCCCGACATCCCCTCGAGCCGCACACGATTCACGGCCGAGCTCGCGACCACCGGCCCGGCCATCCCCTACGAGGGCCAGCCCCTGGCCGACCTCGTACCGGCCCTCGTCGACGAAGCCGTCCGACAGGCCACCTGGGAATACGCGAGCACCCTGCTCGCCCGCCTCGGCTCCTGTGCTTCCTGCGGCGAGGACATCGGCCGCGCGGCCTTCGTCCGCGCCTCCCACCTCCTTGTCCGCATCCTCGAGACGGCCCAGCCGGGGGACCGACACCTCGTCTGCAGCGTCACCGGTACGCCGGAAACACTCGTCGCCGTTCTCCATGCCCACGAGGACGCCGACGGCGCCACCCAACTCGACGAGGCCGAAGCCCTCGAATTCACCACCGTCCTGGCCCTCGCTCTCGGCACCCAGAGCCCAGGCGGACTCGTGATGCGCACCAGCGCTCCCGGCAACCCCGACCGCATCTACGGCTGGCGCCTGCGCGGCGAGCGCATCGAGCCCCTCACGGCCGGAGAAGTCTTCGACGCCTACTGCACCGACGTCGAATCCGGTGACCTCATCTCGCCCGAATCGGACGTCGACTACTGCACGCCGCCCGATCTCGGAGACGAAGGACAGACGCCTGGACACCGCCACTGAACGCCAAGGGGGCGCTCCACCCTGGGCGGAGCGCCCCCTCATCGAAAGCCGACAGCAGGCCCGGCCCGCCTACTCGCCGGACAGCACCGCCTGGGCGGCGCCACGCGCCTCCTCAGCACTGTCCGCCGCCCGCGCGGCCGCCGCCGCCCGCTCACACTGCGCCAGCGTGTACTTCGCCAGCGTCGCCCGGACATAAGGAAGCGAAGCCGCACCCATGGAAAGCGAGGTGACACCGAGGCCGGTCAGCACACACGCGAGCAGCGGGTCGGAAGCGGCCTCACCGCACACACCACAGCTCTTGCCCTCGGCCTTCGCCGCCTCGGCGGACAGCGCGACCAGGTCGAGCAGCGCGGGCTGCCACGGATCCTGCAGACGGGACACCGCACCCACCTGACGGTCCGCGGCGAAGGTGTACTGCGCGAGGTCGTTGGTCCCCAGCGACAGGAACTCGACCTCCTGCAGAATCGACCGAGCCCGCAGCGCGGCCGACGGAATCTCCACCATCGCACCGAACTTCGCCTGCAACCCCGCCTCACGGCACGCGTCCGCGAACGCCTTGGCATCGGCACGGTCCGCCACCATCGGGGCCATCACCTCGAGGTAGACCGGCATCCCCTCGGCAGCCTTCGCCAGCGCCGTCAGCTGCGTACGCAGCACCTCGGGGTGGTCGAGCAGCGTCCGCAGACCACGCACGCCCAACGCCGGATTCGGCTCGTCGGCCGGCGTGAGGAAGTCCAACGGCTTGTCCGCACCCGCGTCCAGCACGCGCACGACGACACGGCCCTCGGGGAACGCCTCGAGAACCTGCCGGTAGGCCTCGACCTGCTTCTCCTTCGAAGGAGCGTTCTTGCTGTCGTCGAGGAAGAGGAACTCGGTACGGAAAAGCCCGACGCCCTCAGCTCCGGCCGAGACAGCAGCCGGCACGTCGGCCGGACCACCGACGTTGGCCAGCAGCGGCACCTTGTGACCGTCGGAGGTGGCCCCCGGACCGGTCGAAGCGGCCAGAGCGGCCTTGCGCTCGGCGGCCTCGGCCTCCAGCCGCGCCTTCCTCTCGTCGCTGGGATTCACGAAGATCTCGCCGGTGCTCCCGTCCACGGCGATCATCGTGCCCTCGGCGATCTCACCCGCGCCGGGCAGAGCCACCACAGCAGGAACGCCGAGCGCCCGCGCCAGGATCGCGCTGTGGCTGGTCGGCCCGCCCTCCTCGGTGACGAAACCGAGGACCAGAGCCGGGTCCAGCAGCGCCGTGTCGGCAGGTGCGAGGTCACGCGCAATAAGGACGTACGGCTCGTCGCTGTCCGGAACACCCGGCATCGGCACCCCGAGCAACCGGGCGACGATACGATTCCGCACGTCGTCCAGGTCGGCTACCCGACCCGCGAGGTACTCACCCGCACCGGCAAGCAGAGCGCGGTAGGCGGCGAAGGCGTCGTACACCGCCCGCTCGGCCGTACTTCCGACCGCGATACGCCGCTCCACGTCAGCCATCAGCTCGGGATCCTGGGCCATCATGGCCTGCGCCTCGAGCACCGCCTGGGCCTCGCCCCCTGCCAGATTGCCGCGCGCCATCAGGTCGGCCGCCACGGCTTCCACGGCCTTGCGGGCGCGCCCCTGTTCACGCTCCGCGTCCTCCGCCGGAATCTGCTTGGCAGGCGGTTCGAGCACCGCCGTTCCCATGTGCCGAACCTCGCCGATGGCCACACCGTGGCTCACGCCGACGCCTCGCAGCGTTGTCTCCATCTCACCCGTCTCCGATAGTGCGGCGGGTCCCGCCGCCGCGGTGGTTGTCCCTACTTGCCGTCGTACGACGGCGCCGATGTCACTTCCAGACGAAGAGACTGTCGCCTGCTTTCACATCGCCGTCCTCACGGAGCTCGGCGAGCGCCTCGGCCGTGGCCTCCAATGCCACGACCGGGCAGACCGGAGACTTGCCGGCGGCCACGACCGCGGCCGGGTTCCAGCGCACCACGCCCTGACCGCGCGTGACGTTGTCGCCCTTGTTCACGAGCAGCTCGAAGCCCTCACCGTTGAGCTGCACCGTGTCGATGCCGAGGTGGGTGAGTACACCGTGTCCCTGCTCGTCGACGACGACGAAAGCATGCGGGTGCAGCGAGACGATGACTCCGTCCACGGGCGCGACAGCCTCAGAAGGCTCACGCACGGGGTCGATGGCCGTGCCCGGGCCGACCATGGCCCCGGAGAAGACCGGATCCGGCACCGCTGCCAGTCCGATGGCGCGTCCGGCAAGAGGGGACGTCACGGTGGTCATGGGAAGCCTCCCAGGGGTGGAGATCAGAGGAGCGCCGTCACTGCCTGTCCCGGACGGCACACTGTCGAGCAGGGTATGTCAAAGGAAGTACGGGTTCCGCGTGAGAACTCTCCCTTAGAGGTCTAGACCATACCCTCAATCGATTTGCACCGGCTCTCCGGCCCCGTGTACAGTCGTACCCCTGCTTGGGGCTGAGTGACGCAACTCGGCGTCCTTGCCCGGCAGCACCCAACTTGTCAGATCCTATCTCGGGGTCGCCTTCTGCATGTCTGCGGGGCGGCGGTCAGGGAGTCGGAAAAACACTGATAGAGTTGGAAACGCAAGACCGAAGGGAAGCGCCCGGAGGAAAGCCGCGAGAGAGTCTCTCGGGTGAGTACGAAGGAAGCGTCCGTTCCTTGAGAACTCAAC
>NZ_JBEOVF010000019.1:0-177382 GCF_040295365.1 Streptomyces sp. NPDC002838 | reverse complement strand
TCCAGCTCGATCTCCGCGGCCTCCAACACCTCAGCCAACCGCGCGGCTTCCTCCCGCAACCCCTCCACCCGCACGCGGGCAGCCGCCTCCCGCTCCTCCAGCATTCCCAGCACCGACGCCACCGCGCACCCCTCGGTCATGAAGCGGACACAAGACGCCGCATGCCTCCCTCACTCCGAGCGAAACCATGCCTGACCAGCAGAAACCAAGGGATCACGTTCGGTTGAGATACGGCTTCTCATGCACGCCTTCATCTCTCACAACCACCGCGACAAGCCCCAAGTGACGCCACTTGTCGCCCGCTTGCGGCTGCTCGGCGTGGACGTCTGGCTCGATTCATGGAAGATCCGACCCGGGGATCGGATCCCCGGCAAGGTCAACGAGGCGCTGGGGCTTGTAGACACCGTCATGGTCTTCTGGTCCGCCAACTCTTCGAAGTCCCCTTGGGTGAACACAGAGTGGGAGGCCGCCCTCACACGGCGACTGCGGGATGACTCTGTCCGCGTCATCCCAGTTGTCCTCGACGACACCCCGCTTCCGCCGCTCCTTGAGCCGTTCATGTGGGTTTCCGTGGTTGACGGTGATGTCGATCGAGCTGCTCGAGAACTCGTAGGTGTGGACTCCCAAGCGGAACTCGTGAAGACGATGCAGCGGACGGTTGAGGAGTCCGGACTGGAGTACCGGTATTTCTATGGGTTCGGCGTCCTCGTTGGCTGTCCCCGGTGCGGAACTCCAAGTTCGAAGTTGGAAGGCTGGAGCGCCGTTGATCACGTCCGAGACGACATGTACGCGGGAGTTCGTTGTACCGAATGTGGGTGGGACGAGGGCGGCGAAGTCTGACTACACCGCGCACACCGCCGCGCAGCCGCGGCGCTGCTGCCGGTGCTGATCCCCCTGCGCCCGGTCTTCTACCCGCTCACGCTGGTGATGTTGATCGCCACGGTGGTGTGGGGCGGAGCTTCCCGGTCCGGCCGATCGGCCGGACTCTCCGGCGGCGCCGACGGCCCCACCTACGAGACATCCCCGCAAGCCCCGGGTACGCAGTGACGTCCTCCGTGAGCCGGGGTCGTCGCCCCGGGCCCGGGCCGGTCGCCCAGCCCGTCGAGGCCCTCGGCGTTGACCGGTGCAGCCGGCGGCGCACCGTCTCGGGGTGGCAGCCCACCTGGGCGGCAATGGCCGCCGGCCGCGTCCCGTCCCAGCTGGCCTCGATGATCCGGGCACGCTGGATCCAATCACCCGGGGCATGCCGGGCACCGGCCAGCCGCCGGACCTCACGCTCCTCGTTCTCGTCGCGCGCAGCCCGCGCGAACAGCAACTTCGGCATGGCACAAGCCTCCTACCACGCACGATGCCCCCGACCAGAGCCGCTGACCAGGGGCACATCCGCACCCTTTGAGGCACGCAGCACTAGGCAAGAAGAAAGCCCTGGTCGCGCTCGAACACTCGATGCACATGCTCACCCACGACACCGGCTTCCACGACCTCGGCGACGACTACTGCACCGAGCACGACCCCGAACGCGCCCTGCGCCGCATCACCCGGCAGGCCAACGACCTCGGCCTCACCGTCCGCTTCGAACCAATCGAGGCCGCATGATCTCACCTCCTGTTCGCCGGAACCCACGCATCGGACCAGACCCTCGCTGATCGGCGGTTTCGGTAGACTGCCGCCGGTTGGGGCGGGCGGAGGTGTTCGTGCGGGAGAAGTTGCTCGAGGCCGTGCGGGCGCGGACCGCGCATGCCATCGAGACCGGTCATTCGCGGTGGGTGCTGGCGCCGGAAGCGTTGGAGGAGGCGGGTGCCCTGCTGGCCGGGGTGCTCGGGTCCGACGAGGATCCCGACCTGGAGGTGCTGCGGGCCGTCGGCGAGCTGTACTGGCTGCGGGTTCAGGCGCTGCCGGTCGATGAATGGGACGAGGATCTGCGCATGGCTGCGATCCTCTACCAGCCGGTGTACCAGGCCGACCCGGATGCGGTGCCGGAACAATTGCGCAGCTTGTACGCCGAACAGGTCCGTCGCCCCAAGAAGCGCAAGCTCAAGGGTGGGCGGATGGATCCGGCCGCCTGTACCGACCAGGGTGCGGAATTGTTCGACTGGTTCCTACGCAACGGTGACCTGGAGGCGTTGGAGAAGGCTGTTCACCTGTTCCGGACGGCGTTGTCCGCCGTTCCGGAGGACCATCCGATGTACGGGCTGTGCCTGTCGAACATGCATGCCGCGGCGTCCGCGCTGGCCGACGAGACCGGCGACGCGGACGTGCTGCAGGAGGCGGTGAGCGCGGGCCTGACCCTGCTCGAGGTCATAGACGAACGCGATCCCGAGTACCCCGAACACGCCAGCGAGGTCGGGCTTTCGCTGCGGTCCCTGTTCGAGCGCACTGGGGTCGTCAGCGTGCTGCGAAAGTCGGTGGGGCTGGCCCGGTCCGCCGTGGCCACGACCCCAGGGGACGGGGCCATCCGAGCCGGTCGCCTGTCCAATCTAGGCGTCGTGCTCCAGATGCTGCACGAGCACACCGGGGATGCGCGGGCCATCGACGAGGCGATCACCGCCGGGCGGGATGCGGTCGCCGCGATGCCGGTCGGCGATCCCGACCGGGCCACCTGCCTGTCCAACCTGGGAAACACCCTGCGCGTCGCGTTCGAAGCGAGCGGCGACACCGCCATGTTGCGGGAGGCGGTCGCGGTTGGCCGGGCGGCGTTGGAGGGCACGCCGGAGGATGATCCCGGTCGGGCGGGGAGCATGTCGAGCCTCGGCGGCACGCTGCAGTTGCTGTACGAGCACACCGGGGACCGCGCTGCGCTGGCGGAGGCGGTCGCCGTCGGGCGCGCCGCGTCGGCCTCCCTGCCCGCCGACCACCCTGCCCGGCAGGCTGTCCTGGCCAACCTCGGCGTGAGCCTGCGGGAGCTGTTCGAAGCCAGCGGGGACGCGAACCTGCTCCACGAAGCGGTCGTCGCCCACCGCCAGGTCGACGCCGCCACCCCCGACGGGCATCCCAGCCAGGCCAGCCGCCTGACCAACCTCGGGAACACGCTGCGCGCGCTGTACGACCATTCCGGGGATCGGCAGGCATTGGACGATGCCGTTGTGGCCGGTCGTCGTGCCGTCGCGGCGATCCCCGTCGGCCATCCCATGCGGGCCGCGAGCCTGTCCAACCTCGGGAGTTCGCTGCTGGCCCAGTTCGACGAGACCGATGATCTGCGGACGCTGGGCGAGGCCGTTTCGGCCAACCGAAAGGCTCTCGCGGCGATTCCGGTCGATCATCCGTGGCACGCCCGATTCCAGTCCAACCTCGGGATCAGCCTGCACATGCTGTTCAAGCGGACCGGTGATCTCGACAGTTTGCGCGAGGCCATTGCGGCCGGTCGGGCCGCGGTCACCGAGGTGCCTGACGGCCACCCGGAACTGGTCAGCTACGTGACCGGCCTGAGTGCCACCCTGCGCACCGCGTTCACCAAATCCGAAGACCAGCAAGCACTTTCGGATGCCCGGAATGCTCTGGCGGACATCGCGGCCACCGGCGTCGGCGCACGAGATGGTTTACCGGAAGACGACCCGGTCCGTTCGATGATCCGGTCCGATCTCGAGCCGGCCGCGCAGGATCCTGCCGAGGAGACCGGCTCGAAACAGAATCCGGACCCGGAGGTGGAACTCGACGAGCGGCCTGGACAGGGTTCGACGAGGGATCATCGGATCCGGCAGGTCCGCGGTCGGGTCGACCGGTTCACCACCACTCGTGCGCCGGAGGTCGTGCTCGGCTCCGACGCGATCGGCGAGGTGGTGGACCTGCTCTGTTCGGTGCCCGATCCGGTCGAGGACATCGAGGTTGCGCAGACCGCGGGCTGGCTGTTCTGGTTGCGGTTCGCCGCCCGCGGCACGGTGGACGGCGAACCGGAGCTGATGATCGCGCTGGATCTGCTCGCCCCGCTGTACCCGTTGGGCGCCGGCGCCGTTCCCGAGCTGATCGGCGAACTGTGGGACGACAAACCGCCGGCCGAGCCGGACGGGGCCGCGGTGCTGGCCAAGCTCGGTCGGGCGCAGTTCCGGGAGGCGCAGGAAAACGACGACGACGCGGTCGCGCTGAACCGGTCCGTCGACCTGCTGCGGCGGGCCGTCGCCGTGGCCGGATCCGACCACCCCGACTACGCCCAATGCCTGACCAACCTGGGCAGCGCGCTGCTGACCCGGTTCGAACGCGACAAACTCCCGGCCGACTTGTCCGAGTCGATCGAGTTCTGCCGGGCGGCGGTCGGGGCTAGCCGACCCGACGAGCCCGCCCGCGCCATCTACCTGTCCAACCTGGGCAACGCCCTGCTGACCCGGTTCGAGCACCTGGCGAGCGAGGCCGACCTGGACGCCGCCATCGAGGCCGGCCAGGCCGCGGTCACCGGCTGGCCCGATCACCCCGACCACGCCGCGATGGTGTCCAATCTCGACCTCGCGCTGCGGACCAGGGCCGCGTTCGGCGACCAGGCGGCCGGGCTGGATCGGAGGATCGAGGAGGCGCGCACCGGCTCGAGCGCACCCGATGGGCCGGACGCGGCCGAACTGAGCGAGCTGCTGCTGGCCCGGTTCCAACGCGCCGGGGATCCGGCGGATCTGGACGAGGCGATCCAGGTGCGCCGGGACGCGGTCGCCACGGCGGTCGACGATTCCGGACGGGCCTCGCACCTATCCGGCCTCTGCGAACTGCTGCGGGTCCGGTTTGTCCACTTCGGGCACGAATTGGACCTCGCCGACGCGATAGCGCACGGTCGCGCCGCGGTGGCGGCGACCCCGGCCGGGGATCCCGGGCTCGGCTGGCGGCAGGCCAACCTCGCCAACGCGCTGAGCCAGCGCTACAAGAACACCGGCGATCTCGGCGACCTGGAGGAGGCGGCCGCGCTCGGCCGAAGCACGGTGGCCGCCACGCCCGTCGGCGACTTCAACCGCCTCAATTACCTGACGAGCCTTTGCGACACCCTCCGCGCCCTGTTCGAGCGCACCGACCGGCTCGCGGATCTCGACGAAGCGGTCGAGGCCGGGCGGGCCGCGGTCGGCGCCGCACCGCAGCATTCCCCGCACCTCCCGGCGTTCCTCGGCAACCTCGGGGCCGCGCTGCTGGCCCGGTTCCGGCGTACCGGCAGCCAGGCCGACCTGGACGAGTCGGTCGATCTGCTGCGGCGGGCGGCGCTCGCCGCGCAGGCCGCTAGCCCGGACCGGGCGTTGATGCTGGCGAACCTAGGCGCCGCCCTGCAGACCCGCTTCGATTCGGTGGGCGACCCCGAGGACCTGGACGAGGCGATCGACGTCTGCCGGGAGGCCGTGCGCGCCACCCCGCTCGAGCACCCCGGCCGGGCGGCACGCCTGTCCAACCTCGCCGGGGCGTTGCAGGCGCGGTTCGGGATCGGCGGCGAGGCGACGGATCTGGACGAGGCGGTGGAGGCCAGCCGGTCCGCGGTCGAGGCGCATCCACCCGGTCACCCGGCCCGGGCGCCGGCGTGGTCGAACCACGCCCTGGTGCTGCGCGGGCGGTACGAGCACAGCGGCCGGCCGACGGACCTCGACGCGGCGGTGGCGGCCGCGCGCGCCGCGGTGGCCGAGGCGCCCGCCGATCACCCGGACCGCCCCGCGTACCTGGCCAACCTGAGTGGGGCGCTGCGCGACCGGCACGCCCGGACCGGTGCCGATGCGGACCTCGACGGTGCGCTCGCGGCGGCGCGGGAAGCGGCGTCGGCCGACGTGGGTCCCCCCCCCGAGTCCGCGCGGTGGCGGCGGCGCGGTGGGGAAGCCTGGCCGCGGCGGCTGGTCGGTGGGCGGAGGCCGTGGCCGGATACCAGGCGACGATCGATCTCTTGGCCCGGATGGTTCCGCGCCAACTCACCCGCCGCGACCAGGAGTTCCTGCTCGATGGCACGCACGGGACCGGGTCGGACGCCGCCGCGTGCTGCGTGCGGGTCGGGTCGGTCGCCCAGGCCGTTGAGCTGTTCGAGCAGGGCCGCGGCCTGCTGCTGAGCCAGGCGCTGGACAGCCGCACCGACCTCACCGCGCTGGCCGAGCGCCATCCGGAGCTGGCCGACCGGTTCACCGCGCTGTGCGCGGAGCTCGACTCCTCCGGTCCTGCGGACGATGTCGTGGCGCGACGTGCGACGGCCACGGCGTTCGACCGGCTCGTCGCGGACATCCAGAAGCTGCCCGGGTTCGACCGCTTCCTGCGCCCACCGGCCGTAGCTGACCTCGCGCCGGACGAGGGCCAGGTGGTGATCGTCAGTGTGTCCCGGTACGGCTCCTACGCACTGATCCTGCCCGCCGACGGCGAGGTCACGGCCGTGCCGCTGCCCACGCTCACGCCCGACGCCGTGCTGGCCGAGGTCGGTGACTTCCTCCGGGCGGTCGAGGACACCACCGCCAATTCGGCGCGGACCCGAGCTGCCGCCCAGGATCGGATGACGCGCACGCTCGGCTGGCTGTGGGACACGGTCGCCGGTCCAGTACTCGACGCCGTGGGCATCACCAGGACGCCGCGCGGGGGCGAGTCCTGGCCCCGACTGTGGTGGTGCCCGTCGGGCCTGCTGTCGTTCCTGCCACTGCACGCAGCGGGCCACCACGATACGGCGTCCGACGCCGTGCCGCGCACGGTGCTGGACCGGGTGGTGTGCTCCGTCACCCCGACGCTCCGGGCGTTCGCCCATTCCCGGCGCGCAGCGGATTCGGCCCCGCCTCGTGCCGGTCGGGCGGTCGTGGTGGCGATGCCGAAGACCCCAGGTGGATACGCCGATCTGTCGGGTGCCGAAGCCGAAACGGCGGTGCTGTGCCGGCACTTCCCCGGCGAGGTCGAGGTGCGCACTGGCACGGCCGCCACCCACGACGCCGTGCTCGACGCGCTGACCAGGGCCCGGTGGGCACACTTCGCCTGCCACGGGCGTAGCGACCTGGCCGATCCGTCGGCCGGGCGGCTGGTGCTGGCCGACCACCACAACCAGCCGCTCACCGTGATGGACCTGGCCAGGCTCCGGATGGACGACGCCGAATTGGCGTTCCTGTCCGCGTGCTCCACCGCGCGTCCCAGCGGTCGGCTGGCCGACGAGGCGATCCACCTGGCCTCCGCTTTCCAACTCGCCGGCTACCGGCACGTGATCGGCACCCTGTGGCGGATCGGCGACTGGCAGGCGGTGGACGTCGCCGACCTGATCTACTCGGCGATCGCCGACGGCGCGGGCGTTGCCGAGGCGGTCCACAGCGCGACCCGCCGAATGCGCGACCGATGGCCGGATGACCCATCGGCGTGGGCGTCGCACATCCACGTCGGCACGTAGCCGGAGGATGTCAGGCAGGCTGTCCCAACAGGAATGTCGCGACACAAGCCGCATGATCATCGTCGTCGGCGGACAGCACCAGACCCCGCGAGCCCGCCCCACCGCTGTAGTGCGCCACGAACGTGGGGCGCGCGGTCGCGGTGTCCCTGGTCGCGAACAAGAAGCGGCTCTCCGTGACCGTCACCAGAGCAATACCATGCGCCGCCGCGAACTCGACCGCACCACTCTGGTACGGCGAAGTGGCGACCATTACACCCTTATGCGCGCCGACGCTGTGGATCTTCTGGTGAAGCACCTGGACGAGTTCACGCTTGATCGGATTCCGGTGCAGCTTGGCCTCGACGACCACCAGGAAGGCCATTCCCGCGAACCGGTACCGGACGGTCGCGTCGAAGTCGTACGCGCCATCGGCGCCAACGATCTTCTCGTGCACGGTGACCACGAGGTCGTCCACCTCCGACCCCGCCGCGCCCAGCAGCTCCCCCGCGACGAATTCCTCGAACTCCCCAGGGGTGATCGCCGGGTGCGGGTAACGCAGGGTGCGGTCGTCCTCGGTCACGCGCCGACATTACTCCAGGCCGTCACATTGTCGACTGCCTCAGTGCCGGAGCCCGTCGCTGGGTCATGGCGAAGAGGCGGGCGGCGAGGTCAAGCCGTGGCGACTCATGTACTGACGGGCGCGCCAGAGTGCTTGTTCCCAGGCTTGCTCCGTAGCCAGGCGACGAGGCGTCCCGCAGGCTGAGGCGTGCGAGCAGATCACGGCATTCTGCACGGCCCGCACGCGGGCCGGAAGCCGATCCAGGCCCTGAGCGCCGCCGTGTAATCGCCCTCGACCGGGACGGGCTCGCCGGCGTCCCGGGAGTTGGCGCGGGAGCGGAGCATGCCCAGGGCCCACAGGACACCGTCGAGGAGTTCAGCCATGAGCGTGGCATCGTCGCTGGCGACGTCGGCCTCCGTCGGTGTCAGGTTGATGGTGAAGCTGAGCTCCGGTATCGCTGTCAGTGACGCAGGAGATGGTAATGCGCTCGACCGCCCTCAGTTGATGGGAGTCACCCGAAAGAAGTGGCTCCCATTCGATCTGCTGAAGACAGCCGGAGTCACGGGGGATTGGACGGCCCGGTTCGCCGCTGGTGTTCGGCGAAGCTGACGTGGTCGACGGTGGCGGTGTAGCGCTGGGCGGCATTGACGGTGAGGCCGAAGAGATCGGCGATGCGCCGGGGATCTCCTTGGCTGGCCTGTGCTTCGTCAAGGATGCGGTCCTCGCGGAGGGCTTGGGCGGGGATGCCGACGACCACGCGCGGCATGGCACCGTATGGACCACCAACGAGTCGGGCGGCTCGGAGACCGTCATCGACGCCGACACCGGGAAGGTCCGCGGCACCGTCCCCCTCGGCGGAGAGACGGGCAACGTCTCCTTGGCCGGGCCAGGTTTGACGACGCCACCGTGCTGTTGCTCTACCAAGTCGTGATGGCCTGGGGACTTGGCTACTTTCTGGTGGAGATGCGGGCGATGGTGGTCGATCCGGAGGATACAGATTCTGCTGTCCGCCTCGGCCTGCATCTGCTGCCCACCCGGGAATATCCCCGGCTGCGCGCCCTGTTGCCTGCCATGGCCGATCTCGATGCCGACGCAGAGTTTGCCGCCGGCCTTGACGCACTGCTCGAACGCTTCGCCCCTTGACCTACAGAAGAGATGACGCCACTAACCCTGCCGGGGGCTTACGGAAGTGTGACGGCGGGCCGCTATCCGGATTCGTCGCCGAGCCGTTCGGAGTCCAGGACGGTGATGCGGCCGCGGGCGAGACGGATCAGGTGCCGGTCGGCGAAGTCGCGCAGGACTTTGGTGCAGGTCTCCCGGGAGGTTCCGGCCAGGGCAGCGAGCTGTTCGTGGGTAAGGGCGATCTGCGGATGGCGGGTGCCGGGGCGCAACGGTCCGGCCGGTGGCTGAGCTGTGGTGAGGGTGAGCAGGGTTGTGGCGATGCGCTGGGCGACGGATTTGAAGACGCTGTCGGACAGGCGCTGTTCGAGGTCGGCGAGACGGCGGCCGAGGCGGAGCCCGGACGGGACCCGCCAGTACGTGGCGGCCAGGGCGACCTGCGCGGCGGCTGGCGTTTCATCGCCTGAGGTTAGGGCTGCTGCGAGGCGGTGGTGAGTTCCACGGCTTGAGCTTTGCGCGCGGCGGCGAAGACAGCCCTGCGGGCACTGAACGGGTCGTGGGTGGCGGGCAGCCATGGGTGGGTCGCCAGGGCGGCGGCCAGTCGCCTGCACTCTTCCTGGGCTGCGAGCCACCGCTCTCGTTCTGTGTGCGTGATGTCGATTCGTCCCGCTGCGATGTCCGCTCCACCCGGGAGGGTGTCGGCGAGTGCTTTCAGGCGCTGAAGGGCGGAGTCCAGCGCCAGCCTCGCCGCCACTAGATCGCCGGGAATCTCCCAGCCGTCCACGTTCCACGTGGACCTGTACTCCGGCGGCGGTCCCTTCGACAGCCAGTCGGAGGCATCGATGGGATCGCCACTGTCGCGGGGCCGCGCAAGCTCCGTGCGAATCCCGGTGTCCTCGCCATAGTGGCAGTGCGGGTCGGGCGGGAGCGGCTCGGCGGGGAGGAGCGCGGCGGTCGAGCCGGCAGCCGACGCCGGCAGATAGGGATCCGGTTCCGGACGGCCCTGGAGGAACTCCGCCTTGTCCGACGGCTTCACCCACATGTGCCACCCGCGCCGCCGCCCTGTGCGTGCTCGCATGAACAGCGTCACGAGCTCGCCTGTGGCCGTGATGCGCACCATGTCGTCGTAGTGCGCCTGCGTCGATTCCCACGTGGCGTGCCAACCGCCACAGCGCGTACCAGTCCTCGGGCATTCGCGCTGAGTGCTCCAGTCACAGCGGACCATGCGCAACGCCTTCACGCCTCCTCGTACGCGCAAGGCGTCCCGACTGCCCACGTCCTGCCATCGCTGGACATTCAGCCTGGCCCAAGGCGCCCGATCGATGGCGAGCGAGTTCTCGTTCGTCACGAGCCACAGCGGTGTCAGGCCGTCGCCCAACGCAGTGCGCGTCCTGTTGTCCACAGAACCACTCGCGATCGGCGAGATCTGGATCTCGTAGCCGATCTTCTTACCGCCGACCCCGGCGACCGTTACATCCGTACGACGGCGACCATGTACGGCTCGGTCTTCGACGGAGACGTTGAAGCCCTCTCGACTGGCTGTTTCGGCGGTGTGGTTCTTGAGCGCCTTGTGCAGCTCGCTCTCGCCCGCTGTCTCGGACACCTCGCCCCTGGTCACATGCCGGGCGTGGTAGCGGCCGTTCTTCTCGACGATGGTCATGAACCCGGGGCAGACGGTGCCGTATTCGTGGGCCCCGAGGCAGTAGAGAAGGTCGGGCTTGTAATTGCGGTGAATCTCCTGCAGGAGCTCCGGTCGGTCCGGGTTACCCAGGTCTGATGCACTCAAGTCGATAGTGATCCCGTAACCGCGATGCAGCACGTTGTGGGTCATGCTTTGAGAGTAAGTCCTGCCTCTGACAACAGAGTTGGCTGCTGCTGCTGCTGCTGCGGCAGGGCTGGTCGGTGGCGGTGCCTCTGTCGACGAGCAACCACGCTCCCTGAACGCGCCGCTTGCCTTCGGGCGCTGTTGTGGTCGGCTGGGATCCAGTTCTGGGTGTTGCGTGAGGGGGATTGAGCATGTTCTGCGGCCCCTGAGCGGAGGTGAGATGGGGGCGGGAGGATGGGTGGGTGCTGTCCCGGGCCTGGGGTCTGACTCATGACATGTTTGACCGAAGTGTCCTGATCTCACGGTGTCGGCTGCTGGCCGGGGATGGTGCGTTGTCGGTGCCGGGCCGGCGGGGTGTGTCCCGATAGGGGCCTGCCGATCGTTGTGGCGTCCTCACGATTCTGACCGCCCGACGCGGCCCGGTACCGGCAACGCGACGCGCCGTCGGACTGGAAAGGGGAACGGACATGTCTAGATCGACCATGTCCAGTACGCCGCCTGCTCCCAAGACCCGCCGCCGTCGCCCTGCGGGTGAGGTGGTGTTGGGAGTGGACACGCACCGGGATGCCCATGTGGCTGCGGTGCTTTCTGTGATGGGGACAGTGCTTGCCACTGACGAGTTCCCGGCCACTGCGGCCGGGTACTGCGATCTGCTGAAGTGGGCCAGGAAGTCGGGAGCCGTGAGGCGGGCCGGGGTGGAGGGGACCGGTTCCTACGGGGCGTCCTTGTCGCGCTATCTGCTGGCCCAGGGCATAGACGTGTTTGACGTGAATCGGATGGATCGGGCAGATCGCCGTCGGCGCGGCAAATCGGATCCGCTTGATGCTCAGAACGCGGCGCGAGCCGTATTGAGCGGGCGGGCCCGCGCCCGGGCGAAAGCGCGCGACGGGCCGGTGCAGATCGCGAGAATGTACAAAATCACGAAGGTGTCGGCCGTCAAAGCGCGCACGCAGGCCATCAATCAGCTCAAGTCCGTCCTGATTACTGCCGATCCTGCCTTGCGGGAAGAACTGGCCGGACTGGGCAATGCCGAACTTTTCCGGGCCTGTGCGCGGTTCGCCGACGTGAGCAGTCGCGAGGAGGACGGTGAGGAGTCGGTGCTGCAGGCCACTCGGATCACGCTGGGTCTGCTGGCTCACCGGATCGGCCAGCTCTCCGAGCGGATCCGGGATGTGGACGTTCGTCTGGCCCGCCTCGTCAAATGTCACGCCCCGCAGCTGCTCGACGTGGTGGGGGTCGGTCCGGACACGGCCGTCGCCTTGCTGATCACGGTGGGGGACAACCCGGAACGCCTGGACAGTGGCGTCCTTCGCCGCCCTGTGCGGGGTCAGTCCTGTCGAGCGTTCCTCGGGACGCCGGCAGTTCCGTCGCCTCAACCGTGGTGGCGATCGTCAGGCAAATGCCGCGCTCCATCGCATGGTGTTCACCCGCCTGCGGGTCGACCCGCGCACTCAGGACTACTACGAGCGCCGGATCAAGGAGGGCAAGACCCGGCGTGAAATCGTCCGTTGCCTCAAACGCTACGCTGCTCGGGAGGTCTTCCACCTGGTCAAACAGCTATAGCCAGGACCCCGCTTATAGGGGCTGTCGTGACAGATGAGAGGCTCGGACGGGTGAGCGAGACACCACCGAACACCCTGCAGTACCGCTTTGACGGGCCAGAAGAGGCTCCCGTCCTGATCCTGGGTCCCTCTCTGGGTACCACATGGCACATGTGGGACCGACAGGTCCCCGAGCTGGCCAAGCAGTGGCGTATCTTCCGGTTCGACCTGCCGGGGCACGGCGGCGCGCCCGCGTACCCGGCCGGCTCGGTCGGCGACCTCTCCGCACGGCTGCTCGCCACGCTCGACAGCCTCGGCGTGCAGCGCTTCGGCTACGCGGGCTGCGCCCTCGGCGGTGCGGTCGGCATCGAGCTGGCCCTGCGCCACCCGGAGCGCCTCGCCTCGCTCGCGCTGATCGCCGCCTCGCCCCGCTTCGGCACGGCCGACGAGTTCCGGCAGCGGGGCGTGATAGTGCGGACGAACGGGCTCGACCCCATCGCCCGCACTTCCCCCGACCGCTGGTTCACGAGCGGGTTCGCCGCCGCGCAGCCGGCGATCACCGAGTGGGCCGTGCAGATGGTGCGCACCACCGACCCCGGCTGCTACATCGCGGCCTGCGAGGCGCTCGCCGCGTTCGACGTACGGCCCGAACTCGGCCGCGTCGGCGTCCCGACCCTCGTCCTCGTCGGCTCGGACGACCAGGTCACCGGCCCCGCCGAGGCCCGCACCCTGGTCGCGGGCATCCCGGACGCCCGGCTCGCCGTCGTCCCCGGCGCCTCCCACCTGGTCCCGGTCGAGCAGCCGGCCGCCGTCACCGACCTGCTGGTGAGACATTTCTCCACCGCCTGGCAGCCCGCCTTCGACTCCACCACCGGCCAGATGGCGGCCATCGGGGCGGCCCCGGTCAAGCCGGTCCTGTCCGCCGCACCGCCACAGCCCGCGCCCCGCCCCGAGATCGCCCCGGCCGTGGAACCGCAGGTCATGAGCCGCCCCGACCCGTACGACGCCGGGATCAAGGTCCGCCGCGAGGTACTCGGCGACGCGCATGTCGACCGGGCGCTGGCGCAGGCCGACGAGTTCTCGGGAGACTTCCAGGAGTTCATCACCCGCTACGCCTGGGGCGAGATCTGGGACCGGCCCGGCCTCGACCGCCGCTCGCGCAGCTGCGTCACCCTCACCGCGCTTGTCGCGGGCGGCCACCTGGAAGAACTCGCCTTCCACACCCGCGCCGCCCTGCGCAACGGCCTCACCCCCGCCGAGATCAAGGAGGTGCTGCTGCAGGCGGCGGTCTACTGCGGCGTACCGGCGGCGAACAGCGCGTTCAAGGTGGCCCAGCAGGTCATCCGCGAGGAGACCACCCCCACCGAGTGAGCCCCGCCCCCGCCCCGGGGGCAGGATGGATCCATGAAGCTCACGAAGAAGTCGCACGCCTGCGTCCGCCTCGAAAAGGACGAGCAGACGCTCGTCCTCGACCCCGGTGGATTCAGCGAGGAGGACGCCGCGCTCGGCGCGGACGCGATCCTCGTCACACACGAGCACCCCGACCACTTCGACGAACTGCGACTGCGTGCCGCCATGGAGAACGACCCGGCCGCGCAGATCTGGACCCTGAAATCGGTCGCGGAGAAGATCTCGTCGGCCTTCCCCGGCCGTGTGCACACCGTCGGCCACGGCGACACCTTCACCGCCGCCGGCTTCGACGTCCAGGTCCACGGCGAACTGCACGCCGTCATCCACCCGGACATCCCGCGCATCACCAACGTCGGCTACCTCATCGACGACGGCAAGGTCTTCCACCCCGGCGACGCCCTCACCGTCCCCGACCACGCCGTCGAGACGCTGATGCTCCCGGTCATGGCCCCCTGGAGCAAGATCTCCGAGGTCATCGACTACGTCCGCGAGGTCAAGCCGCAGCGCGCCTACGACATCCACGACGCCCTGCTCACCGACCTCGCCCGCCCGATCTACGACCGCCAGATCGGCGCCCTGGGCGGCGCGGAGCACCTCCGGCTGACGCCCGGGGACTCGGCGCAGGTGTGACCGCACCCGGGCGGGCGGCGTTGTCGGACCCGCCCGGTAGGTTGTGAGGCATGCGCATCGCGACCTGGAACGTGAACTCGATCACCGCCCGCCTGCCAAGGCTCCTGGCCTGGCTGGAGAGCAGCGGCACGGACGTGCTGTGCCTCCAGGAGGCCAAGGTCGCCGAGGAGCAGTTCCCGCTCGACGAACTGCGCGACCTGGGCTACGAGGCGGCGGTCCACGCCACCGGCCGGTGGAACGGCGTGGCGGTGCTCTCCCGCGTAGGCCTGAAAGAGGTCGTCAAGGGCCTGCCCGGCGACCCCGGCTACGACGGCCTCCAGGAGCCCCGGGCCATCTCCGCGACCTGCGGCCCGCTCCGCGTCTGGTCGGTGTACGTGCCGAACGGCCGCGAGGTGGACCACCCCCACTACGCCTACAAACTCCAGTGGTTCGAGGCCCTGAAGGCCGCCGTCGCCGGCGACGCGGCAGACAGCCGCCCGTTCGCGGTGATGGGCGACTACAACGTGGCCCCGACGGACGACGACGTGTACGACAGGTCCGCTTTCGAAGGCTCCACCCACGTCACCCCCGCCGAGCGCGCCGCCCTGGCGTCCCTGCGCGAGGCCGGCCTGTCCGACGTGGTCCCGCGGCCCCTGAAGTACGAGCACCCGTTCACTTACTGGGACTACCGCCAGCTCTGCTTCCCCAAGAACCGCGGCATGCGCATCGACCTGGTGTACGCCAACGAGCCGTTCACCAAGGCGGTCACCGACGCATACGTCGACCGCGAGGAGCGCAAGGGCAAGGGCGCGTCGGACCACGCACCGGTCGTGGTGGACCTCGAGGTCTAGCCCAACAACCTCAAGTCCACCGACTCCGCCAGAGCGGCCAGCCCCGCGTCCCCCGGATGAAGATGGTCCCCGCTGTCGTACGCGGGCAGCATCCGCGCCGGATGCGCGGGGTCGCGTACCACCCCGTCGAAGTCGAGCACGCCGTCGAACACGCCCGCGTTCCGGATCCACGCGTTGACCGCGACCCGTTCCGCGTCGACGGCGGCCGTGCACCGTGCCTCGCCCTCGCACGGCAGGATCGTCGCCGCCAGCATCCGCAGGCCCCGCGCGTGCCCTCGGTCCGCGAGTTCCCGCAGCCCGGCGATCACCTGCCCGGCCGTCGCACCCCACCGCACGTCGTTCACGCCCTCGAAGACGATCGCCGTACGCGCGGACGTCTGGGCGAGGACGTCCCGGTCGAACCGGTGCAGCGCGCTCACCCCGCCCGTGTCGGTGGAGACCCCGTCGCCGGGATACCGGTCGGTGACCACACGGTTCGCGGAGATCCCCTGGTTGAGCACCCCATAGCGGGGGACCACATTCTGGTGCAGCAGCCGTGTGGCCAGCACATTGGACCACCGCCGGTTCGCGTCCACCGTGGACTGGTCGCCGTCGGTGATCGAGTCCCCGAGCAGCACCACCGAGCCCGGCCCACCGCCCACGTCCACCCCGGTCAGCAGTGGCCAGCTCGTCACCACCGAGGTGTACGCCGCCGGGGAGGCGTCCGCCGCGTGATCGCCCGGCTCGCTCACGTACGACCGCTGCATCGCCAGCCGGTGCACGGGCACGGCCGTCACCGCCCGGGGCAGGTGGAAGCTCACCAGCAGATTGGCGTCCGCCGGCACCGCGAAGCCCAGCGGATCACTGAACGTCTGTGCCCCCGCCGGGATCTCGACCCCCGCCGCACCCCGGAAGGCCAGCGGCACCGGTGCTCCCCGCGCCGCCGCGCCCCGCGCCTGCACCGCCACCGTGGCACTGCCGATCCGTACCGGCGCCGCCGCGAACGTGTTGTCGAACCGCAGCCGTACCCGCGGCCCGCCCACCGATGTGTGCACCACGAGCCGCACCGTCCGGTCCGACCAGGGGCCCACAGCCGGATAGCCGGACGTCGCCGCCGCCCAGCTCCCCGTCCAGCCCGGCGCGGCGGCCCGCACCGACAGCGCGAAGACATGCAGGTCGGATGCGAGAGGCAGCCGTACGGAGACGACCTCGCGCCCCGGCACGAGCGGCACTGTCACGACGTACAGCCGTGCCTTTTCGGCGAGTTGGCCGCCGGGCGTGTTGATGTGCGGCAGTGCGACCGCCTTCGTGGCGAGCGGGCCGGTGCGCCAGTCGGGGGCGGTCAGCCGGTACGAGGAGCGGCTGCCGTCCGCGTACGAGACCGTACCCGTGCCGCTCACCGCGTCACCGCCAGTGCCCGCCACGAGGAAGGCGAGCGCGTCACCGCGCCCCCGCACGCGGACGTCCTGTCCGGCGGCCCGCACATTGTCCGGCTCGCCCGGCTGCCGCCCCGGCCAGGTGAGCCGCGCTCCCTGCACGGTGAGGGCCCGGCCCGCCGTCCAGCCCGCGGCCGTGAGGTCCCGCGCCGACAGGGAGGCGCCCGAGCCGTCGAAGTCCGCCTCGCCCGGGAGGGAGTCGTCGCTGACCGCCCTGTTGTCGAAGAGCCGCTCCAGCGGAGGGGGTTCCGCCCCTGTGTCGGGGGCTGCCGACGCCGAACCTCCCGGCACGAGGGCGGCGAACAGGGCGAGGGCGACCGCACCACCCCAGAAGCATCGGCGCAAGGCCGACTCCTTCCGTTCACGACGGGACAGACAGGACGGGACAGACAGGACGGGAGAAAAAGTCGGGACGAGAGACGGGACGAAAGGCGCTTCGTGAAGCTAAAGAGGCATCGGTGAAGCGTCAACGAGCCATGCGCGAACATGGCGTGAAGTCGACCGGAATCGAGGGCCCGCGCGCCTGTGGTGCGCATGGCAGGGTGGATGACACGCTGGGTGTATGAAGATCCCTTTTCTGGGCGGCCGGCGGGAGAAGCCCGGCGCCCCCGACCCCGAGGGCATCGCCGAACTCCTCTCCGAGTGCGAACTGCTGCGCTCGCAGGCGTCCCAGGAGGGTGTCCGACTCGACGACACGGCGGCCTCACTGGAGGCATTGGACCAGCTGGTGCCGCGCTGGCGGGACGACGAGGAGATCCTGCCGTGGCTCGGCAACGACGCCGGGCTCTATCTCGGCACGGTCATCGTGCGGACCGTCCCCGGCGCCACCTGGGATCTGTGGCCGGACGGCCAGCCCGTCATCCGGCTGGCCTCCGGCCGTGAGTTCGACGTCGTGGCCTCCGGGCACGAGTGGGCCGCCAGCGGCGTGCCAGAGCTCTCGCAGCTGTACGCCGAAGTCGCCGAGGCGTGAGTCCCTGGCCCGCAGTTCGACGTAAATACGGCTAATGCCCGAAAAGTGCGTGTCGCGGCTTAGTTCAGATTTTGTCCGGATAAGTTGCGGCAATCACGAGACAGCTGAGAGTGGGTAGGGCTGCGTATGGCCGTCGATCCGTTGAGCGAGCGGGCCAAGGACTTTCTCTCCAAGATCCTCAGGCACTGAGAGGGGCGGCGGTCACCGAGCCCGCCCCGCCCGGCAGCAGCCGGAGATCACTGCTCGCGCACCGGAATCGACACGCACGACGGGTCGTTCGCCGGCGAGGAGAAGGTCAGCTGCGCCCCGGTCGGGTTGTGCTCGACGTAGAGCGGGTCGACCGTGTCGACCACCAGGGCCAGCCGGTGCCCTGCCGGGACGTCGTAGGCCGTGGAGAACAGTTCCAGGTCGACGTCGAACGGCTTCCCGGGCGTCTGCCCGTGGAAGGTGTACGGCGCGTTGCTGACCAGCTTGCCGAGGCCGAGCGGCCCCACGTCGTAGAGGTAGGCGACGAGGGTGCCGCTCTCCTTGGTCGGGGTGAGCGTGGTGTGCATCTTCGCTGTGCCGCGCACTCGTTGGGCGGTGGCGTACTTCCCCGACTGCCATACGGCGGTCCAGCGGCGGGGGAGCAGGGGGATCGAGGCGACCGGGGGCAGCTGGGCCACCTGGTCGAGGATGCTGGAGAGGAAGACCACTCCGCCGTTGGCGCCCGAGTCGACGTTCGCGCGGATCGTGGTGGTGCCCGCGAGGGCGATCTTCTTCCGGGTCGCGCCGACGGACTTCCAGTCCGGATAGCCCTCGTAGCCGCCCGAGGAGCGGGACTTGAGCCGGACGGGCCGCTCGCGGTCGATGCCGTTGTCCTCGCCCTGGAGGTAGTGGTCGAACCAGCGCTCGGTGTCGGTCCACACGTCGTTGGGTAGGCCGAACAGTCCGGTGACCTCGGCGGTCGCGTGGTCGCCGGGGCGCATCTCCAGTCGCTTGGGGCCGGTCAGCTTCTCGTAGAAGTCCGTGTACTGGTTGGGCGGGAAGATCGTGTCGCCCCAGGCGTTGGCGAGCATGACGGCGGTGTCGTTCTTGTTCAGCTGGTCGACGTACGTCGCAGCGGAACGTTTCTTCCCCCAGGCGACGATCTCCGGTTCCTTGGCCAGGTTGGAGGCGTAGAAGTTGTCGAAGATCTGCCGGAGTTCGGCGCTCTGGCGGCCGGTGACCAGGCTGGCGCCGTCCAGGAGACCGGCGGCCTGGACGTGCTGGGTGCGACCGGAGTAGATCGAGTCGATCAGGTCGGCCCAGCCGCTGAGGGAGGCGACCGCCTTGACCCGCTTGTCGTGCGCGGCGGCGAGCAGGCTGATGCCGGCGCCGTACGAGACGCCCGCCATGCCGATGTGCTGAGCGTCGGCGGGGGTGTTGGCGAGCGCCCAGTCGATGACCCTGGACGCGTCGGCTATGTCGGGCGGGCCCGCGACTTCTATCTCGCCGCCCGATTGCCAGAAGCCGCGCACGTTGTAACTGACCACGATGTAGCCGGAGTTCGCGAGCTTCTGGGCCTGGGCGAGGTACTCGACCTGGGGCAGGCCCCAGCTCGTGGGCAGCACGAGCAGCGGGTGGCGGCGGGTGCCGTCGGCGCCGGCGGGCGTGATGACGTTCGCCTTGAGGACCGCGCCGCCGTCGCCGGTGATGTCGACGAAGCGGATGCCGGTCGCCGCCTGGGCGGTGGGGGCGAGGCCGAGGGCGCTACCGGCGATCAGGGTCGCGGAGACGGCGCCCGCGGCGGTCGTACGCAGGGCCTTGCGATGGTGTCCCACTTGTCACTCCTCACTCGTGTCAGTGCAAAGTGACCCGACGGTAACCTCGGGCTCTTACCGTAGGTAACCCGCCGGTAAGTTACGTGGGAGTAACGATTGTTGAAATGTGTTGAAAATCAGGAGGCGCGGTGGGAGTTGCGCGGAGCCGACGGTGCCGGCAGCGGGGTCTGTGCCGCCCGGGTCACGTCCGCGACCAGCTCGACCACATCGGGGCCGTACGCCTGCGAGTTGACGACCTTCAGCAGCAGGACGAAGGAGTTGTTGCCGTGCTTGCGGGTGAGCCGTTCGTGGTTGCGGGCGAGGTAGCGGGTCGTGGCCTGGTTGGTGATCGAGGTCTGGCCGCAGAAGAGGAAGACGGGGCGGCTGCCGTTGCTCTGGTCGACGGTGAGCCGGGCGAGGAGCGCGTACTCGGCCTTGCCGGCCTCGACGCGGTGGCGCTCGGAGCCGACCTGGAAGGCGCCGCGGTCCGGACCGGGTTCGGCGTCGACGTTCACGCGCACGCCCGGGAGCAGGGAGGACAGGTGGGCTGCCATACGGCGATTGGAGGCCGGGCCGCCCACGCAGAACTCGGTGCGCTCGCCGAACCCCTGTCGTGCCGCGTCGTGCGGGACGACCTGGGCATGGGCCTTGCAGTCCTTGATCAGTGCGGCGAGCTCGAGGAGCGCGAAGACATCGTGGCGCATCACCATCAGCTCGGGACCGCTGGCGCCGCGGTTCACCACCAGCACTGACTCGGCGTTGTCCGGCAGCCCGAAGAAGGCCTGCTTGCGGCGGAGTTTCCGCTTCCACAGGTAGGTCCGGGCGAGCCAGCCGAGCGCGGCGCTGATGCCGGCGGCCACCACACCCAGGACGATGTTGCGCACGTCGTCATTCATGGGCGCGCATGGTAGCGGGCGAACGCAAACCCATGTTCGACACGGGGCACGCCGGGCCCATTTGTGGTCCTGACGAGGGCATGGCGATGGGATTAGGCTGCGCCCACGGTCTCTTCTGGAGGTGCGGATGCGTCGCCCTGTCGCGCGCAAGCTGTCGGTCCTGGCGGTTTCGGTCGCCGTGGTGTCGGTGGGAGCGGCCGCGCCGCCCACCCCTCAAAGTGGCGCCGTCGAGAAGGCGCCCCTCGCCGTCGGCTACGGCGGCGCGGTCGCCAGCGTCGACGCGGACGCCTCCGCGGCCGGCATCGAGGTGCTGAAGAAGGGCGGCAACGCCGTCGACGCGGCCGTCGCCACGGCCGCCGCCCTCGGCGTCACCGAGCCCTACTCCTCCGGCATCGGCGGAGGCGGCTACTTCGTCTACTACGACGCCAAGTCCCGCAAGGTGCACACGATCGACGGCCGCGAGACCGCGCCGCTGACCGCCGACGAGAACCTGTTCGTGGAGAACGGCAAGCCGCTCGCCTTCGCCGACGCCGTCAGCAGCGGCCTCGGCGTCGGCACACCGGGCACTCCGGCCACCTGGCAGACAGCGCTCGGCAAGTGGGGCAGCAAGAAGCTCGGCAGCGTGCTGAAGCCGGCCGAGCGGATCGCCCGGAACGGATTCGTCGTCGATGGCACGTTCCGCTCTCAGACGGCCGCCAACGAGACCCGGTTCCGGTACTTCCCGGACACCGCCGAGCTGTTCCTGCCGAACGGCCAACTGCCCGTGGTCGGCTCCACTTTCAAGAACCCCGATCTCGCCCGCACCTACCGGGAGTTGGCCGAGATGGGCGTCGGCGCGATCTACCACGGCAAGCTCGCCGAGGACATCGTCGACACCGTCAACGACCCGCCGGTGGACCCTGGTTCGGGCTGGAACGCCCGCCCGGGCGAGCTGTCGGAGAAGGACCTCGCGGCCTACCGGGCCAAGCTCCAGGCACCCACCAGGACCTCGTACCGAGGCCTCGGCGTCTACTCCATCGCGCCCTCCTCCTCCGGCGGCACCTCCGTCGGCGAGGCCCTCAACATCCTGGAGAACACGGACCTTTCGAAGGCGAGCGAGGTCCAGTACCTGCACCGCTACATCGAGGCCAGCCGGATCGCGTTCGCGGACCGGGGGCGCTGGGTCGGCGACCCCGCCTTCGAGGACGTACCGACGAAGCAGCTGCTGTCGCAGCAGTACGCCGACTCGCGGGCCTGCCTCATCAAGGACGACGCCGTGCTCACCAGCCCCCTCGCACCCGGCGACCCGCGCAATCCGGCGGCCTGTGCCACGGGAGGCACGCCGGCTGAAACGACGTACGAGGGCGAGAACACCACCCATCTGACGGCGGCCGACAAGTGGGGGAACGTCGTCGCCTACACGCTCACCATCGAGCAGACCGGCGGAAGCGGCATCACGGTCCCCGGCCGCGGCTTCATCCTCAACAACGAGCTGACGGACTTCTCCTTCGCCCCGGCCAACCCGGCCGTGCACGACCCGAACCTGCCGGGCCCGGGCAAGCGGCCGCGCTCGTCGATCTCACCGACGATCGTGCTCGACCAGCACAACAAGCCGGTGGTGGCGCTGGGTTCGCCCGGTGGTGCGACCATCATCACGACCGTGCTGCAGACACTGACCGGGTTCCTCGACCGGCGGCTGCCGCTGGTCGACGCCATCGCCGCCCCGCGCGCCAGCCAGCGCAACGCGGCGCAGACCGACCTCGAACCCGGGCTCTACAACGACACCACCGGCCTCAAAGCCCAACTGGAGGCCATCGGGCACTCCTTCAGGCAGAACCCGGAGATCGGCGCGACCACGGGCGTGCAGCGGCTGCCGAACGGCAAGTGGCTCGCCGCCGCCGAGAGGGTACGGCGGGGCGGCGGCTCGGCGATGGTGGTCCACCCGGCGTCGTGAACGCGGCCGGGCACGGTCACAACTCGGGGGCGGGCGGCAGGTCTTCCGTACGGAACGTGAGCATCCCGCCCTCGACGTCGACCGTCACCCGGCTGCCTTCCTCGATCCGGCCGTCCAGGAGCAGCCGGGACAGCTGGTTGTCGACCTCTCGCTGGATGGTGCGGCGCAGCGGCCGGGCGCCGTACTCGGGCTGGTAGCCGCGCTCGGCCAGCCAGTCGACGGACGGGTCGGTGAAGTCGACCGAGATGCCCTGCGCGTGCAGCAGACGGCGGGTCTTCTCCAGCAGCAGATTGGTGATCCGCCGCAACTGGTCGGTGGTGAGCTGGCGGAAGACGACGACCTCGTCGACGCGGTTGAGGAACTCCGGCCGGAAGTGCTCGCGCAGCGGCCGCAGGATCTGCTCGCGGCGCGCCTCCTCGTCCGCCTCGGCACCGCCCGCCCCGAACCCGATGCCGGCACCGCGCCGGGTGATCGCCTCGGAGCCCAGGTTGCTGGTCATCACGATGACCGTGTTGGTGAAGTCGACGGTCCGGCCCTGTGAATCGGTCAGCCGGCCGTCGTCGAGGACCTGGAGGAGGATGTTGAAGACGTCCGGGTGCGCCTTCTCCACCTCGTCGAGCAGGAGCAGCGAGTACGGGTGCCTCCGGACGACCTCGGTGAGCTGCCCGGCCTCCTCGTGGCCGACGTATCCGGGCGGGGCGCCGACCAGACGGCTGACGGTGTGCCGCTCCTGGTACTCGCTCATGTCTAGACGGACCATGCGCTCCTCGCTGCTGAACAGGGCCTCCGCGAGCGCCCGGGCCAGCTCGGTCTTGCCGACGCCGGTCGGGCCGAGGAACATGAAGCTGCCGATCGGCCGGTCGGGGCTCGCGAGCCCCGCGCGGGAGCGCAGCACGGCGTCGGCGACGACCCGGACCGCCTCGTCCTGACCGATGACCCGCTGGTGCAGATGCTCCTCCAGGCCGAGCAGGCGGTCCTTCTCCTCCTCGGTGAGGCTGCTGACCGGGATGCCCGTCTGCCGGGACACGACCTCCGCGATCGCCTCGGCGGTGACCTTCAGGTCCATGCCCTCGTCGACCTCGTCGTCGCCGGTGGCCTCGGCGATCCGCCGCTTCAACTCGCCGATGCGGTCGCGCAGTTGCGTGGCCTGCTCGTACTGCTCGTCCGCGACCGCCTGGTCCTTGTCCCGGGTCAGCTGCTCGACCTCGCGCTCCATGGCCCGTACGTCCGTGCCCTTGGTGCGGGCGCGCAGCCGGACCCGGGCGCCGGCCTGGTCGATCAGGTCGATGGCCTTGTCCGGCAGACGGCGGTCGGTGAGATAGCGGTCGGACATCTCGACGGCGGCCACCAGCGCCTCGTCGGCGTAACGGACCTGGTGATGGGCCTCGTAGCGGTCGCTCAGCCCGCGCAGGATCTCGATCGTGTCCGCGACGGACGGCTCGGGCACCAGGATCGGCTGGAAGCGGCGGGCCAAGGCCGCGTCCTTCTCGATCCGGCGGAACTCCTCCAGCGTGGTCGCGCCCACGATGTGCAACTCGCCGCGCGCCAGGGCGGGCTTGAGGATGTTGCCGGCGTCCATGGACCCGCTCTCGCCGCCGCCTCCGGCGCCCACGACGGTGTGCAACTCGTCGATGAAGACGATCAGTTGTTCGGAGTGGGCGCGGATCTCGCCCACGATGTTGTTCAGCCGCTCCTCGAAGTCCCCCCGGTAGCGGGTGCCCGCGACCACGCCGGTGAGGTCGAGGGCGACCACCCGCCGCCCGTTGAGCACGTCCGGCACGTCACCGTCGGCGATGCGCTGGGCGAGCCCCTCCACGATCGCCGTCTTGCCGACGCCCGCGTCACCGATGAGGACCGGGTTGTTCTTGCCGCGCCGGGAGAGCACCTCGATGGTCTGCTCGATCTCCTCGTCCCGCCCGATCACCGGGTCGATACGACCCTGGCGGGCCAGGTCGGTGAGATCGCGGCCGTACTTGTCCAGGGTGGGCGTCTCGGCGGCGCGCGGCCGTTCGCCGCGGGCCTGCGTGGTGTCCTGTGCCGCCTCGGGCGGCAGGCCGGAGGGCGCGAAGCGGGCCGAGTTGAGGATGTGCCCGGCCGCCGAGTCGGGGTTCGAGGCGAGCGCGCTGAGCACGTGCTCCGGGCCGATGTACCCGGCACCGCGCGCCCGGGCCAGATCGTGCGCGTCCAGCAGGGCGCGCTTGGCGGCCGGGGTAAGGGACAGTGAGGTCGGCGGCGGGGCCTCGCCCGGCGGGTGCTGGGCCGGGCCGGAGCGCTCGTCGATCTCCGTGGCCAGCGAGTCGGGATCCGCACCGGCACGGCTGAGCAGGCTCCGGGTCGGCTCGGCGGCCAGCGCGGCCCGCAACAGATGCTGGGTGTCCAGATCGCGGCTGCCGTGCTCGGCGGCGTACTGGGCGGCGCCCCGCACCAGCTCCCGGGCGGGCTGGCTCAGCAGCCGTCCGATGTCGATCTGGCGGGGACCGGGGCGCGGTCCGCCGAAGAAGCGTGCGAGGAATTCTCCGAAGGGGTCGTAGCCCTCTGGGCCGGTGAAGCCGCTGCTCATGGCGTTCCCATCCGGCGTCCCTGCGCGGGCAGGGTCGCCCTCGCTGATCGACGTGCCGGAGTCGGGTAACCCGGGTGGAACCTGGTTACACCTGGGGCGCGCGTTCGTAGAACACCTTCGCACGATCGGTGGCCGGGGGCACCTCCAGAGAGCCGTCCGCGGCCCCGACAGCGGTCTTCGGGTCAGTCAGTTCTTCGGGTCAGTCAGTGGTCTTCCAATCAGTCTTCGAGCAGGGCCGGCTCCGCGAGCGTCTTGCGCACCCGCGGACGCCAGTCCGCGGTGCCGACCTCGTGGTGGGCGGCGGGGAAGCGGCGGGCGGCACGCCGTACGTGGACCACGGCGCCGACCGGGTTGGTCTGAAAGGTGACCTCCAGCTCGCCCGGACAGCCCGGGCGAGGCGCGTGGTCCGGTAGTCCTCGGTCTCGCCGTCGGAGCCCGTGCCGGCGTGGACGCGCAGGTAGACGCACTTGACGTACGTGTCCCGCCCACCGCCCCTGACCAGCACCTCCCCGCAAGTCCCCGCCGGCACGGGCTCCGACGGCAGGATCTGTGTGTCCACCTCGATCGCCTCGCCGGAATCCCTGATCCGGAACAGCCGCTCGAACCCCACGTGCGCCCCTCCTCGAGCCCGCGATGATCAGGCAAGAAGGCAAAACAGCGGCGTCGGGACAGGTCAGCGTGCCGTCAGGATCCGCGGCCCCGAGTCCGTGATCGCCACGGTGTGCTCCGCGTGCGCCGCCCGGGAGCCGTCGTTCGTACGGAGGGTCCAGCCGTCCGGTGCCGCGTGGTAGCCGTCCGTGCCGCCGCCGATGAGCATGGGTTCGATGGCGAGGACCATGCCGTGTCGCAGAGGGAGGCCGCGCCCCGGCCGGCCCTCGTTCGGGACCGGCGGATCCTCGTGCATACGGCGGCCCACGCCGTGGCCGCCGAAGCCGTCCGGGATGCCGTACCCCGCCGCGCGGCACACCGAGCCGATCGCGTGCGCGATGTCGCCGATGCGATTGCCCACCACCGCCGCCTCTATGCCCGCCGCGAGCGCCCGCTCCGCCGTCTCGATCAGGCGCAGGTCGGCCGCGCGCGGCCTGCCCACCACGAAGCTGATCGCCGAGTCGCCCGCCCAGCCGCCGAGCTCTGCGCCGCAGTCGATGGAGACCAGGTCGCCGTCGCGCAGCCGGTAGCGGGTCGGGATGCCGTGCACGATCGCGTCGTTCACGGAGGCGCAGACGACGGCCGGGAAGGCCGTGGGCGCGAACGAGGGCCGGTAGCCGAGGAAGGGCGAGCCCGCCCCCGCCTCACGCAGTACGTCGTGCGCCACCTCGTTCAGTTCCAGCAGGGAGACGCCCACGTCAGCGACCTTTCGTACGGCCGTCAGGGCGCGGCCGACGACCTGGCCCGCCTCGTACATGGCGTCGATCGATGTGTCTGTCTTCAGCTCCACCATGCCAATTACTATACCGGTATTACAATGACGGTATGGTGCGCACCCCTCTCACCCCCGAAGAACGCGAACGCGGCGAGCGGCTCGGCCGGCTGCTGCGCGAGGCCCGTGGCGGCCGCAGCATGACGGACGTCGCGGCGAGCGCCGGCATCTCCGCGGAGACCCTCCGGAAGATCGAGACGGGGCGTGCGCCGACACCGGCGTTCTTCACGGTCGCGGCGCTGGCGCAGGCCCTCGGTCTGTCGATGGACGACTTGGCGGGGCGGTGCGTGCTGGTCGGTTTGTGAAGCAAGTGCGGAGGCCGCCGCACGTCACGTTTCGGCAGGCCGGGCGTAGTCTGCGTCCGGTCGGAAAACTTCCTGTAGCGCTCCCGTAACACGGCTGGTGTTGCCTTACGGACCGGAGTGCTCCGGTCTGGCAGGAGTTGGGCGATGACTCTGGATCAACTCCCCAGTCAAGTGCGGGAGTTTGCGAACTACCTGGACGGCCTGCTGGCGCGCCTGGACCAAAACGGCGGCTGGTGCGGGGTGTTCTGGCAGCGCGACCCGGATGGCATGCAGGCCTGCCTCGACGGGCGTGAGATGCCGCCCTGGGACGTCGTGGAGGCGCTGCTGCAGGACCTGGCCACACAGTACGGCCCCGGTGGCGCCGCTCCGGAGGCCGAACGCGCCCGCGCCCTGCATGCCGCCGCGCTCGTCGCGTACGACGCCCGGCCTGGCGGGCGGGACGCCCTCGGGGACCGGTTCGACGTGATGCTCCGCGAGCAGCGGTACGCCGCCGAACGACACGCGGAACTGGGCCGGTCGCTCGCCTCCGCCACCACCCAGGAGGAGGCCGACGCCATCCGCCTCGACCTCGCCTGGGCCCGCGACGACCACGAACGCGCGACCCGCCGCTGCGCCGAACTCCGGTCACGCCTGGCGGAACTGGACCGACGCTCGACCGACAACCAGGCACAGGTGATCCGACGCGGGCAGGCGGGGGCCGGGGCCGGGTCGCGCGGGGGCGGCTCTTATGGTGTGGGGTCGGGTGGGCTTGAGTCGTATGGCGGGCGGCCGGACACGGGCGAGGCGTACGGTGGGCGGCCGGACACGCGCGAGTCGCATGGTGTGGGGCCGGATGGGCGTGAGTCGTATGGCGGGCGGCCGGACACGCGCGATACGCACGGCGCCCGGCCGGACACGCACGAGTCGTACGGCGAGCAACCGGACACGCGCCAGTCGTACGCCGAGCAACCGGACGCGCGCGAGTCGTACGGCGAGCGAGCGGGCGGGCACGGCGGGTACGGACCCTCCGGCGCGCGCGCGGACGCCGCCCCCGCAGGCCCCTCGTACGAGTCCGAGTTCCCCGACATACCGCAGCAGCGCGACGTGCGGTCCGCCGCCGAGGCGGCCGCCCGGCGTGAGAGGGAGCGGGCCCGTGGCTGGGCGGCGGACACGCATGACACCCGTGCGGGCCTGCGCGACCCCCGTCACGAGAACTCCGCCCGCCTGTCCGGACCCCGCACAGCCGCCGCCGACGCGATGACCGGCCTGCACGGCGGACCTGGCACCTCCGGTCCCGCCCAGGCCACGAACCCCGAGCAAGATCCCCGCTTCCCCGCTCCGACGGAGCAGGCCCCCGCCGATCCCCCCGCCCCACCCGAGCCGGCCCCCACCCCCAAGCAGCGCAAGCGGCGCCGTGGCGGTGCCCGCTTCGCCGGGATGGCCGAGGAGGAGGCCGCCCCCGTCGTCGTACCGCCGACCGCCGTACCGGACCTGCCCGCCGCGCCCGTCGCCACCGGCCGCACCCCGCGCGGGGCCCGGTTCGCCAGGGCCGCCAAAGCGAGCGCGCGGCCGGAGCCGCAGGCCGAGCCACTGGACACGGCGGACCGGCGGGAGACCGCCGAGACCGTCGAACGGCTGGTCCGGCTGCGCGGCGAGGGCCGCAGCGGTGAGGCGCACGCCCTGCTGGCCGAGATCGCGTACTGGCCCGCCGCCCGCTACCCGCTGCTCGCCGCCGAGATGCAGCGGGCCGGGCTCGGCGCCGACTGGGCGACCCTGCTGTGGGAGGCCGCCTCGCTGCCCGCCGACCGGCTCGTCGCCGCCGCCGACGCGCTGGTCGAGGCCGGGCGCGGCACCGACGGGGAGCAGATCCTGCGGCAGGGCGTCGCGCGGCCCGCCGCCGAGATCGGGCAGGCCGTGCTCGCACTGGCCGCCGACGACCGTCGCCGCGAGATCCGCGCGCTCCTCGACGCCTACGTCCGCGTCCGCACCCCGGAGGAGGCCGCCCGCAGCGCCGACCCCGACCCGCAGACCCTGGTCCCGCTCCTGGTGGAGGCCGCCCGGGGCGTCTCGGACGAGCGCCACTGGGACCTGGTCCACGCCCTGCGGGTCGCCGGACACCCGGTCTGAGAGCCGGACGGGCCCCGGCCCGCCACTCCTCTCACCGGCCCGTGGCTTTCACCCACAGGAGGGTGAAACGTGATCGACTCCGCGGGTTAACGACGATGGTCTTGGCAAGCCTGCCGGGGAGGCTTACGTTCGTGCCTCTACGACCTGCGTCTACGGGCGTAGAGGCTCTGACGTCACCGTCGAAGGAGCAGCTCATGGCCAACGTCGTACGTGCCGCTCTGGTCCAGGCCACCTGGACCGGCGACACCGAGTCCATGGTGGCGAAACACGAGGAGCACGCCCGCGAGGCGGCCCGCCAGGGCGCGAAGATCATCGGCTTCCAGGAAGTCTTCAACAGTCCCTACTTCTGTCAGGTCCAGGACCCGGAGCACTACCGCTGGGCCGAGCCGGTGCCTGACGGACCGACGACACGTCGTATGCAACAGCTCGCGCGCGAGACGGGCATGGTCGTCGTCGTCCCGGTGTTCGAGGTCGAGCAGTCGGGCTTCTACTACAACACCGCGGCCGTGATCGACGCCGACGGCACCGTCCTCGGCAAGTACCGCAAGCACCACATCCCGCAGGTCAAGGGCTTCTGGGAGAAGTACTACTTCAAACCGGGCAACATCGGCTGGCCCGTCTTCGACACGGCCGTCGGCAAGGTCGGCGTCTACATCTGCTACGACCGCCACTTCCCGGAAGGCTGGCGCCAACTCGGCCTGAACGGCGCCCAGCTGGTCTACAACCCGTCCGCCACCCACCGCGGACTCTCCTCCCACCTCTGGCGGCTGGAACAGCCCGCGGCGGCCGTCGCCAACGAGTACTTCGTCGCCGCGATCAACCGCGTGGGCGTCGAGGAGTACGGCGACAACGACTTCTACGGGACGTCGTACTTCGTCGACCCGCGAGGGCAGTTCGTGGGGGACACCGCCAGCGACAAGGAAGAGGAACTCGTCGTCCGTGACCTCGACTTCGACCTGATCGACGAAGTCAGGCAGCTGTGGGCGTTCTACCGCGACCGGCGGCCCGACGCCTACGAAGGGCTGGTGAAGCCGTGACCAAGGACCTGCTGGGCCGCCACCGGGCCGTCCTGCCCGACTGGCTCGCCCTCTACTACGAGGACCCGCTCGAGATCACCCACGGCGAGGGCCGGTACGTCTGGGACAGCGAGGGCAACAAGTACCTCGACTTCTTCGGCGGCATCCTCACGACGATGACCGCGCACGCGCTGCCCGAGGTGACGAAGGCGGTCAGCGAGCAGGCCGGGCGGATCATCCACTCGTCCACGCTGTATCTCAACCGCCCGATGGTCGAACTCGCCGAGCGAGTCGCCCAGTTGAGCGGCATCCCGGACGCCCGCGTCTTCTTCACCACCTCCGGCACCGAGGCCAACGACACGGCCCTGCTGCTCGCCACGACGTACCGCCGCAGCAACACGATCCTGGCGATGCGCAACAGCTACCACGGGCGGTCGTTCAGCGCGGTCGGCATCACCGGCAACCGCGGCTGGTCGCCGACCTCCCTGTCCCCTCTCCAGACGCTGTACGTCCACGGTGGCGTGCGGACGCGCGGCCCGTACGCCTCCCTGGGCGACGACGACTTCATCGCGGCCTGCGTCGACGACCTGAAGGACCTGCTCGGCCACACCCGCCCGCCCGCCGCACTGATCGCCGAGCCCGTTCAGGGTGTCGGCGGCTTCACCTCACCGCCGGACGGACTGTACGCAGCATTCCGTGAGGTGCTGAACGCATACGGGATCCTGTGGATCGCCGACGAGGTGCAGACCGGCTGGGGACGCACCGGCGACCACTTCTGGGGCTGGCAGGCCCATGGCCAGAACGGCCCTCCCGACATCCTCACCTTCGCCAAGGGCATCGGCAACGGCATGTCCATCGGCGGGGTGGTCGCCCGCGGCGAGATCATGAACTGCCTGGACGCCAACAGCATTTCGACGTTCGGCGGCACCCAGATCACCATGGCGGCGGGCCTCGCCAACCTCACGTACCTGCTGGAGCACGACCTCCAGGGCAACGCCCGGCGCGTCGGCGGGCTGCTCATCGAGCGGTTGCGGGCGGTCGGAGCGCAGATTCCGGAGGTACGGGAGGTACGCGGGCGCGGGCTGATGATCGGCGTCGAGCTGGTGAAACCCGGCACCGACCAGGCGCACCCCGAGGCCGCGTCCGCCGTGCTCGAAGCGGCCCGCGCGGGTGGGCTGCTTCTCGGCAAGGGCGGCGGGCACAACACCAGCGCCCTGCGGGTCGCCCCGCCCCTGTCCCTGACCGTCGCGGAGGCCGAGGAAGGCGCCGCGATCCTCGAAGACGCTCTGAGGAGCATCCAGTAGGCCCAGCCTGAGCAAGGGAAGCACACCGCCATGACCACCACCTTGGAGCCCCTGGAGCCGACCCTGTCGGTCAGGCAGGTCCTCACGCTGGAACGGGTCCTCGCCGGGGAGCCCGAGGTGGTGGCCGGCGCGAGCCAGCTCGACCGGGCCGTGCGCTGGGTGCACGTCGCCGAGGCCGCCGACGTGGGCGTGATGCTCAGCGGCGGCGAGATGGTGCTCACCACCGGGGTGCTGCTCGCCGGCGACGAGAGCGCGCAGGCCGAGTACATCCAGTCCCTGCACCGCGCGGAGGCGGCGGCCGTCGTCCTGGGCCTGGGACGGGCGTTTCCCGCCCCGCCGGACGTGATGCGCCGGGCGGCCGAGCGGTGCGGGCTGCCGATGGTCGTCCTGCACCGGCCCTTCCCCTTCGCCGAGCTGACCGAGGAGGTCCAAGCCCGCCTCGTACGGCGGAAGTTCGCCGCCGTCAGCCTCTCCGAGTCCGTACGGACCGCGCTCACCGGACTCATCACCGCGGGCGCCCCGCTCCAGCGCCTGCTCGACGAGATCGCCCACCACAGCGCCTGCCCCGTCGTCGTCACCAACCTCGCCCACCGCGTCCTCGCCACCGCGGGGGAACGGCCGGCCGTCGACGACGTGCTGCGCGACTGGGAGCGCATCGCCCGCCAGGCCGGCGGCAGCGAGGGCGACGGCTGGATCCGCGCCGAGCTGACCGGACGTGGAGAGCGGTGGGGACGGATCGTGTTGTGCGGCTACCGGGGCGACACCGCCACCGGGCGGCTGCTCGCCGACCGGGCCGCCGAGGCGCTCGTCCTGCACCGCATGCTCGGCGGCAACTCCGCGCACACCTGGGAGGAACAGTCCGCGCAGAGCCTGCTGACCGACCTGGTCAGCGGGGTCGTGCCGGCGCGGCAGCTGCTGCCCCGGGCGCGGGCGGCCGGACTGCCGGTCAACCGGCGCACCTTCGTCCCGCTGGTCATCCGCGACGGAGAACCGGCACAACTCGAGCGGGTACTGCGCCTGTTGGGGCTGCCCGGGATCGTCGCCGAGCTCACCGACGGCGCCACCGCCGTCCTGCTGAGCCTGGCCCGGGACCAGGACGCCTCGGTGCTCGTGGCGAACTTCGCCGCCCGGGTGCGCTCGGAGGCCGCCCGGACGGTCCTGGCCGCCGCCGATCCCCGCATCGCCTGGGACGACGTCCCCGCCGGGCTGCGCGAGGCCCAGCACGTCGCCGACGCCGTGGCCGACTCCTCGGCCGTGCTCGACCTTCCGGCCGTCGTACGCCTCAAGGACGTCCATCTGCGCGGCCTGATTCGGTTGCTGCGCGACGACCCGCACGTGCAGTCCTTCGCGGAGCGGGAGCTGGACGGGCTGCTGTGCGGGGCCGGCGAGGACCTGCTCGCCGTACTGCGCACCTATCTCGCCACCGGCCGCAACAAGTCGCGGACCGCGCAGCTCCACCACGTCTCCCGGCCCGCGCTCTACCGCCGGCTGGAGGCGATACAGGCCCGGCTCGGCGTCGACCTCGACGACTTCGAGCAGGCCGCCTCGGTGCACATAGCGCTCCTCGCGCACGACGCGCAACAGGGCTGAAACATGCGACGACCTGGGAAAACGGCGGTGAAACATGGGCCCACGACAGGGTGACACCGTGGCACGCCGCACGCCCGCAGACGTGACACCGTGCAACTCAAACCGGATCTCAGGACTTCCTAGGCTCCTCGCACACCGAGCGACCGGAGGTCCCGATGAGCAGAGTGATCCGTGCCGCCCTCTTCCAGACCGCCTGGACCGGCGACAAGGAATCGATGATCCAGGTACACGAGCAGGCGGCCCGCGACGCGGCCGCGCAGGGTGCTCAGGTCCTGTGCTTCCAGGAGCTGTTCTACGGGCCCTACTTCTGCCAGGTCCAGGACAAGGCGTTCTACGAGTACGCCGAGCAGGTCCCGGACGGCCCCATCGTCAAACGGTTCCAGGCGCTCGCCAAGGAACTGGGCCTCGTCCTGATCCTGCCGATGTACGAGGAGGAGCAGCCCGGCGTCCTCTACAACACGGCCGCCGTGATCGACGCGGACGGCTCCTACCTCGGCAAGTACCGCAAGCACCACATTCCGCAGGTGCCCGGCTTCTGGGAGAAGTTCTACTTCCGCCCGGGCAACCTGGGCTGGCCGATCTTCGACACGGCCGTCGGGAGGATCGGCGTCTACATCTGCTACGACCGCCACTTCCCGGAGGGCTGGCGGGCACTGGGCCTGGAGGGCGCCGAGATCGTCTTCAACCCGTCGGCCACCTCGCGCGGCCTGTCCGGCTACCTCTGGCAGCTGGAGCAGCCTGCGGCGGCCGTCGCCAACGAGTACTTCGTCGGCGCGATCAACCGTGTGGGCGTCGAGGAGTACGGCGACAACGACTTCTACGGGACGTCGTACTTCGTCGACCCGGAAGCCCAGTTCGTGGGCGAGGTGGCCTCCGACAAGGAGACCGAACTGGTCGTCCGGGACCTGGACATGGCCAAGCTGCGCGAGGTCCGCGATCGCTGGCAGTTCTTCCGCGACCGCCGCCCAGAGGCTTATGGCCCTCTGACCGCACCGTAGTCAGGCACGGGATCCCGCGCCCCGTAAGGGGCGCGGGGCTGTGTCCGATATGCGGCTACCGCCGCGCGGGCGCGACCAGCCACAAACGACCCGCACTTTTCGACCACACCCAGCGGAGCGTGAACGCATGAGCAGCCGTACCGTCATCCGTGGTGGTCTCGTCATCACCGCGTCCGACGAGATGCACGCCGACGTCCTGATCGAGGACGGCCGTATCGCCGCCCTCGCCGCGAGCGGCACCCCGGCCGCCGAGGCCTGGACGGCCGAGCGGACCATCGACGCCACCGGGAAGTACGTCATCCCGGGCGGGGTCGACGCCCACACCCACATGGAGCTGCCGTTCGGCGGCACCTTCGCCTCCGACACCTTCGAGACCGGCACCCGGGCCGCCGCCTGGGGCGGAACGACGACCATCGTCGACTTCGCCGTGCAGAGCGTCGGCCACACCCTGCGCGAGGGCCTGGACACCTGGCACGCCAAGGCCGAGGGCAACTGCGCCATCGACTACGCCTTCCACATGATCGTCTCGGACGTGAACCAGGAGACGCTCAAGGAGATGGACCTGCTGGTGGGAGAGGGCGTGACCTCTTTCAAGCAGTTCATGGCCTACCCGGGCGTCTTCTACAGCGACGACGGCCAGATCCTGCGCGCCATGCAGCGCTCCGCCGAGAACGGCGGCCTGATCATGATGCACGCGGAGAACGGCATCGCGATCGACGTCCTGGTCGAGCAGGCGCTGGCCCGGGGCGAGACCGATCCCCGCTATCACGGGGAGGTGCGCAAGGCGCTCCTCGAAGCCGAGGCCACCCACCGCGCCATCAAGCTCGCGCAGGTCGCCGGCGCGCCCCTGTACGTCGTGCACGTCTCGGCGATGGAGGCAGTCGCCGAGCTGGCCAAGGCACGCGACGAGGGGCTGAACGTCTTCGGGGAGACCTGCCCGCAGTACCTGTTCCTGTCGACGGACAATCTGGCGGAACCCGACTTCGAGGGCTCGAAGTACGTGTGCTCGACGCCGCTCCGTCCGAAGGAGCACCAGGCCCACCTCTGGAAGGGTCTGCGCACCAACGACCTCCAGGTGGTCTCCACCGACCACTGCCCCTTCTGCTTCGTGGGCCAGAAGGAGCTGGGCCGGGGTGACTTCTCGAAGATCCCCAACGGCCTCCCGGGTGTCGAGAACCGCATGGACCTGCTCCACCAGGCCGTCGTGGACGGGCACATCTCCCGCCGCCGCTGGATCGAGATCGCCTGTGCCACCCCGGCCCGGATGTTCGGCATGTATCCGAAGAAGGGCACCATCGCCCCCGGCGCCGACGCGGACGTCGTCATCTACGACCCGGACGCCGAGCAGATCGTCTCCGCCGAGACGCACCACATGAACGTCGACTACTCGGCGTACGAGGGCAAGCGCCTCACCGGCCGCGTCGAGACGGTCCTCTCGCGCGGCGAACTCGTCATCACCGAGCGGGAGTACACCGGGCGCGCCGGACACGGCACGTACACCCCCCGCTCCACCTGTCAGTACCTCAACTAGGAGCGGAGCCCATGGACTTCGGACTCGTCCTGCAGACCGACCCGCCGGCCTCGCGGGTCATCAGCCTGATGAAGCGCGCCGAGCGCAACGGCTTCACGTACGGCTGGACCTTCGACTCCGCCGTGCTCTGGCAGGAGCCGTTCGTGATCTACAGCCAGATCCTGTCGAACACGTCCAAGCTGAAGGTCGGCCCGATGGTCACCAACCCGGGCACCCGCACCTGGGAGGTCACCGCCTCCACCTTCGCCACCCTCAACGACATGTTCGGCAACCGCACGGTCTGCGGCATCGGCCGCGGCGACTCCGCGATGCGGGTCGCGGGCCGCAAGCCGAACACGCTGGCCCGCATCAGCGAGGCCATGAAGGTCATCCGGGCGCTCGGCCGCGGTGACGAGGCCGACCTCGGCGGTACGGTCGTCAGGTTCCCGTGGATCAAGCCGGGCGCCGAACTACCCGTATGGATGGCCGCGTACGGCCCCAAGGCACTGAAGATGACGGGCGAGGAGGCCGACGGGTTCATCCTCCAGCTCGCCGATCTGTACCTGACCGAGTACATGGTGAAAGCGGTCAAGGACGCGGCCGTAGCCGTCGGCCGAGACCCCTCCGAGGTGAAGATCTGCGTCGCCGCCCCCGCGTACGTCACCGAGGACGACTCGCCGGAGGCGCTCGCCCACGCGCGCGAGCAGTGCCGCTGGTTCGGCGGGATGGTCGGCAACCACGTGGCCGACCTGGTGTCGAAGTACGGCGAGCACTCCGCCGCCGTACCCGACGAACTCACCGACTACATCAAGGCCCGCGAGGGCTACGACTACTCCCACCACGGGCGCAGCGGCAACCCCGACACCCAGTTCGTGCCCGACGAGATCGTCGACCGGTTCTGCCTGATCGGGCCGGTCGAGAAGCACGTCGAGAAGCTGAACGCGCTGCGTGCGCTGGGCGTCGACCAGTTCGCCGTCTACGACATGCACGACGCCCAGGAAGCGGTCATCGACGCGTACGGCACACAGGTGATCCCGGCCGTCAACGGCTGACCCCGACCCGCCCACCGCTCAACTCCCCACCCCCCCCAACCCCCCACTCCTGTTCTCCCCTCCCCACCTCCCCGGGGAGGGGACCGGAGCCCGCACGGCCTTTCCGGACCCACCTCATTTGATTGGCCTGCCCATGACCGACACCGCTCCCACGGCCATACCGCCGTCCACTCAAGTCACCCTCGCCGACGGCCGGGTGGAGCTCGCCCCGGGCGCCCCCGCCCCGAGCGGCCGCTACGCCAACGAGGATCTGCTGCCGGTCCCGGTGGAGAAGCGCACCTGGACCACGTACAACTTCTCCGCACTGTGGGTCGGCATGGCCCACAACACGGCCTCCTGGACCCTGGCCTCCGGTCTGATCGCCGTCGGCATGGACTGGAAGCAGGCGGTGCTCACCATCGCCCTGGCCAATGTGATCGTGCTGGTCCCGATGCTGCTCACCGGGCACGCCGGTCCGAAGTACGGCATTCCCTTCCCGGTCTTCGCCCGTGCCTCCTTCGGCATCCGCGGCGCCAACCTGCCCGCCGTCGTACGGGCGTTGGTGGCGTGCGGCTGGTTCGGCATCCAGACCTGGATCGGCGGCGAGGCGATCTACTTCCTCGCCGGGAAGCTCATCGGCAACGGCTGGACCGACGTCGGCAAGATCGGCGGCTACGCCTGGACCATGTGGCTGTCGTTCGCGATCTTCTGGGCGATCCAGGTGGCGATCATCTACCGGGGCATGGAGACGATCCGCCGCTTCGAGAACTGGGCGGCGCCCTTCGTGCTCGTCGGCGCCTTTGTGATGCTGTGGTGGATGAGCGACAAGGCCGGCGGCTTCGGCCCGCTGCTCGACCAGCCCTCCAAGCTGGGCTGGGGCGCGGACTTCTGGAAGCTGTTCTGGCCGTCCCTCATGGGAATGATCGGCTTTTGGTCCACTTTGTCATTGAACATCCCGGACTTCACCCGGTACGGCAAGAGCCAGAAGGCCCAGACGTGGGGTCAGGCGCTCGGTCTGCCGACCACGATGACGCTGTTCGCGCTGCTGTCGGTGATGGTCACCTCCGGTTCGCAGGCGGTCTACGGCGAGACGATCTGGGACCCGGTACAGCTCGCCGCCAAGACGGACAACGTCGTGGGCTTGCTGTTCGCGCTGGTCACCGTGCTGGTGGCGACCCTGTCCGTGAACATCGCGGCCAACCTGGTCTCGCCGTCCTTCGACTTCTCCAACATCGCGCCCCGCAAGATCACCTTCCGCGCCGGCGCGCTCGCCACCTGCGTCCTCGGCGTGCTGATCTTCCCGTGGAAGCTGTACTCCGACCCGCAGGGCTACATCTTCACCTGGCTCGGCCTCGTCGGCGGTCTGCTCGGCACGGTCGCCGGCATCCTCATCGCCGACTACTGGATCCTGCGCCGCGCCAAGCTCGACCTGACCGACCTGTACCGCACGGGCGGCCGCTACTGGTACGAGGGCGGCTGGAACTGGCGGGCCGTCGTCGCTTTCGCCGTCGGCGGCGTCCTCGCCATCGGCGGCGCCAGCTTCAAGCCGCTGATCGACGGCCGGCCGATCCCGGCGCTGGAACCGCTGGCCGACTACGGCTGGGCGGTGGGCCTGGGCACGTCGATGGTGCTGTACGTGCTGCTCATGCTGGCGCGCGGACGGGACCGCCTCGAGGCCTGACCCGGCTGCCGGAGAACCGCTGCTCGGAGAACTCCCGTTGGAGAACTCCTGTTGGAGGACGGTCAGCCCTTCTGGCCGTCCTCCAACGCGGCGACCGCCTCCTTGGCGGCCTTGATGGCCCCCTTGTTGATCTCGTCCGTACTGGGCGCCTTCTTCGACTCGAAGTCGCTGCCGTTGTACGTGACGACCACCAGCGCGTTGGACGCGCGCACCACCACCGTGCCCTCGCGCGTCTGCTGCTTGTCCTCGGTGGTGAGGTTCACCACCGAGTACGCCGAGTCGCCGAGACCGGGCACGTCCCCGCCTCCGCTCTTCTCCGTCACGCTCTGCTTGTACGACTTCTGTGCAGCCTCGTCCGACTCGGTGATCTCGAAGGAGACGTCGAGCCAGCGGTAGTCGTACCCCTTGAGGGCGTTCCAGGAGCAGGTGCGGCGTACCTTCGAGTCCGTCGACCGAATCTCCTTGCCGGCCTTCTTGGCGCCCGGCACGAGCGACGTGATCGTCTTCCCGGCCAGGCTCGCGCACGGCGCGGGCGCGGCGGCGTACGTCTTCGACGCCGCCGACGTGGACGGGGCGGAGGCGGACTCGGTCCCGGTCTGCTGCGCCTCGTCGTGGCTCTCGGCCGGCGTCGCGGCGAACGGGCCGGACGCCAGGGCCCAGCCCGCCACGGCGAGCACGGCGACGGGGGACAGACGCGCGGTGAGGGCGAGCGGCAAGGGAAGCGAACTAGAACGCACGGCGCACTTTTCGTGGGGGACGGTGCGGAGGGAGTCCGCACTGCGGACGGGACGCCAGTGTCACATGACTGCCTGTGGGGCGGAAGTGCCAACTCGCTCCGTGGCCGTGCGATCACTGTGTCCCTCGAGGGGCGTCACGGTCACCTCCGCGTATCCGTCCAGGACTGTCCGGGCGGCGAAGAACATCTTGCCTGGTGGACGGCCCAGTGGGTGCCGACGGAGCCGCTCCACGCCGCCTGCCCGGGGTTGGCGATCGTCGTCATGAAGCCCCCTGAGTGATATGGGTGGAAAGGGAGCCTTCGATACGGTCCACGGCGGCGAAGGCGCCGTACGCGACGAGATGCACCAGACAGTGGTCGGTGTGCTCCGGCCGGCGCCAGGCCGCCACGTCCTCGTCCGTGATGCGGTACGGCGCCAGGGCGGCCAGCAGCGCCAGGCGCGCGCCCGGACGCTCCCGACGGTCCGGGAACCCGCCCAGGGCGAGCGGCGGATGCGCTCCGTCCCAGTCCCGCAGCGTCCGCCGTACGAGGGCCTGGTCTTCGGCGTCGAGGAGGCCGGCGCCCGCCATGGCCGCCGTGCGCAGGGCGTCGTACGCCGGGCCGACGGCCGTGCCGGCCGCCCACGCGGGTCCCTCGCCGGGGTCGTCGAGCAGGGCGAGGGCCGCGCCGGGGCGGGCGGCACGGCGTACCGTCCGCGCGAGCGAGCGGCCCACGAGACTGCGTACCGGCCTGAACCGCTGGGCGTTGCCCGGCAGGAGCCGCTCGGTGAGCAGGGCCGACACGATCCGGTTGATGAAGTGGAAGGAGAGCGCGGTGCCCACGTAGCCGGGGGTGTGCTCGGCCGGGAACGGCAACGGCTGCGCGGCCGGGCCCGGGACACGGGTCTGCTTCCCCCAGGCCAGCACGCGCGCGTGGGTCTCGTTCTCCGGTCGCTCCCCGCGGGCCAGGCGTTCGGCGAGCGCGTGGTCGCCGGTGGCGTGCAGCAGCATGGTGTGCGCGTCCACGCAGAACGGGCACTTGTTGGCGAGCGACACCCCGAGTGCCGCCACCTCCTTGCCGGTACGGCTGCCGGGGCCCGCGATCAGTGACTCGCGCATCAGCGCCCAGGCGGGCGCGAGGAGTTCGGGGGCGGAGGAGAGGACCACGAAGGTGACCGGTTCGGCGATGCCGAAGTCGTGCGCGATCTGCGCGTACACCTCGGCGACGCGACCGGTGGCCGCTTTGGGCGGCAGGGGCTCGGTGTGGCGGAAGGGTGTGGACATGGACAGCAGCGTGCGCCTCGGGGGCACCCGCGGTCGTCGTACGGCCGAAGTCAGTCGGCACTGCGTCGGCGGGGCGGGCCGGAGCGGCTCACTACTGCCGGGGGAGTAGTCGGGGAGTTGTCCACAGGGCTGACGCCGGTGTCGGTGCGGCGGTCTACTGTGCGTGCATGAGCGGACACGTGGCCGGCACAGTCACACGCAGACGGCTCGCCGACGCGGCCCTCGCGGTCGTGGTCGGCGCCCTCGTCGTGACCACGGCCGCGTTCGACGGTGACACCAGGCCCGTCGACTACGCGCTGATCGTGCTCGGTTCAGCCGCCCTGGCGTTCTACCGCGGCGCCCCGCTGGCTGTGCTGGCCGTCACCACGGCGACCGGCGCGGCGTACGTCCTGCACGCCCACCCGGGCACGCTCGCGGCCCTCCCGGTCCTCGGCGCCGTGCACACCGCCTCCCGTGCGGGACACCGGGGTTGGGCGGCCGCGGCGGGCGGGCTCTTCCTGGCGGCGTACGTGGCGACGGGGCCGATGACCCAGGAGGTGGTCGAGAAGACCACGCTGCTCGCGGGCTGGTTCCTGTGCGCGGTGGTGACGGGCCTGGCGGACCGCAACTGGCAGGCCTATCTGCGGCAGACCGAACAGCGCGCGCTGGAGGCCGAGCGCACCCGGGAGGAGGCGGCGTTGCGCCGGGCGGGCGAGGAACGCCTGCGCATCGCACGGGAGTTGCACGACTCCCTCACCCACAGCATCTCCATCGTCAAGCTCCAGGCGGGCGTGGCCGTGCACCTGGCCCGCAAGCGGGGCGAGGAGGTGCCGCCCGCGCTGCTCGCCATCCAGGAGGCGGGCGGCGAGGCGATGCGCGAACTGCGGGCCACGCTGGAGGTGCTGCGCACCGACGAGCCGACCGGCAGGCCCGCGCAACTGGTGGAACGGGCGCGGGCGGCGGGCCTCGCGATCGAGCTGACGGTGACGGGCGACGAGTGTCCGCTGCCGGCGACCGTCGACCGGGCGATGTACCGCATCGTCCAGGAAGCCCTGACGAACGCGGCACGGCACGCGGGCCCGGCGAAGGTGCACGTCCAACTCGACTACGAAGAGGATGGGTTGACGATACGCGTGGACGACGACGGAACCGCCGACCCGGCCCGCCCACCGACGCCCGGCAACGGCCTCACCGGCATGCGCGAACGCGTCACGGCCCTCGGCGGCACGCTGCACACCGCCCCGCGCGCGCAGGGCGGCTTCTCGGTCCGGGCCGAACTGCCCCTGGAGGCCGCGAGATGATCAGGGTGGCACTCGTCGACGACCAGGCCCTGATGCGCGCCGGATTCCACGCCCTGCTCGACGCCGAGGACGGCATCGAGGTGGTCGGCGAGGCGGCGGACGGCGAACAAGGCCTGGAGCTGATCCGCGCCCAGCTGCCCGACATCGCGCTGATCGACGTACAGATGCCGGTGATGACGGGCATCGAGACGACCCGCCGCATTGCCGCCGACCCGGCCCTGTCCGGCGTACGCGTCGTCATCCTCACCAACTACGGCTTCGACGAGTACGTCTTCGAGGCGCTGCGCGCGGGCGCGAGCGGCTTCCTGCTGAAGGACACCGAACCGGCGGAACTGCTCCAGGCCATCGAGGTGGTGGCCCGAGGCGAGGCCCTGCTCTCCCCGTCGATCACCCGCACTCTGATCGGCGAGTTCGTCTCACGGCCCCCCGACCGTGCCACGGCCCCCGGCCTGGAATGCCTCACCCGCCGCGAACGCGAGGTCACCGCCCTGGCCGCCCGAGGACTCACCAACGAGGAGATCGCCGTGCACATGGTCATCAGCCCGTTCACGGCGAAGACCCACATCAGCCGCGCGATGACGAAGCTGGGGGCGCGGGACCGGGCGCAGCTGGTGGTGTTCGCCTACGAGTCGGGGCTGGTCGCCGCGCGGGGCGGGGATCACCGGTTCGAGGCCTCGGAGTTCTGACAGGCGCTGTTCCGACAGATGCTGTCCTGACAGGTGCTCCGGCCGGTGCCTACGATCGCGCCGTGGCCCGGATCGTCGTCGCGGGGGGTCAGCGGGGCTCACCGGGATAGGTGCCGAAGTTCCACCGGTTGCCCTCGGGGTCGCGGGCGGCGAAGTCGCGGGAGCCGTGGTCGGTGACGTACAGGTCGGTGGTTATCTCGGCGCCGGCGCCCTTGGCACGGGTGTGGACGGCGCCCGGGTCGGCGGTGACGACGTAGGCGCTGAAGGCGCCGGGCGGCGTCGGGCCGGTACCGCTCTCCTGCCCCTCGCGCACGGAGCCCAGCATGATGCCACCGCCTTCGGGCCAGCTCAGCTCGGCGTGCTCGACCACGTCGCCGTCGCCGTACACCACGGTCTCCTCGAAGCCGAAGGCGTCGACGAGGAAGCGGATCAGTGCGCGGGCGTCGTTGGCGCACAGGGCGGGCCAGACCTGCGGGGCGGGCGGCTGCTTGGCGATGTCGGGCGTACTGGTCATGGGGATGCGCCTCCAGCCTGCGGGAGTCGGCAGTGGATCGGTCGATTTGTCCCCACCAGGGTTACGCGGGCGGATGGTGGCCGGATTGGATGTTTCGGAACTCCTCCGCCAGCCAGGCACTCGGCGTACAGGAGGCCAGGGCGGAGAACTCGCGGTCGAGGTGGGACTGATCCGCATAGCCGCAGTCGGCGGCCAGACCCGCGAGGTCGGGGAGGCCCATGGGCTTCCCCTCGCTCGAGCGGAGTCGAGAGTGGGAGAGGGTGGCCAGGCGGCGCCGTGCCAGGTCGAAGCGGATGACCCGGGCGGCCGCCTTCGGGGTGAGTCCGACCTCCTGGCGGAAGCGGTTGCGCAGGTGCCGGTCGCTGAAACCGGTCTCGGCGGCGAGCGTGTCGATGCGCAGGCGGCCGCCGGCGGTCAGCAGTCGGTGCCAGGCGTACGCGACCGGTGAGGCGCAGGTGATCCCCACGTGCTCGTGATGGAACATGACATCGAGCAGCCAGCTGTCGACGACGCGGAAGCGGGCAGGCCAGTCCGGCGCCTCGCGAATCCTGTCGTGGACCTCGTGCACGCCCGCGCCCAGGACGTCGTCGGCGTGGACGTCGGTCCCGGCCAGCTCCCCTGCGGGCAGCCCCAGCAGGACACGTGCGCCCAGTGGGCTGATGGCGACCTGGATGCCGGACTGCCGTCCCGGGATGTCGATGAGCGCGGGCGCGAGGTGCAGGCCGCCCAGCAGGGTGGGATAGTCGCCGGGGGCGGCGGCCGGATCGGGGTGGGCGGCCATGCTCAAGGGTTCGTCGAGGGTGAGGATCAGCGTCAGCCAGGGCGAGGGCAGCCCGCGGTGCCGGCTGGGAGGGATGCCGCGCTGGCGGTAGCCGGAGCACCAGCCGACCAGTCCCCGCAGCGGCGCCGCCGGAGTCGCCCGCACCGCCTCGTCCACGATCTCGGCACCCATACGGCCATTGTCGTGCCCGCACGCGCCGCGCAGCCAGGGAAGCCACTGCCTCTCCTGGTGGAGGGGTGGGCTCGGGGTGGCCCTCCAAACCGCCTCGACGTTGCGGGCGGCGACTTCCACCATGGCCGCGCGGGCACGCCGTGGTGGGTCGCGGGTGTGACGGGCAACCCGGCCTCCGCTGTCCGCGGCTCATGATCATTGATCGGCGGTCTTGCGGTCTTGCGGTCATGCGGTCATGCGGTCCTGCTGTCGTCCACCCGCTCGCCCTCCGCCTGGGACGGCTCGGTCCTGGGGACCTCTGCGTGCTGCTCCTCGGCGGCACGCTCGGCCGGTTCATCACGCTCGCCCTCGGCCTGGGAAGGCGTGTGAGAGTACAGCCAGGGGTCGTAATCCGAGGCTTTGGTTGTCATGGCGGGCCTCCCTCGGTCGCTCAGCTCCCATGCTCCCCCTCGACCGCGGCCGCGGCCAGAGCAGCCGGCATTCAGGGGTTTGCGTCCTTGTGAGTAGCCTGAGCGCAGATCCGACCGGCCGACGCGCGAAAACAGCGAGGTGAGAGCCCGAATGTTCACCACCCGCCCCACCCTCCAGGGCACCTTCGGCACGGAGGCCCCGGGGGCGGGCCACTGACCTGGGCTTTCGGAGCCTATTGAGTCTCTGACCTGCGGGAGCGTGTCTTTCGGTGTCTTTCACAGGGGTACCGGCTTGTGTCGCTCGAAGTCCCCAGAGCCTCCCCGAGCAACGAGAAACTCCCCAGCAGAAGGTCGTTCACCTGCGGCTTTGGGGTGCGTTCCTGGAGATGGTGTGCGGGTACGACCTGATCCGGGTTTGCTCCGGCTTAGGGCGTGCAGATCATTAACTCGTGGCTTTCCGCTCGGTGGTTCGTTGGACTGACATGAGCGGGATGGAACAACGGGCCGTGCTGGCAGCCAAGTTCGAGGCGATTCTGCCGCACCTCGACGAGCGGCAGCGTCGCCTGTTGATGGGGGCGGAGGCCCAGTCCCTCGGCCACGGCGGGATCAGAGCCGTCGCCCGTGCCGCCGGTGTCCGCGAAGCCACTGTCTCTGTCGGAGTGCGGGAACTCGACTCCGGCCAGGCTCCGTTGGGACGCATCCGCCGGCCCGGCGCTGGCCGCAAACGCGTCGTCGACCGGAACCCAGCCGTTCGGGAGGCACTCCTCACGCTGGTCGAGCCCGATGTCCGCGGCGACCTCATGTCGCCGCTGCGCTGGACCACCAAATCCACCCGCGAGCTGGCCGGGGAATTGACCCGCCAAGGCCACAGGATCTGTGCGGACACGGTGGGCGACCTCCTGCGCGAGGAGGGCTTCAGCCTGCAGAGCAACGCCAAGACCCTGGAAGGCAAGCAGCACCCCGACCGGGACGCACAGTTCCGCTACCTCAACGAGCAGGCCCGCGACCACCAGGAGTGCGGGGCTCCTGTGATCAGTGTGGACACGAAGAAGAAGGAACTGGTCGGCCCGTTCAAGAACAACGGCCGTGAATGGGAGCCGCGAGGCGAGCCGGTGCGGGTCGACACCCACAACTTCCCCGACCGCGAGCTGGGCAGGGTGGTGCCCTAGGCATCTGCGACGTCGCCGCGAACACTGGCTGGGTCAACGTGGGCACCGACCACGACACCGCCGCGTTCGCTGTCGAGTCGATCCGCCGCTGGTGGAACGGAGCCGGGCAGGCCGCTTATCCGACGCCCTGCCGGCTGCTGATCACCGCCGACGCGGGCGGCTCCAACGGGTGTCGCACCCGCACCTGGAAGACCGAACTCGCCCGGTTCGCCGCCGAGGCCCGACTGACGATCACTGTCTGCCACCTGCCTCCGGGAACTTCGAAGTGGAACAGGATCGAGCACCGGCTGTTCTCCCACATCACCATGAACTGGCGCGGCAGGCCCCTGACCAGCCACGAAGTCATCGTCGAGAGCATCGCTGCGACCACCACCAAAACCGGCCTGACCGTGCACGCCGAACTCGACACCAACCCGTACCCCACCGGCATCCAGGTCAGTGACGACGAGATCGCCGCCCTGCCGATCACCCGGCACCGCTTCCACGGCGACTGGAACTACACCCTCCACCCCCAGCACCCGCGGACGCGACAGCGATCAACAGCACGTCAGACCAGCCCCGGCGAACAGGCCACATCGCCTCACGCAGCGTGCGCTGCAGGACCCTGAACTGACCGGGATGACCCGCCAACAGCTCAGCGAACTTATCGCCACGCTGGCTCCTGCGCTGGAGGTTCAACGCGAGCATGTGCTCCGCGCACGTCGCGGTCACGAGCGCCTGGTCGCCCCCGGTACAGGCGCCAAAGCCAAGCTCACGCCAGCCGAGCGGATCCTGGCAACTGTGCTCCACCTGCGCAAACTCGCCACCATGGACCTCCTCGGCCAACTCTTCGGCGTCACCGCCCCGACCATCAGCCGCGCCAAACAGGAAGTCCACCCACTCCTCGAAGCACACGGTCACCACATCACCACCTCAACCGCCCGCCTCCGCACACCAGCCGACGTCGCGACCTTCCTCGCCTTCGACCCCACCCAAACCAAGGTCAAAAAGACAAGTTAATGATCTGCACGCCCATGACAACGGGCGGGGAGAGCACTTGGCAGGCGGGATCGCGGAACGGGGCGACTGGCGAACCGCCTGCGATGCGGGTCAGCTCACGATGAGCCCGCCGCGGGCCGGGTCGAGTCCGGTAGCGAAGCGGATGATGCCGACCCAGGTGGCCGCGCCGGCCAGCACGGCCGTGGTGCACAGCACCAGCAGGGCCCCGAGTCGGCAACGGCGGCCACGGACCTGGCGCGGGTCGGGCAGACGGTCCAGGACATCGGTCAGGCTGCCCCAGCGCTCGACGTCAGGGCAGGAGGTGTCCGGCAGGCGGTCGTGGTGGCGATTCGGGTGGCCAGGAGGACGCCGGTCGGCTGCTGGGGTCGCGGGTACCGACTTCCCCGCTCAGACCGCTCCGGCTGGGCTGCTGTTCGGGCCCCCGAATGCACGGCGGCATCGGCACGAGCGGGGTCGTCTCGCAGGGCTATCCAGACCTTGGGCTACACCGACCGCGCCGGCATGAAGTTCCCGATGCATGGGGCGGTTGTGGGAGGGAACTGGGGCGGAGTGGCATGCCTGGGCATGACCGCCCGGTTGCACCGGCATTACGTGAAGTCTGAGGGAGGCTCCATGAACTCTGGTGACATTCCCGTGCTGACCAGGCTCTCCGATTCGCAGCAGACGATCCCTTCCGCCGACGAGGACGTGCGGGGCCGGAAGGTGACCGACCGCTCCGGCAACGAACTTGGCAAGGTGAGCGACCTGATCATCGACGAGGAGGAGCGCAAGGTCCGCTTCCTGCTCATGGAGTACGGCGGCTTCCTCGGCATCGGCGAAAAGAAGAGCTACATCCCGGTCGACGCCGTGGCCGACGTCACCGAGGACGAGGTCCGCATCGACCGTACGCGGGACGACGTCGTCGATGCGCCCGAGTACGATCCGGAGCTCGTGGACCAGCGCGAATACTCCGACCGGGTCTACAGTCACTACGGCTACGCCCCCTTCTGGGGGACCGGCTACATTCCCCCGCGATTCCCCTACCGTCTGTGAGTACCGTGCGCGCGGCCCCTGCTCGCGCCCTCCGCCTTCAGGTCCTGCACGCCGACTGAGCACCGTCACGGACCGGGCGTTCGCTCAGGACTGTGCGGCCGGTGCGTACGGTGGGCGCGTGCAACTACTCCCGGAGCCGGTCCGGCGCCCTGCTGCCTGATGCGTCGTGATCTTGCTTGTCGCGGGGGTCGTCTACATAGCGGCTTCGAGGAGGCCAGGGTCGGAGTCGAGGTCGAGTCGCGGTTCTTGGCCGCCGGGAAGGAAAGCGCCCCACGGGCGGTGACCGGTTCGACCACCAGGCGGGACAGAGTCCACTCCAGCGCCGGACGGTTGACCCGAAGGTGGACGACCTCGACGAGGGTGGCCGCGGAGGTGATCACCACAGGTCATCGGCGCGTGCGAGGGCGAGCCAGCCGGTGACCGTACGGTCGCGCAGGACGGCCTTGGCCAGTCCCTCATTGTCCAGGACCAGCGTGCCGCCGGGAACGTCGGCGACATGGATGAGTTCGCTGAGATTGTCGCGCTCGATCTGGCGGGCGACGGCGGCGGCCCATGATGCCAGTGCAACCGGCGCCAGCGCGGTCACGCGTCAAGGGCCGGACACGCCGAAGGGTGCCTCGGCCGTGTCTGCCGCCATGGTCGGTGTGTCCGCATTCGCGTACCTCGCCTCAAGCATCCATGTCCGGCGCCGGGGCACCCCTGCCCGCCCGCCACGAGGAGGAGCAGTTCAGTAGGGCCCGGCTTCCTGGCCGGATTCCGCGGGCTTTGGGGGATGCGCGCGCAATGAGCCGGGGTGGGCTTTGGCGGTCGGGTCGCGCCTGGTCTTGATCAGGCTTGCCACGGTGACGACCGCGAGCACGAGGGCGATCACGGCGAGGCTGATCGGGGTGGGAATCTCTGGGACTCCGTCGTACAGGTCGACATGCGCCCAGTGCAGGATGAGCTTGACGCCGATGAACGCGAGGATCAGCGAGAGCCCGGCGGCCAGATACACCAGCCGGTCCAGCAGTCCCTTGACGAGGAAGAAAAGAGCGCGCAGGCCGAGCAGGGCGAAGGCGTTGGCGGTGAAGACGATGTAGGGCTCTTGGGTGACCCCGAACACCGCGGGGATGGAGTCGAGCGCGAAGAGCAGGTCGATGCTGCCGATGGCGAGCAGGACGATGAGCAGCGGGGTGACCATCCGGCGCCCGTCGACGCGGGTGGTGAGTCTGCCGCCGACGTAGTCGGCGGTGATGGGCAGGAGCCGGCGGGCAGCCTTGACCATGACGTTGTCCTCGATGTCGGGGTCCTCGTCGCGGTGCCGGAACAACTGGACGGCCGTGTAGATCAGCAGCAGGCCGAACAGCAGGAACATGAACGAGAACAGCGCCAGCAGGGTGGCGCCGAGCGCGATGAAGATCGCGCGCATGGCCAGGGCGAGCACGATGCCGAAGGTGAGCACCTTGTGCTGGTGTTCCGCCGGCACGGCGAAGGTGGTCATGATGATGACGAAAACGAACAGATTGTCGACCGACAGGCTCTTCTCGACGATGTAGCCGGCGAAGTACTCGGTGCCGAACTCTCCGCCGTATCGCGCGGCGAACCAGACGCCGAAGCCCACCGCGACGAGGATGTAGAACACCGACCAGGCGGTGGCCTCGCCGTAGCCGACCCGGTGCGGGCGTGCGGCGGCCAGGATCAGGTCGACAGCGAGCAGGGCGAGGATCAGGCCGATGGTGACGGCCCAGGTGAGTGCGCTGATGTCCAGCACCGGTCCTCCCTTCAGTATCGGTGCTGCGGCGGTCGCCTTTGCCGACGCCGCCTCCGGGTGAAGGCCGGCAGCAGGGCGGCTGGCATCCTGCTCGACGCAGTACTGGCAGTACAGCAGCATCAGGGCGCCCACGGCGACGATCCACAGCGTCAGCAGGACAGGGCTTCCAGCCGCAGGTCGACAGACAGCCTGAGCGAGGGAGCACACGACAGGGACTCCCGGTACTCTCTGCCGTCCGCGACCCGCGCCGCCCGTCTGCCCCGCCCAGCCCACCGCGGCCGACGGCACAGAGCCGCCACGACCCACACGGCGTGAGTTGCGCGAGGGCTCCGCAAAGCAGCTGCACAGATCCACCGTACGCACCCGCCGAACTGTCCTTTGTGAACGGCCCACCCCGGTGACATGCAGTCATCCTTGAGTGGCTGGCCTTCAGCGAGATTCGTTGGAGGGCCTTCTTGACTCCGCGCGGTCCTTCGTGCGTGACACGGCTGGAAGTGACAGGAGCGCGTGTTGACGCGGGCCTGCGCCCGGGAGCCGGTCGCGGCCGGACGTCCCCTGCAAAGAACCGGCGGCGGGTGATCGTGCACCGCCCCCGCCGCAGCGGGCAAGGCAGCGGACGACGGCTGAGGCTCTTCAGGCGAACGCGACGGCAGCATCAGTGGCGACCGTACGGTCGCGCAACACGGTCTTGGCCAACCGCTCGCTGTCAAGGTCGAGCGTGCCGCCCGGGTCGGGGTGGCGCACGCGCCCAGCCCGGTGGATGGTTGCGATCTTCGCCGGTCACCCGTTCCTATGATGGCCACATGCCCGGTCTGCGCGAGCTCGCGGAGCGCACACCGCCGCAGCGGGAACGCCACGTCGACCTGCTGCGGGCGTTCGCCATCCTGCATGATCCGGTCCTGGCGCGCGATGTGCTGGAGTCGCTGCGCCGCAAGCTCGACGGCGGTGAGGCGGCCGTGGAGACGCTGCGCCGCAAACGCAAAATGCTGGTGCACGCGCTCCACTACGCCGTTGAACGTGGCGAGTTGGGCAGTCACCCGCTGAACAAAGTTCGCTGGCGGGTGCCCAAACCGGCGGTCGGTGGACCCGCGGGTGGTAGCCAAGCCTCACCAGGCACGGGATCTGCTGAGCGCCGTCTCCTTTTCAGCGCACAATGATGCCCGGCACCGTCTGAAGTTTGGGGAACGCAGCCTCGATTACCGGGCTAATCACGATGACGGAGTGGAATACCTGCGTTCAAAGGATGCCCAATTCCTGCCTCCGGCCAGGACTGATCTGATCGGCGTGTACCCAACCCCTCTCAGCAATCGAGCTGATGGGACGAGTCGGGTGGAGTCGTCGGGAAGCGCTCTGAACAGACCTGCATGCCGCAGAGCGGCCTGCAGGTCACTGCCTGTCCTCGTGGCAGCGGTGGTGGGTGGGCGGGCCGCCGGAAGCTGGGGTAAGCAGCCGCCGTCCGGCAACCTCGGGAGGGACGATCGCGGCCGGTCCGCCCGGCGGCGTGTAGAGCGCCCGGCAGGACGTGGTCTTTGATGGCTGATGGATTGGTGTCCGGTCCGGCTGTGATCCCGCTGCCTCAGGGACGGGTCCGGCGCGGTGGTGCGCTTGGGGAGTGCTCCTGGTTTGACATGCATCTCGGCGGAGACCCAGAGCGTCTGGAATCTGCCGGATGCGCAAGCGCGGTATCCGGATGGAGGGGGCATTGGGTGATGGATGAGCTGACGGTGGTCTCTGGTGATGGGCAGCGGGCTGCGCAGAGCCAGGAGTTTTCTTCTCTCTCGGTGATGGCCCGGTCCGACGGCGTAGCCGCGGGGGGCCGGATGGTGAGCTTCTTCGTGGACATAGACCGAGAACACGCAGGTGTGGAGCGCCTGTCCCTCAGTGGTCGGGGCCGCCAGGGTGAGTCGTGTACGCGCGAGGGTGCTTGCGGTGGCGGTGGACGGCTGTGCTTGCCGCACTGAGGCCCAGGGAGAAGATCAGCGCGAGGGCCAGGCCGGAGCAGAAGATGGCCAGCGCGTTCATGGTGGCGATGTCCTGACCGAGTACGGAGACGGTGTACTCGGGTCCGCCAGAGAGGTTGTCGGCGATCACCAGGCCGGTGAAAGCCCCTGTGGCCGCCAGGAGGAGCAATCCGAGGACGATCATCTGGGTCATCTCCTCGACGGAGTTGTTCCACTGGTATTGGCTGGAGGCTGACCGTGTACCCCACAGTCCTGTCCGGGACACAAGGACGGTGCGCGGGAATGCGGGCGGGAATGCGGGCGCCGAGCATCGGCATTCTGCTGCCTGTCTTCCGGATCCGTCGGCCTGCCGAAAACGCGCGTGAGCGTTACATCTGGTCAGAGGACGATGTGGTCCTTCTTCTGCCCGGCCGGTGGCGTAGTGCGCACCAGAGCAGCAGGAGCCCCGCGGCAAGGGATCCACTGAGCCCGGCGGTGAGGTCGGCGACCGTGTCGGTGTAGCCGACCGGAATCTTCTCGTGGGCCACTTCGGTGGCCAGCCACTCGTACATTTCCCACACGGCCGCGATCGTGGCACCCAGAGCGGCGGTGATCAGCGGGCCGGCGGGGCGGCGCAGGGTTGGGTCACCGGGCGCGGGCAGCAGCCGCCACTTGGACAGCAGCAGGTGCAGCGTGGCCGCCGTGGCGCCGGGCGTGATGGAGTGCACGACGGTGTCGTACCAGTCGGCCACGCGGTACCAGTGGCCCACGTAGGACCATGTGGCCCAGGTCAGTGCCGCGCAGAAGACAAGGTCGAGGAGCGCTGGCAGCCGCGCGGCGCGGGGCACGAGCAGGACCAGGAACAGCAGGCCCAGGTATGCGGCGCCGTCCCCGGATGTGGCGGCGACAGTGATGGCGCTGACCAGCGCCGTGGCACGGACGGCGTCGGCGGTGAACCGCGCGGCACGAGCCCGAACTTGGGGCATACAGCCCCGACTGCCCCTCTCGGTGCCGAGTAGTCGTGCGACGCACGTCCGTGTTCCGCAGAGCCCGCCACCCGACGGGGTGCGCCGTAGGGAAGGGTGCGGTCGCGGTCGCGGAGGTGCAGGTACCGGCCAGGCGCGGAACCCGGCCCGGTGCGGGGGTGGTCGGCACCGCAGCAGAAGGGGCATCGGATGCGCACCGGGCGTTTCTCCTCGGGGAGCCGGTTGGGTATGGGTGCCGGGAAGATTCGCCAATGTGAGGGAGGCGGGCACGGTAAGGGGACCAGGAGCCCACGGCCCGGCGCACCGGCATCGCCGAGGGCAGAAGCGCAGCAGGCAGGGTGCACGGCGGCCGGATGGCCGGCAACAGTCGGCGTGCACCAGGAACACACCCCCGCGACGCCGGGTGGATCACCCGTCGGTCGGCGAACGGCGGCGCCCGGCCGTGCGGTCAGGGGACCGGGCTGTGCGCCCATCGCCCGGCCAGCGCCTGTTCGACGAGCTGGGTCAGCTCGGTCAGTCGGAGGCGCTCAGCAGGGTGGAGATTCTGGGCCTCGATGGTGGAGCGCAGCCGGGTGAGTGCGGCGACGACGGGCGGATGCCGGTCGGGTGCGCTGCTCCAGGCGAGTTCGCGCAGCAGCATCGCGATGCGGGCGAGGACGGCGGGCTCGGCGGCGCTGTAGCGCAGCGGCTGGGCCACCGCCAGATCCAGCAGGTCCGCCAGGTTCGGGCGTCGCAGCACCACTCTGACCTGCTGGTCGTCGTCGAACAGCAGGTGGGGGCCGAGGTCGCGCTGCGCCAGCTCGCACAGCAGCGCGGAGGAGTGGGACAGGGCGTGGACAGCGGTCGTCGGGTCGTTGACCCCTGGGGAGAGTGCTTTGGCGGCGATGTCGGTGAGCTGCCTCAGTCCGAAGGCGATGTCTTGGAGGTCGGTGCGTTCGGCACCGGTGATCACTGCTTCGGCGGCTGCTTCGATCAGACGTGCCCGTGTCTCGGGGGCGAACGGCTCGCCGGCGCGTGGCCAGGCGGCTCCCATGGGCGTGCCGGTGATCAGAGAGCTTCCGGGGCTGCGGTCGATGAGCAGGACGGCGTCGGCTTCCATGGCTGCCTTCAGAAGGTTCCCCTCGTCCACGGAGGTCAAGAAGCCGGAAGCGCCGACGGTCAGGGTCAGCGCGTTCGCGGGCGGTTCCGGTGGTGCGCCGCGATGGTTTCTGGCAGTTGGGTGCCCGCGTGGCGTGTCCTTCATTTCCGGAAGGAGGCGTTGGATGGTGCGGTCGGCGGCGGAGTGGACGCTGCTCATCATCGTCTCGACGCGGATCTCGCGCGCCAGGTGCGACAGGAAGAGCACGAGGGCGAGCATGCTGGCCAGCGTGAGCAGGAAGGCCACCGTGACCGACATCTGGGGGACGAAGCCGGTCTGCTCGTCCTCGCCGGTGCGTACGGTGCGCAGCACGGTCAGGGCGTAGGTGAACGTGGTGAGGAAGAGTGCCAGAGTCGTCTGGACGTACCGGTCGGCGGTGAAGGTCCGCAGCAGGCGCGGGGAGAACTGGCTGCTTGCCAGTTGCAGTGTCAGCACCGTGAGCGAGAAGGTCAGTGCCGTGACCGTGACCAGGGAGCCGGCGATCGCCTCCAGCACCGAGCGCGCGGCGTCCGAGTTGCCGCTGAACAGGTAGTCCCTCAGCCAGGACGGCATGTCGTGCTGGGTCCGTTTGTCCACCCGCGGCATTCCCACGCCTGCGACGACGGCGAGCGTGACTCCCAGCGTCGGTAGGGGCCACAGCTGCGCCCGGAGCGTGTCACGCATGGGCACAGGGGATACGAGTCGGTAGCCCGGCCGGGACCGAGGGGGTCGCCGAGGCAAGAGGGGTGGGCAAGCGCTTGGGCATCAGCACGAGCCCACGTTACAGACCGTGACAAGTCGGGCGAACGCTGAAACGCCACCGCGGGCCATTCCGCCCGGCCGAGCGTGTCGCGGGTTTCTGCGCCGGCTGCAGCCTTGGTCTCCCTAGCCTCGGCATGATGTGGGCGTTTCACGCCAGATAGCTGCTTATTTGTTGATACTAGCGTTTTGCTCCATTCAGGGTGGACAGTCGGCTTGCATGGGAGTGACGGGAGTCATCCGAAACGAGGGCGGATGGGCGTGGCGACGGCTCGCCGTAGTTCTATGCGTGCCGGTCATCGCACTGTCGCTGCTTGTGGGCTGCGGCCGGGACAATCCGCTGAACGAAGCCGCCGAGCGGTTCGAGATGGTGGAGATCGACTATGAGCGTGCCATTCGCCTGTCAGTGGCCGAGGTGACCGCCGGTGAGTTGGTTGCCCTGGAGCTCAAGGAGCCTGAGTCGGTGTCGCCGGTGTGGGAGAGCCGGGTCGCGGATCAGGACGGACAGCTCCGGACGGTGCGACTGGACGCCACCCGGGGTGATGTGCTGGGGACGAGTTCCGGTCCCGACCTGACCGGTTCCGAGCGGCAGGCGCTGGTGCGACTGCTGGAGCAGGCGCGGCTCCTGCCGGGTGAGGCGGCCCGTGAAGCGGCCGATACGACGAACGGCGAGGTCGTCACCGCCATCGAATTGGAACGGCGGGGCGGCGGCCCGGTCTGGATGGTCAGTGTTCTCGGGGTTGCCGATGAGTCGGCGACGGTCCACGTGGTGGACGCGAAGACCGGTGAGATCCTTGACCGCCGCCCGGCCTGACGCGGACACGGGTCGCAAGAGCCCGACGGCCGGGTACATCGGTGGGGTTGTCATGGCCGGTCACGGTGCTTGTGGCTATGCCCAATACCCAGGAAGCCGCCGTGCTCCAGGACCAGGAAGCGGACCTTCTGCTCCTCCTGGTCGATGCCCAGGGCGCCGACCTTGCCGAGTTCGTAGCCGGACCGGTCGGTCACCTTCCGGCCGCGAATGTCCTCGTCAGGGGAGGAGACCACGTGAGGTGAGTCGGAGAGCCTGGTCAGAACGGGGATGTCGCCGGATTCCATGAGACGTCCCTGGAACGCCATGGTGGTCGCTGCGGCCGGGGCGTGCCCGGCCGTTCGTTCCCTTCCCGGTTTCCAACTCCAGCCCGGGTATACGTGTGGCCGACGGCACGGGCGAGAAGCTGTGCCTCGCCGCACGCAGAGCGGGAAGCACGCGGGGCTGGGGCCCCGACGTTGGTGAGCAGGGATCGCTGACAGGGGTCGGTCCGCCCACTGCTTGGTCATCGTTTCTTGGCCGCGGTGAGTGCCAGAGTGGTCGTCTGCTCAGGGGTGCCCTCGATGGGGACAACCGCGCCGGACTCGTCGGCGGCCAACGGTTCCAGAGCGTCGATCTGGGACTGCAGGAGATGCGGCGGCATGAAGTGGCCTTGCCGCGCCGCGAGCCGACTGGTGATCAGCTCCGCAGAGCCGTCGAGGTGGAGGAAGAAGACGTCGGGTGCCGCGGCGGCCAGCCGGTCGCGGTAGCGGCGCTTCAGAGCCGAACAGGTGACTACGCCGCCCCGGCCGGCGTGCTCGGCGAGCCATGTGGCGATCATCTCGAGCCACGGGCGGCGGTCCTCGTCGTCCAGCGGGATACCGGCCCGCATTTTGGCCACGTTCTGTGACGGGTGAAAGTCGTCGGCCTCGGCGTAGGGAAGGGCGAGACGCTGGGCGATCTTCTGACCGATGGTTGTTTTTCCCGACCCCGAGACTCCCATGACGACGATCAAAGGAGCGGCGTTGCGCGACATCGGCTCAGTCTAGTACAGCCGTGACGGCGCTCTTACGGTGCGTCATCGCAAAAGAGTCCTGGCTCAGGCCCGCCCTACCCGCGCCAGCGACAGCGAGATGGTGGCCAGCAGGATCAGCACGCTGCCGGTGGCTATGTCGTTGATCCGCGCCGCATCTGCTTTCGCGTGTCGCCGTAGCTCACCACGAACGGTGCGGCGATGAGCCACGCACCTGCTGCGACGGCAAGGTCGGACACGGGCCCGCGCTGGCGCACCATGCGAGCGACAGCGACGAGGAACACCACCACACCGACGATCATCTCGTTCAGGTGCGCGTCGACCGCAGGCTCGTTGAATGGATACCCGATGATCCAAGCCCCGATGAAGAGCCAGACCCCTGCCGCCGGCATCATCGCGCTGATGAGCGAGTTCCGCACCTCTCGGGTCAGTTCGCGCTTCCGCGCCATGGGTGCCTCCTGGCTAGGCCGTGGGGCGACGGCGAGCGATGCCGACGTGCACTACGGGCTATGAGCTGGGACGGGCTCTGGTCGTACGTGGCAGCGTCCGGGTCCCTGTTCCGCAGCCATATGTACCAGCTCGGTATCAAGCCGGGGACGTAGTTCACGTGCCGTGGGCGTACGTCGTTGCGGATCGAGGGCCCCGCTCGGAGTTGCAGCCAGCCGTCCGCGCGAGAGACACCGTGGCTGTCGTCCTCTCGTATGTACGTGCTCAGCGGACGGTGGTGGCGCACGCCGCCCACGATCTCCGTGCGGTCACGGGTTGTCACAGTCACAGGCGACGAACGCCACCGCATGGTGTCGCGCCGCCATACGGCCAGTGGTGAGGCGGCATGCATTCAGCCGTGTGCAGGACTTCTGCGTTCCCAGACGCGAGAAGGAGCCTGCGCATGCCCGCGCAGCGCAGTCGGGCGGATCACGAGGTCAGGAATGCACAGCCGGAGTCCCTGTCTGTACAGCAGTTTCCGGTTGGATGGCTATGCCTGCAGGTCGATGACTACCTTGACGTCGTCGGGCTGCCGCTGGAATGCCTCCTTGGCGCTTTCGAGCGGTACACGTCGGGTGATCAGGCGTTCCAGCCAGGTCATGTCGGCCTTCGCCAGAGCGTTGGCGGCTTGCTGGTAGTGACGCAGGTTCGCGTTGACGGATCCCACCACGGCGTCGTTCTGCAGCACGATGTCCCTGTTGACGGTGCCGGCGTCCACGGTGATGTGGCGACCGGCGGGCGAGACGCCCGTCAGGCACACCACCCCGTACGAGGCCGTGCCAGTGATCGAAGCGAAAACGAGGCCGCTCGCTCCGGTGGCTTCGATGATGACGTCCGGGCACACCCTTTCGATCACTTGCTCGGCGTCGTTGGTGTGGTAAGTGGCATCGAGATCCTGGACCAGCTGGGGCTTGGGACCGTCGCTGACGCGGTCCAGTACGTGCACCTGCAGCCCGCGCTGGGTAGCGAGCAGGGCGGCCAGCAGGCCAATCGGGCCGGCGCCGGTGACCAGTACGCGCCGCGGTGCGAACCAGGAGCGCGCACCGACACGCTCAACCTGTTCCCACGCCTTGGCGACGACGGAGGTTGGTTCCATAAGCACGCCGACACGCTCCAGATGCGGCTGTAGTTTCACCGCATAGTCGGGCTCTACGCACCAGGCTTGGGCGCCGTAGCCGTCGAGTTCCTTGATGCCGCGCTCGGTGTAGCGGCCGTTGCGGCACATGTCGAACTCTCCGTGGCGGCAGGCACCGCAGGGCACGGGGTCCGGTCGGCGTACCACCCCGGCCACGAGGTCGCCGGCCGAGAACCCGCTGGCCGGCGGCGCTTGTTCCACACGGCCCAGTGACTCGTGCCCGAGGATGTGCCAGTCGCGGCCGGGTGGCGCCCATCCGTACTGGCCGTTCGCGATCTCTCGGTCCGTCCCGCAGACACCCATCGCCAAGCCTCGCACCAGCATCTCGCCGTCCACCGGTGTCGGGGTGTGTAGTTGCCGTACCTGGAGGGAGTGCCTCTGGCCAGGCTGTACGGTCAATGCGTGCATGGGTTGTCCCGCCTTTCTCCTCGCTCGTTCGTCGGTTCTGTCGCTCGCTACCGCAGTTCCGGCCCGGTGAGCGGATGCCGGCCGAGACGTGTCGTGATCAGTTTGCGGATGGTGATCACGGCCGCCGCGGCGGTGACGCTGCCCCACGAGGGTTCGTCCGCGAGCCTGATCAGCCCGGCAGCGGTGAGGAAGTCGAGCAGTACGCCCAGAGAGAGGTGTACCTGTTTGATCGACGTGTACACCACGCCGGTGCTCAGCAGCCCTGCGGCCGTTGCCGGCACGGCCGCTGTACGGAGCCAGTCCGTCCTCGGCTGGCGGCCTTCTTCTCATCGTGTTCAGCGCGTTCCTGGGCGGTCTCCCGGCCCAGGAAGTAGTTGAGCGCGGTACGGATCGCGGCGATGGCCGCCAGCTGCCCGATCTCGGTGAAACTCGGCGCCACTGCCGTGCGCAGGACGTCCCCCCGCGAGCTGGAACTCGAGCCCGAGAACCAGGAAGCGGCCCAGGCTGAGCCGGATGCGGTTGAAGCCGGACACCCGACGGCCCCCGCGCATACCTGCCATCACGAACTGGACGAACGCCCAGACGGCCCCGGCGAAGATGATCAACGCTCCGGCGGACTCGATCACTCTGACAAGCAGACCAATCACGTCACGCAGAGTGGACTCGGGCAGCACGTCCATCGACAGGAGCATGCTCCGCCGGTACCCGTCGTGCAGGCCGGGTCATCCATCTCCTGCGCGTCTCACCCGCGCGGCCCACGACGGAAGCACCAGGCGACAGCACAAAACTTGAAGCGGGCAGTCACGTGGGCGCCGGGCCTTGCGGGCCAAGCTCGTTTGGTATTGGAGGCCCCGTCAATTGGATCAGGTGGAGTTGCATGGGTGCGGACCAAAGGGGCACTTGAGGCGGAGCACTGTGCAGCACCGGAAAGTGAAGAGGGGAGCTCGGAATGGCCGCAGACAAGATTCCGATTCTGAGGAAGATCAGCGAGTCTGATCAGGCGGTGGCTTCCGTCGACCAGGACGTCCGGGGCCGGAAGGTGGTCAACATGGTCGGCGACGAGCTGGGCAAGGTAGGTGATCTACTTGTCGACGAGGAAGAGAGCAAGGTCCGCTTCCTGCTAGTGGAACACGGGGGCTTCCTCGGTATAGGGGAGAAGAAGACGTTCGTTCCGGTCGACGCCGTCACGGAGATCACCGCTGACTGTGTATACGTTGACCAGTCGCGAGAGCAGGTAGAGGGCGCTCCCGAGTACGATCCCGCCCTCGTTGAGGAGCCCGACTACTACAGCCTCGTGTACAACCACTATCGATACCCGCCGTTCTGGGGACCCGGTTACGTGTACCCCGGCTACCCGCCGCCCCGGGCTTGATAAAACCCATGGGCTGGCCGGGCCGAAATCAGGTCGGGAACCTCCGTCTTCGGCATCCAGCCTCCGGCTGTAAATGCCGACCAACGGCGCTGGCCGGTGAGTCCCTACATAGGGCTGTATCGAATGTCTGTGCCGAGCGGCCGATCGCTGACGGAACATGCCAGGCATGTTGCCAGGGGTGAAACCGTTCCACTGGTAGGGCGAGACGCGAGTCCCGCACTGACCGGCCGTGATCACGACAGGCACGGGCTTCTGCCCCTGCTCGAAGGCCAGGTGCAGCATGGTGGTTTGGCCGCCTTGGGCGTCCGAGACCGTGGTCGTCCGACTCGATAGCGGTGCCGCCGGGCAGTTCCTTCTGAAGATCGCCCCTTTGACTGGTGCCCCAGGCGATCAGGTTCTTCCCGCTCATAATCGGTGCTGTCCCTGATGTAGTCGGCCATGACGGGTTGCCAGGGCGAGCAGGGCGGTGGTGACGGCCGTGGGGATGCGCCTGGTCCCGCCAAGGAGGGTGCGCATAAGCCGATGCATACGCCGTCCCGGGCTGGCCCAGCCTTTCGCGTGGCTGTTCTCTGACGTCGGCCTGCGCGCGGAGGGCGCCGGGGCGGGTGGTGCGGTCGAGTGATGGGCGGGCCGAGGTCGCGTGCTGTCGTTCGGCGGTGGGAGATATGTGAGGACCGCCGTAGCGGTCGGTCGGCGGAGACCTGCCCCGGTTTGGCACCTGCAGGGTTCCGCGCCCGTTGCCGAGGCACGGGCGGGCTCTCCGCCGACCGGGGCGGTACTCGGAGCCACTTCGGCGTCCCTGCGGTCCTGCGGCCGACGCCCGCGCCGCCGGTACTGGACGGCGAGGAAGAAGGACACAAGAGACGCCATGACAAAGGCCACACTCAGGACGGCGGTTCCGGCAGGGTCGGCCGCGAGCCAGCCGTGGCTCCCGGCCGTGACCGCGAAGAACGCCGCCACACCGGCGAAGAGTACGGCTTCCGTTTTCATCCGTGGCGCCTCTTCTCTGCTCGTTTCATGTCAGGGTGGTGCAGGTCGAAGGCAGGCGATTCGGAGCGGTTGCGCGGCAGGGCGATGAAGTTGTGGCGCGGCGGTGGGCGGGAGGTCGCCCACTCCATTGAACGCCCGAATCCCCACGGGTTGTCCGACTCGACCCTCTTCCCGTATCGGGCCGTCTTCCAGACGTTGTAGAAGAAAGGGAGCGTCGAAAGGCCGAGCAGGAAGGCACCGATGGACGAAACGGTGTTGAGCGGGGTGAACCCGATTCGGCCGCCAGATAGTCCGGGTAGCGTCGGGGCATCCCGGTCTCACCGAGCCAGTGCTGCACCAGGAACGTCGTCTGGAAGCCCACGAACAGCGTCCAGAAGTGGATCGTCCCGAGTCGCTCGTCGAGTATTTTCCCGGTGAACTTCGGCCACCAGAAGTAGAACCCGGCGAACATCGCGAAGACGACGGTCCCGAAGAGGACGTAGTGAAGGTGAGCGACGATGAAATAGCTGTCGGTGAGGTGGAAGTCCAGAGGAGGTGACGCGATGATCACCCCGCTCAAGCCCCCAGCAGGAAGGACACCAGGAAGCCGACCGCGAACAGCATGGGTGTCTCGAAGGACAGGGAACCATGGCGCATGATGCCGATCCAGTTGAAGAACTTCGCCCCGGTCGGCACGGCGATCAGGAACGATGCCGCAGCGAAGAACGGCAGCAGCACCGCGCCCGTGGCGAACTTGTGATGCGCCCACACGACGGCCGACAGCATCGTGATAGCGATCGTGGCGCCGACCAGACCGAGGTAGCCGAACACCGGTTTCCTGGAGAAGACGGGAAGAACCTTGGTGATGATGCCGAAGAACGGCAGCGCGACGATGTACACCTCGGGGTGCCCGAAGAACCAGAACAGGTGCTGCACCAACTGGAGCCCGAGACGTGCGAGTTCAGCCCGCGTCAACAGCGCCAGCACCCCGCCTAGCAGGAAGAAGCCGAACGCGGTGACCATGTAGAGGTTGCCGATGACTTTGTGATCGGTGGTCCGTGTCCAGCGCACCAGCGCCCGCCCGAGCGGCGGGACCCGAGGCCGGTGGACCTGTGCGGGGCCTTCAGTCACTTCGGTCATGTCCTGGTCCGCAGTTCACCTGGGCTCACCGGGCGCTTCCTCGCGTCGCTCCGCCTTCTCGCCGCTGTGTCACCCACCCGTGCCGCAACCCGCTCCTGCCAGGAGGTATGAGTGGATTAGCCAGAGTGCCATAGTTTCTCCCCTGTAGTTGACAGCCCGGCCGGGCGCGGTACATGACGGCTTGGGTGCCAAGTCACCGGAGAAATGACGGACGCTCGGTCCCGACCGGAGCGGTGAGCGGCGGGCGCGATGCGGTGCGGCTCGGGCCGACAAGCAGGAGCGGCATGTCGAAGGCCGCCAGGCAACTCAGGGCGTAGCCACCGGAAAAGATCGGCGCGGCGCGGCTCCGGGCGCAGCGCCGACCGCGCGACACGTCGGGTTTCGAACCTCTCACGGTCGGTTGCGGCCCGAGGGCCTGTGTTCCCCATCGTTCGTTGAGGTTTCGTCCCTGGCGGGAGGGTCACCTGGGGATGGACAGGGTCATCTGGGCCAGAGGGAAACGGCAGCGGGACGTCCACGGCCCCTCATCCTGGGTGACGCCCCGCCGCTGTCGACTGCAGATGTTGATGCGCATATGCCGGTCCCTGGCCGTGGGCGCCTGCCCGATGCGGTGGCGCAACCTCGTCTCGCCGGTGGTCGATGTCACCCGGCACGGAGACCACCCAGGGGCTGGACGAGTGAGGTGGCTGCTGTGCGGGCTACGTTCTCACTGGGCCGCCTGGCCGGTGTTCGGGTAGGCGTGCACTGGAGCGTCTTGGTCATTTTCGTCGTGATCCTGGTGGGGCTGGCTGGGGGCCGCTTCCCGGAAGATCATCCGGATCGCCCGGCATGGCAGTACTGGTGCGCCTCATCGGTGACCGCAGTGGTCTTCCTGCTGTCGCTTCTGGCTCATGAGATCAGCCACGCACTGGTGGCCCGTCGCAACGGTGTGCCCGTCGACGACATCACCCTGTGGCTCCTCGGAGGGGTCGCCCGGCTCAAGAGCGAGGCGTCCACCCCGGGAGCGGAACTGCGTATTGCCGGCGTGGGGCCGCTGGTCAGCCTGCTGCTCGGCGGGGTGTTCGCTCTGGCGGCCGGGCTGCTGGACGGGGTGTCCGACGCCGGGCTCGTGGTGGAGGCGCTGGCCTGGCTGGCTGGGATCAACATCCTGCTGGCCGTCTTCAACGCCCTGCCCGCCGCGCCGCTGGACGGCGGCCGGCTGCTGCGTGCGATCGTGTGGTGGAAGACCGGAAGTCCGCTGCGCGCCACCGTGGTGGCTACGGGGGCGGGACGGCTGCTGGGGTGGGCGCTCGTCGGTATCGGCTTGTACCTCGTCCTCGTCGGGGCTTTCTTCAGCGGCGTCTGGCTGGTGGTCATCGGCTGGTTCATCCTCGCGATGGCAACGATGGAAGGCGGCCAGGCACGACTGCGTGAACTGCTGGGCGGAATCCCGGTGAGCGACGCGATGACGACCGATCCGGTGAGCGTCCCGGCCACCACGACCGTCAGCGAGTTCCTCGCCGATCCGCGCTATCGCTACCGTCACTCGGCCTTTCCCGTCGTCGACGACGGGAACACCGCGGCCGGCCTGGTCACCCTCAAGGGCGCCGACTCGGTCCCGGAGACGGAGCGCGCGTCCACCGCCGTCGCCCGCGTGATGGTGCCGGTCGACGACCTGCCGACCCTCCACCCCGACGACCCGCTGGCCCGGCTCGTGCCCGAGCTGCAGACCAGCTCCGCCCACCGTGCCCTCGTACTGGAAGGAAGCCGCCTGGTCGGGATCGTCACCTCCTCGGACATCAGCCGGGTCACCTCCTGGCTGAGCTCCTCGTCCGCCTGGCGGGGCCGGACCTTGTGAGCGAAGCAGTAGGGCCACGCCTGCGGTGTTTATTTACTGAGGGGCGGTGACGACAACCGCGTACCTGCCCACTCCGAGGAGTTGGTCGCCGGGGATCTGCTCTTCGTCGGTCAGCAGGTGACCGATGCGTCCTGATCGCTCGTCGAATTCGACATCGAGTACGGTGCCCTTGTCGAGGCCCGTTTCGGTCAGCACCGGTTTCCCGATGGGGTCGTGTGCCGCGTGGGCGTGGTCGGCGGGGTCGATGTTCTTCTCGTCGCGGATACGGCCGGCCTCTTCGACGGCGACAGCGTCGGGGCCGAACGACTGGACGTTGTTCCAGTCCAGGGTGTGGTGTCCGCGGCCTCCGGTCCTCAGGCGCAGTCCGGAGATACGCGCTGGTGACGGTGCGACGGTGCACGCGGAGACCGTCCCGACCGTCTCGGCTGTCGCGAGGTCCATGACGACCCTGCCCTGGGCCTGGGTGAACAGCATCAGTCGCCCTCCTGCGGGTCGTGCTGGAGACGGTTGCGCAGGCTCTCCGCGGCGGCACCGAACCCTCCCAAGTCACCAACGCTGCACTGTGCGGTGGCTTCCGGAACAAGCACCCGTTCGCCGGAGACGGTGACCGGGCCGGGCACCGGCACCAGGACGCGGCGGTGCTCAGCGGTTTCGATCTCGTAGCCCGCCACCACCGGTGTCCTTCCCATCCCGACGATGGCGTCGGTGACGGTACCCAAACGTGCGCCCCCGCGGGTCACGACGGCCACACCCAGCACGTTTCCGCCGCCCGGCTCCTTCGCGCCCGACCGGGCGGCCGTGTCGTCCTCCTCCAGCGTGCTCTCGTCGCGCACCATGACCGCGTGCGGCCCCAGGCCATGGACTTTCTCCCACAGCAGGGCACGGTGGAGTGGCCCCGCCAGCAGTCCGCGGCCTGCGAGGGTGAAGCATCGGATGCTGCCCGTCGAGGGATCGAAAACGAGGTCCTTGACCTGCCCGAGGTCTTCCCCCGCCAAGGTGACCACTGGTTTCTTCGTGATCGCGCTGGCTCGCATGTAGGCGGTCACGGCTTCCGCCCTCCTCCCCGCCGAGGTCGGCGGCCCTGGGCTATGACACCGCCGGAGCGGCGCCGTGCCTGCAGTGACAGAACGGAGGCGCCGGCGGCCAGGAGGATCGCGAGAGCGATGATGAGCCAGGTCCACCATTCCATCGCCGTGCCCCTTTGCTCAACGAGCTATCGCCCGTATGCCCTCTCTTCAGGGTCCGTCCACCGGTGCTCGGCTGTCGACCGGAAGAGGTGACGGTCGGACAGGGGTTTGTCAGGTACAGGGGACTGGATCGGGTCGCCGGACGTCTCGGCTCCTTGCCGCAGGACGGTGTTGAGCGCTGCCAGCCGTGAGCGCAGCACCTGGTGTGCGAACCGGGCAAGGCGGTTCTGGAAGAACGCGGTGGAGGCCTGGTCGTCACAGGACGGGGAGGCCGCGCGGAGCGTGACCAGGTCGGACCATCGCACGTCGTTTGCCCCGACACTGACCAGGACGACGGACGCCTCTGTGGCCCGCTGTGCCTGGGCGAGCTGCGGCGGGGCCACCTCGCGCCGACGATCTGCACGCCGAGGATGCCATCGCGGATCGTGGCGCCGGAGCAGGCGAGGTTGAGCACGCGCCAGTCGTTGGTCCGGGCCAGTACCCGCGGGTAAGGAGTCCGCAATGCGCCGGCAGGCCCTGTCCAGATGGCTGGCGTCGGGCAGGGAGCGGTTCCCGGTACCGGCGGCTGTCGAGTCGCCCAGGCCCTCCCGCACATCGGTCAGCGGTGGCCCTTCGGCCCTGGGTACCGGGAACACTCCAGCGGCGCGGAGCCCACTCGCACCGTCTGACCGGCCGCCGACACCGGTTGCAGCGGAGTGATGCGCACCGCCAGCCACACTGCGGCCAGCGCCAGAACCGAAAGCCCGAGAACGTACAAGGCGGCGACCGCCACCCGACGCCGTACCCCGCTGGCTTTCCGTGGTGCCGGTCGTTTCCGTCTCGACCTCAGTGCTCCCACTTCCGTCCCCCTGGCGCGGTGCGGGCAACGGCCGACATGGTTCGCGAGCGTGGTGAAGGAGGGAGCACGGAAGATGTGCGCCTCCGAGGCACGCGCGGACCGGCGAGGTAGGAGGTGGTCACGGGGACGACTCCGCCGTGCCCACCGTTCTGTGATCGCTCATTGCCTGTGGTCACTGCCTCGTTGACGTCATTCGTCCGGTGAGGGGGATGTCAGTCCTGGTGCGTCGGTGGCGTCGTCGTCGACGTAGGTGGGGATCTGGGAGTGCACCTGCAGTGCGATCTCGCCGGCTCGTTCGAAGCGCAGGGTGATCCACACGAAGTCCCCGCCCCGGATCTGCTGACGCAGGTCCCTGAGCAGCAGGTGGGCGCGTCCTTTCTCCAGTTCGACGAGATTCCCGGTGGGCAATGCGACCGGGCCTCGTACAGTGCCGTCCGCGCTCACGATGTCCACGGAGCGTGCGACGGCCGTCTCCGCGCCGAGCAGCCTGTCCTTCCGTTGTCCCTGGTTGAACAGCCAGAGATAGAAGGGAGCGTCGTCGCCCGGCTCCCACGGGCCGTCGGGGGGTTCGGCGATGTGCGCGTAACGGATCAGGACCGGTCCGACACGGGCGTTGGCACCCGGCGGGTTGTACTCGTTCTCTGTACTGCCGCATCCCGTCGCCCCCCACATGGCCGCGAGACAGCCCACCACGAGGAAGACGACTGCCCTCCGCCACGGCCCCGATGTCCTTGTCCACCCCGTCCACGCCACCTCGTTCCTGGAGTTCCGGCACCGCACGGGGCGCCGCTGTTACGCATGCCCCGCCCACCGTCGCCAGGCGTCACTCCTTGGCCCAGGCGAGGGGACAGCCCACAGGACCGGGGGTGGTGCGCCTACGGGGCGGCGAAGCCGGCTTGCGGCGTGTTCTGGATGGCCGGAGCGGAGCGGGGTGCCTTCCGGCCGCCCCGAGGCAGAGCAGGCGGGCAGGCTGCCAGGGGGACTTGCCTCCCTCCGTGCCGGGCGTCCTGGGCTGGATGCTCTTATCCGTCCGCCGGTGCCGGGATGACGGCGACGGGGCAGCGCGCCGTGTACAGGACCTCGCTGCTCACCGAGCCGAGGAGAAGCCTGCGCAGGCCCGCTCGGCCGCGCGAACCGACCACCAGCAGGTCGGTTTCCTCGGACAACTCCGTCAGGTACGTCGCCGGATGCGTCCACTCGAGACGCAGCGCGACCGGTACGCCTGGGTACCGTCCGTTGAACTCGGCGATCCGTTCCTCGAGGAAGTGCCGGGCACTGTCCTCGGTCTCGCGCACATCCGGTCCCACTGCGGTGCCGCTGACCGGGAGCGGCAGTAGCGCGGACCCGGTGCAGGGCATGCACGACCTGAAGGTGGGCCGCCCGGCGGTCGGCCTCCGCGAAGGCGAACTCCGCTGCCTCCGGCGAGTAATGCACGAGGTCGGCACCGACGACGATGGGCCGGCCCGGGGTCTCGACCGGTCTGCCAGGACGTGTCACCGGCACCGGGCACTGGGCGTGCGTGGCCACCTGAAGGCTTACCGAGCCGAGAGGCAGGCGCGGGAACCCGCCGGCGCCGCGATGACCCAGCACCACGAGGGACGCAACCCGTACGCATCCCTCGTGCTGGAGGCAGGAGAGTCGGTCGTCACCCTCGCCAAGTGGCTGGGGCATTCGTCGCCGACCATCACGCTCGACCACTACGCGCACTTCATGCCGGAGGCGGGGAAGAAGGGGCGCAGGGCGATCGATAGCCTGCTGGGGGAGCGAGCGGAGGAGAGCTCCGGCCCGAACTCCCCAGATTCTCCCCAGGCCCGATCTTGAGCGCAGATTGGACCGGCCGACGCGCGAAAACAGCGAGGTGAGAGCCCGAATGTTCACCACCCGCCCCACCCTCCAGGGCACCTTCGGCATGGTGTCCTCCACGCACTGGCTGGCCTCGCAGTCGGCGATGGCTGTGCTGGAGGGTGGTGGGAACGCGTACGACGCGGCCGTGGCGGGGGCGTTCGTGCTGCATGTCGTCGAACCGCATCTCAACGGGCCCGCCGGTGAGGTGCCGATCATGCTCGCCCCGGCGGGCGGTGAGGTGCGGGTGCTGTGCGGGCAGGGCGTCGCACCGGGCGGGGCGACGGTCGCGCACTACAGGGGACTCGGTTTGGATCTCGTACCCGGTACGGGGCCCCTCGCCGCCGCCGTGCCCGGCGCGTTCGACGCCTGGATGCTGCTGTTGCGGGACTACGGCACCAAGTCCCTCGCCGAGGTTCTGGGGTACGCCATCGGCTACGCCGAACACGGGCACGCGCCCGTGGAGAACGTCGGCGCGACCGTCGAGACCGTGCGGGAGCTGTTCGAGACGGAGTGGACCTCGTCGGCGGAGGTGTACCTGCCGGGCGGGAAGGCTCCGCGGCCCGGCACGCTGTTGCGCAACCCCGCCCTCGCCGCCACCTGGAAGCGGCTGCTCGCCGAGGTCGCGGGCGCGGGGGACCGGGAGGCGCAGATCGAGGCCGCGCGGGAGGTGTGGCGCACCGGGTTCATCGCCGAGGCCCTCGTACGGCAGGCGCGGCGGCCCACCATGGACACCAGCGGCGTGCGCCACACCGGCACGCTGACGGCCGCCGACCTCGCCGGCTGGTCCGCCACGTACGAGGAGCCGGCGACGTACGACTGGAACGGTTGGACCGTGTGCAAGGCGGGATCTTGGAGCCAGGGACCGGTGCTCCTCCAGCAGCTCGCCCTGCTCCCGCCCGAACTGCCCCGCTACGGGTCCGCCGACTACGTCCACCTGCTGATCGAGGGCTGCAAGCTCGCCATGGCCGACCGGGAGGCCTGGTACGGGGACGCGGCCGAGGTGCCGCTCGGCGAGCTGCTGTCGACGGAGTACAACGAGGCCCGGCGGGGGCTCGTCGACGACAAGGCCTCGTACGAGCTGCGGCCCGGGAGCCCCGGTGGGCGCACTCCGCGGCTGCCCACCGTTGCCCAGCACCCCACGTCGCCCCTGCCGGGTGCCGGTGAGCCCACCGTCGCCAAGTACCCCACGTCCCCCGTGCCCGGCGAGCCCGACGTGGCTGCCGACGGCCGTACCCGGGGCGACACCTGCCACCTCGACGTCGTCGACCGCTGGGGCAACATGGTCGCCGCCACCCCCAGCGGCGGCTGGCTGCAGTCCAACCCCGTCGTGCCCGAGCTGGGCTTCCCGCTCGGTACCCGGCTGCAGATGACCTGGCTGGAGGAGGGCCTGCCGAACACCCTCACCCCGGACCGTCGCCCCCGCACCACCCTCACGCCCTCGATCGCGCTGCGCGACGGCGTGTCGGTCATGGCGTTCGGCACGCCCGGCGGGGACCAGCAGGACCAGTGGCAGCTGCACTTCTTCCTCGCCGTCGCCCTGCGCTCCCCGGTGCGCGGCGGCCTCGACCTCCAGGGCGCGATCGACGCCCCGAACTGGCACAACGACAGCTTCCCCGGCTCCTTCTACCCGCGCGGCATGCGACCGGGCAGCGTCACCGTGGAGGCCCGCACGGACGCGGGCGTCGTCGAGGAGCTGCGGCGGCGCGGTCACGACGTCACCGTCGGGGACCCCTGGTCGGAGGGGCGGCTGTGCGCGGTCGCACGGGACCCGGAGACCGGGATCCTGTCGGCGGCCGCGAATCCACGGGGCATGCAAGGGTATGCGGTGGGCCGCTGACCTGGGTCCGGGTATTCATGGCGATTCCACCCCCTGTACCCCGGCCAGGTAGGGATTGTCAGTGGCGCGTGCTCTCATGGAGTCATGATCGAAGACACGGAAACCATCGACGAGTTTCTCGCCCGGCACGCGGCCGACGTGGAGGAAGCGGTGCGCAAGGCGGCCGCGGCCGAGATCATGCCGCGCTTCCGCCGGCTCGCCGCCCACGAGGTCGACGAGAAGACCGGCCCGCACGACCTGGTGACGGACGCCGACCGCAGGGCGGAGCAGTACCTCACCGAGGCGCTCGGCGCCCTCCTGCCCGGTTCCGTCGTGGTCGGCGAGGAAGCGGTGCACGCCAACCCGACGACCTATGAGGCGATACAGGGCGACGCGCCGGTCTGGATCGTCGATCCCGTGGACGGGACACGGCAGTTCGTGCACGGCGACCCCGGCTTCTGCACGCTGGTCGCGCTCGCGCAGGGCGGAACCCTGTTCGCCTCGTGGACATACGCGCCCGTGCGCGACCGGATGGCCACGGCCGTGCGGGGCGGGGGCGCGTTCCTCGACGGCGAGCGGCTGTTCGCCGGTGTCCCGGAGCCCGGCCGTGACCTGCGCGTGGCCACGTCCCACCCGGACTACACCACCGAGGAACAGAAGCGGGCACTGCTCGGCCTGTGGACCGAGGGCGTGGCACCGCGCGCGTGCGGTTCGGCAGGACTGGAGTATCTCGCCGTCGCCCAAGGCGAGTCGGACGCCACCGCGTTCTCGTGGGAAGCCGCCTGGGATCATGCCGCGGGCCTGCTCCTGCTCGAGGAGGCGGGCGGCACCCACCTGACCCGCGCGGGCGAGCCGTTCCGGATCACGGGGCACAATGTCCTCCCGTTCACCGCGGCCCGGGACGCGGCCACGGCCCGCCGGGTAGTGGGGCTGCTGGGAGGGTCGTAGCCCGAGTGCGTGGTGGGGCTGCTCAGGGCGTCGTGACCCCGGGTGGTGCCCCGTGGCCCGAGGCTGTCAGTCCTCCGTCATATCCTGACCTCACTGGCCATCGGCTGACGAAGGGGTCCGAAGGTGCCGTCGATGCTCGATGCGGTCGTGGTGGGTGCGGGGCCGAACGGGCTGACCGCTGCCGTGGAGCTGGCCCGCCGCGGCTTCTCCGTGGCCGTCTTCGAGGCCCGCGACACCGTCGGCGGGGGAGCCCGCACCGAGGAGCTCACCCTCCCCGGCTTCCACCACGACCCGTGCTCCGCGGCCCACCCGCTGGGCATCAACTCCCCGGCGTTCCGCGCCCTGCCCCTGGAGCGGTACGGCCTCGAGTGGCTGCATGCCGAGCTGCCCATGGCGCACCCCTTCACCGACGGTACGGCCGCCGTGCTGTCCCGGTCGGTCGGCGAGACGGCCGCCTCCTTCGGGCCGCGTGACGCGGGGACGTACCGCAGACTGGTCGAGCCCTTCCTGCCGCAGTGGGACACGCTGGTCCGCGACTTCATGTCCCTGCCGCTGACCGCGCTGCCCCGGGACCCGGTCACCCTCGCCCGCTTCGGGCTGGTCGGCCTGCCCCCGTCGACGTGGCTGATGCGCCGTTTCCGCGACGAGCGGGCGAAGGCCCTGTTCGCCGGCCTCGTCGCGCACGTCATGGCCCCGCTCAGTGGCCTCGCCACCGGCGCCATCGGCCTGGTCTTCGCCCTGGCCGCGCACGCCCGCGGCTGGCCCGTGGCCCGCGGCGGTTCCCAGTCCATCTCCGACGCGCTCACCGCCTACCTGAAGGACCTCGGCGGCACCGTCCACACCGACTACGAGGTCAAGCGCCTCGACGACCTGCCGCCCGCGCGCGCGTACGTCTTCGACACCTCGCCCACCGCCCTGGCCCGCATCGCCGGCCTCGGCCGCTCCTACGAGGGCTACCGGTACGGCCCCGGAGTCTTCAAGATCGATTACGCGCTGGACGGCCCCGTGCCATGGACCGCTCAGGAGGCGCGCAGGAGCACCACCGTGCAGATCGGCGCCAGCAGCGCCGAGATCGGCACCGCCCTGCGCGCGGCGTCCCGCGAGGGCCGGGCGCCCGACCGGCCGTTCATGATCACCGTGCAGCCCGGCGTCGTCGACCCGACGCGGGCCCCGGCGGGCAAGCAGGTCTTCTGGGCGTACGGCCACGTCCCCAGCGGCTGGACCGGAGACCTCACCGACGCCATGGAACGCCAACTGGAGCGCTTCGCCCCGGGCTTTCGCGATCGCGTCCTCGCCCGCGCGACCGCCGGCCCGCCCGAACTCGCCGCCCGCAACGCCAACTACGTCGGCGGCGACATCGGCACCGGCGCGTTCTCCGGGCTCCAGGTCATGCTGCGTCCCAGACTCTCCCTGTCCCCGTACAGCACTCCGCACCCGGCCGTCTTCATCTGCTCCTCGGCCACCCCACCGGGACCCGGCGTGCACGGGATGTCGGGACACAACGCTGCGAAGGCCGTCTGGAGGAAGTTGCGACAGACATGACCACCCTCACCCTCGTCCAGGGCGACATCACCCGGCAGAGCGTCGACGCGATCGTCAACGCGGCCAACTCCTCCCTGCTCGGCGGTGGCGGCGTCGACGGCGCCATTCACCGCCGAGGTGGCCCCGCGATCCTGGAGGACTGCCGCAAACTCCGCGCCTCCCACTACGGCAAAGGCCTGCCCACCGGCCAGGCGGTCGCGACGACGGCGGGCGAGCTGGACGCGCGCTGGGTGATCCACACGGTGGGGCCGCGTTTCAGCCAGGACGAGGACCGTTCGGAGCAGCTGGCCTCCTGCTACCGGGAGTCGCTGCGGGTCGCCGACGAACTCGGCGCCCGCACGGTCGCGTTCCCGGCCGTCTCCGCCGGCATCTACGGCTGGCCGATCGGGGACGCCGCCCGGATCGCCGTGGAGACGGTGCGGGCGACCGAGACGGCGGTCGAGGAGATCCGGTTCGTCCTCTTCGACGAGCGGGCGTACGAGGCGTTCGCCGCGCAGGTCCGCTGACGGTGTCGAGGGCCCTGGCCCAACAGGACCGCACAAAGTCCGACAGGATCATTGCTTCGATTGTGTTCGGGTCCTAGGGTTCCCCTGACTACTCGGTAGTTGTTTTTGTCACCAGCAGTTGTGTTCTGACCCGACATCAACTTGCGGATACCCCCACAGCAATCGACAAGACCTGACGCACCCTCAGTTCGCGCAGCGCACTGTCGTACCGAGGAAGGCCACCGTCATGCCGCACCCGCACGTGCTCCCCACAGACCGTCCGGTCGTCAGTCGCCGCCGTCTCCTGGAGGGCTCGGCCGCCGTCCTCGGCGCGCTCGCCCTCTCCGCGTCGCCCGTCACCGCGTACGCGGCCGGGCGACGCGAGGCCGCGGCGGACGGATCGCCCGAGTGGAACGGCAACATCGCCGTCTTCCGGCTGGGCACCGAGCCCCCGCACACCACCCTCATGCCGTACCAGGACGTCAGACAGGCCCTGGCCGGCGACCGCACGCGCTCCCCTTACCGGCTGAGCCTCGACGGGAAGTGGAAGTTCGCCTACGTCGACCGCCCCGACGACCGCGACACCGACTTCTACCGCCCCGACCTCGACGACAGCTCCTGGGACACCATCCCGGTGCCGTCCGTCTGGCAGATGCACGGCTACGACTTCCCGATCTACGTCAATATCACCTACCCCTGGTGGGGCCCCAACGGCCTGGGGGAGGAGCCGCAGCCGCCCGCCGCGCCGACCCGCTACAACCCCGTCGGCCAGTACCGCCGTACGTTCACCGTCCCCAGGAACTGGTCGGGACGGCGGACGTTCCTGCACTTCGAGGGCGTCAAGTCCGCCCACTATGTATGGATCAACGGGGAGTTGGTCGGCTATCACGAGGACTCCTTCACCCCCGCCGAGTACGACATCACCAAGTACCTCAAGCCCGGCACCAACCGGATCGCGGTGGAGGTGTACCGCTACTCCGACGGCGACTGGCTGGAGGACCAGGACATGATCCGACTGAGCGGCATCTTCCGCTCGGTCTACCTGTACTCCACCCCGGCCGTGCACCTGCGCGACTTCAAGTTGGACACCCCGCTGAGCGACGACTACACGGCCGCGGAACTGTCGGTCACCGCGAGCGTGCGGGACTACGAGGGCGGATCCGGTGGGCGGTATACAGTCGACGCGATGCTGTATGACGCCGACGGGCACCCTGTCTGGTCCCGGCCGCTCCAGCAGACCGTCGCCCTCGGCTCCGGCGCAGAGACGACCGTACAGGCCGCGAAAGCCGTACCCGCGCCCAAGCTCTGGTCGGCCGAGCACCCGAACCTCTACACCGCCGTCCTACGGCTGCGCGACCCTGCGGGCAGGGTGATCGAGACCCTCTCGCACCGGGTCGGCATGCGCGAGTTCGCGCTCAAGGACGGGCTGATGCGCATCAACGGCAAGCCCGTCTCCTTCCGGGGCACCAACCGCCACGAGATGCACCCCGCCCGAGGCACCGCCCTCACCCGCGCGGACATGATCGAGGACATCGAGATCATCAAGCGGCTGAACATGAACTCGGTCCGCACCTCGCACTACCCCAACAACCCGCTGTGGAACGAACTCGCCGACGAATACGGGCTGTACCTCGTGGACGAGACCAACCTCGAGACGCACGGCATCCGCGGCGAGTACCCCGGCAACCACGCCGATTGGACCGAGGCGTGCGTGGCCCGCGCGCAGAACATGGTCCACCGCGACAAGAACCACGCCTCGGTGGTCATCTGGTCGCTCGGCAACGAGGCCGGCGGCGGCAGCACGTTCGTCGCCATGCACGACTGGATCCGGTCGTACGACCCGACGCGCGTCATCCAGTACGAGGGCGACGACCGCCCCACCATCAGCGACATCCGCTCGGAGATGTACGACACGCCTCAGCGGGTCGAGCAGCGGGCGAAGGACACCGCCGACACCCGGCCGTACGTGATGATCGAGTACTCGCACGCCATGGGCAACTCGAACGGCAACTTCAAGAAATACTGGGACATCATCCGTCGACACGACGTCCTCCAGGGCGGCTGGATCTGGGACTTCGTCGACCAGGCGCTGAGTTGGCCCACCCCGGCGCGCAAGCTGCTGACCGAGACCGGCCCCGGAAAGCTGCGCGGCGAGATCCTCGCCCCCAGCGGCACCTTCGACCGCGCCAAGGGCGTCTACGGCGGCACCGTCTTCGCCCGCGACACCAGCCTCGACCTCACCGGCTCACTGACCCTGGAGGCCTGGGTCACCCCGCACGTGACCGGCTACCACCAGCCGATCATCGCCAAGGGCGACACGCAGTACGCGCTGAAGCAGTCGGACCGGAACCTGGAGTTCTTCATCCACGGCGGCGGCCAGTGGGTCACCGCCACCTGGGCGCTGCCGGACGACTGGACCGGCACCGAGCACCACCTCGCCGGCGTCTTCGACGCGGACGCGGGCACACTGACCCTCTACGTCGACGGCGCGGCCAAGGCCACCCGGACCACCACCCGGCGCCCCAGCAGCAACACCGCGCCCCTCGCACTCGCCACCGATGTCGACAACATCTCACGGGAGTTCAGCGGCACCATCCGCCGGGCCCGCGTGTACGCCCGTGCGCTGAGCGCCGCCGAACTGGCCTCCGACAGCCGCGGATCCGGCGACGAGGGCGTGCGGTTCTGGTTCGACGCGGCCACCGTCGGCGTCACGGAGAAGCGGTCGAAGGAGAAGACGTTCTTCGCGTACGGCGGCGACTGGGGCGACAACCCCAACGACGGGAACTTCGTCGCCGACGGGATCGTCACCGCCGACCGGGGGCACACCGGCAAGGCAGCCGAGATCAAGCGGGTCTACCAGGCGATCAACGCGGCCCCGGCCTCCGGTGGCGCTCCCGGTGCGGTCACCCTCACCAATGAGAATCTCTTCACCAATCTCCGAGAGTTCAACGGCAGTTGGCGGCTCGTCGCGGACGGCAAGGTTGTCCAGCGCGGGAGGCTGACCCGTGCTCAGTTGGACGTGCCGCCGCTGTCGAGCAAGGACGTCACGGTGCCGGTGAGACTCCCGGCCGACCCGGCGCCCGGCAGGGAGTACTTCCTGGAACTGTCGTTCACCACCAAGGAAGCCACCCCGTGGGCGAAGGCCGGCTTCGAGGTGGCCGCACAGCAGCTCGCCCTCGATGCCGACAGCCCGGCCGTGACGCCGGTGCCGCTGGAGAGCGTGCCGGCGCTTCGCCACCAGGAGGGCGACGGGGCGATCACGGTGAACGGCAGGGGCTTCTCCGTCACCGTCGACAAGGCCAGCGGCGTCATCACGTCGTACGAGGCCCGGGGCACCCGGCTGATCACCTCCGGCCCGGCGCCGAACTTCTGGCGTGCGCCCACCGACAACGACCACGGTAACGGCCAGCACACCCGCAACCAGACCTGGCGCGACGCCGGCGCCCGCCGCAAGGTGACGGACGTGAGCGTGCGCGCCCTGCGCGACAAGGCCGTCGAGATCAAGGTCAGCGGCACACTGCCGACGACCACCGAGTCGACGTACACCACCACGTACACGGTCTTCGGCAACGGCGAGATCAAGGTCGACCACACCCTGCACCCGGGCGCGGCGAACCTGCCGTACATTCCGGAGGTCGGCAGCCTGCTCTTCCTGCCGGGCCGCCTGGAGCGGTTGCGCTACTACGGCCGCGGGCCCGAGGAGAACCACTGGGACCGCAACTACGGCACCGACGTGGGCATTTACTCCGGGACCGTCTCCGGGCAGTGGACCTCCTACATCCGCCCGCAGGAGAACGGCAACAAGACCGACGTCCGCTGGATCGCTCTGACCGGCCGCGACGGCACCGGGCTGCTCGTCTGCGGCGATACGCTCCTGGAGGTCAACGCCTCGCACTTCACCCCGGAGGACCTGTCGTCCGGGGTGCGTCACGACTACCAGCTCACCCCACGCGAGGAGGTCGTCCTGCGCGTGAACCACCGGCAGATGGGCGTCGGCGGCGACAACAGCTGGGGCGCGCACACGCACGACGAGTTCAAGCTCTTCGCCAACCGCGACTACTCGTACAGCTACCGGCTGCGGCCCCTCACGGACGTCGACGAGGCGATGGCGGCCTCGCGGCGGCCCACGGCGACGGACTTCGCCGGGTAGCGCCCCGCGTACGGCTCCCGGCAGGGCGTGCTCCGCGCCCTGCCGGGCCGGGTTTCCCAGCTATGGACCCGTTGCCCCCGGCCGAGAACACGGAACACTCTTCAGCCCACCAACTCGGGCCTCTCACTGGTCGGCGGCGTCACTGATGCCCAGCCGCAGGTGCTCCACGTGGTAGACGGCCTGGTCGAGCAGCTCGGCGACATGGTGGTCGTGCAGCGCGTACACGACCGACCGGCCCCGGCGCTCGCCCACGACCAGCCCCAGATTGCGCAGCAACCGCAGCTGGTGCGAGCACGCCGACTGCTCCATGCCCACCTCCGCGGCCAACTCCGTGGCCGGCAGCGGCCCTTCGCGCAACCGCGCCAGGATCAGCAACCGGGAGGGGGTGGACAGGGCCTGGAGCGTGGTGGCCACCTTGGCGACATTGTCCGCGTCCAGACGTACGCGCTCGACGGCGTCCTGCGCGGTGGTGACGGCTCCATGACCCATGGCAGTATCTTACTCATCGCACATGAACAGATGAATGAGTATTCATGTGTTCCTGTATGGTGGCTCGGGTGTCCACAACTCTCGCCCCCACTCACGTCCCCTCACCTGCCCGGTCGGCACCCCGCCGGCGCACCCGTGTCCTCGCCCTGCCCGAGGCCCGCTGGGCGCTCGCGGCGACCGTCGCCTTCCTGCTGGGTCTCGCTCTGGACCTCGGCGGCGGTGTGCCGTATTGGGTGTACGGGCTCCTGTATGCGATCGCCTACATCGCAGGCGGCTGGGAACCGGCTCTCGAAGGCCTGCGGGCGCTGCGCGAGAAGACCCTGGACGTCGACCTGCTGATGATCGTCGCGGCGCTGGGCGCGGCCGCGATCGGGCAGGTCCTGGACGGCGCCCTGCTGATCGTCATCTTCGCCACCTCCGGCGCCCTGGAGGCCCTGGCCACCGCCCGCACCGCCGACTCCGTGCGCGGTCTGCTCGACCTCGCGCCCACCACCGCGACCCGGCTGGCCGAGAACGGCGAGGAGACGGTTCCGACCTCCGAACTCTCCGTCGGCGACGTCCTGTTGGTCCGCCCCGGCGAGCGCATCGGCGCCGATGGCAGCGTCCTCGACGGCACCAGCGAGGCCGACCAGGCCACCATCACCGGCGAGCCCCTCCCGGTCCCCAAGGTATCCGGCGACGAGGTCTTCGCGGGCACCCTCAACGGCACCGGCGCCCTGCGCGTCCGCGTCGAACGCGACCCCGCAGACTCGGTCATCGCCCGCATCGTGACCCTGGTCGAGGAGGCCTCACGCACCAAGGCGCCGACACAGCTGTTCATCGAGAAGGTCGAACAGCGTTACGCGGTCGCCGTGGTGGCCGCCACGATCGCCGTCTTCGCCATCCCCCTGGCCTTCGGCGCCGATCTCACGGACGCGCTGCTGCGCGCGATGACCTTCATGATCGTCGCGTCGCCGTGCGCGGTCGTCCTCGCGACCATGCCGCCCCTGCTGTCCGCCATCGCCAACGCCGGCCGGCACGGCGTCCTGGTCAAGTCGGCCGTCGCGATGGAACGCCTCGGCGAGATCGACACCACCGCCCTGGACAAGACCGGCACCCTGACCGAGGGCGCGCCCGAGGTGACGGACGTACGCCCGCTGCCGGGCTCGGGTCTCGACGAGGACGAGCTGCTCGGGCTGGCCGCGGCGGCCGAGCACCCCAGCGAGCATCCGCTGGCGCGAGCGGTCGTGGCGGCCGCGCGGACCCGAGGCCTGCGGATCGCGTCTGCCGAGGACTTCGCCGCGACGCCGGGGCGCGGGGTCACGGCGGTGGTCGAGGGCAGGGTGGTGGGAGTCGGCCGTATGGAGGTTTCCGCCGACCGTATGCATATCGACGGCCGTATGCAGGATTCTGCCGACTCTGTGCGCGCCGGCGACCGTATGCGGGCTTCTGTCGACTCGGCTGACGCCGTCGACCGTCCGCGGGATCTCGTCGACTCCACCACCGGCGACCGTATGCGAGATTCCGTCCACCGCACGCAGACCTCCCTGGACACCGAGAACGGCGGCACCGTAGTCCTCGTCACCCGCGACGGCACCCCCGTAGGCACTCTCACCCTCACCGACCGCCTCCGCCCCGACGCCGCCGCGACCACCGCCGCGCTCACCGCCCTGACCGGAACCGCTCCCGTCCTGCTCACCGGCGACAACGCCGGCGCCGCCGCCCGCGTCGCCGACGCCACCGGGCTGACGGACGTCCGCGCGGAGCTGCTGCCCGAGGGCAAGGTCAACGCCGTACGCGACCTCCAGCAGGCCGGCCGCAAGGTGCTGTTCGTCGGCGACGGTGTCAACGACGCGCCCGCCCTCGCCGCCGCCCACTCCGGCATCGCCATGGGCCGCGCGGGCTCCGACCTCGCGTTGGAGACGGCGGACGCCGTCATCGTGCGCGACGAGCTCGTCACCGTCCCGGCGGTCGTAGAGCTCTCCCGCACCGCCCGTCGGCTCGTCGTGCAGAATCTCGTGATCGCGGGCACCTTCATCACCGTGCTCGTCCTGTGGGACCTCATCGGCCACCTCCCGCTGCCGCTCGGTGTCGCGGGACACGAGGGCTCGACGGTCCTGGTCGGCCTGAACGGACTGCGGCTGCTGCGCGAGTCCGCGTGGCGATCCGGCAGGGTCCAGGACACGTGAGGTTGATGTCGGATTCTCGCCAGCCCCGGTTCGGGCCGTGCCCGATGCTGGACGCATGCAGATGGGGATGCACACCGACACCGAGCGCTGCGTACGCGCCGTTCAGTCCAAGGACTCCCGCTTCGACGGCTGGTTCTTCACGGCTGTCCTGACCACCCGCATCTACTGCCGGCCCAGCTGCCCGGTGGTGCCGCCCAAGCCCGAGAACATGACGTTCTACCCGAGCGCGGCGGCCTGCCAGCAGGCCGGGTTCCGGGCCTGCAAGCGATGCCGGCCCGACACCAGCCCCGGCTCCCCGGAGTGGAACCAGCGCGCCGACCTCGTGGCCCGCGCCATGCGGCTGATCGCCGACGGCGTCGTGGACCGCGAGGGTGTGCCCGGCCTCGCCGCCCGGCTCGGATACAGCACCCGGCAGATCGAACGCCAGCTGCTCGCCGAGCTGGGCGCGGGCCCGCTCGCCCTCGCCCGCGCACAGCGCGCCCAGACGGCCCGGCTCCTCATCGAGACGACGCCGCTCACGATGGCGGAGATCGCCTTCGCCGCCGGCTTCTCCTCGATCCGCACGTTCAACGACACCGTGCGCGAGGTCTTCGCCCTGTCGCCCAGCGACCTGCGCGCCCGGGTACCGAAGAAGACCTCCCCGGCCACCCCCGGCGCCCTCACCCTCCGCCTCCCCTTCCGCGCCCCCCTCAACCCCGACAACCTCTTCGGCCACCTCGCGGCGACCGCCGTCCCAGGCGTGGAGGAGTGGCGGGACGGCGCCTACCGGCGCACGCTCCGACTGCCGTACGGCCACGGCATCGCGGCCCTCGCCCCGCGCCCCGACCACATCGCCTGCCGCCTCACCCTCAGCGACCTCCGCGACCTGACCGTCGCCATCAGCCGCTGCCGCCGAATGCTCGACCTGGACGCCGACCCGGTCGCGGTCGACGACCAACTGCGTACGGATCCGGTCCTGGCGCCCCTGGTCGACAAGGCGCCCGGCCGACGCGTCCCGCGCACGGTCGACGAGGCGGAGTTCGCCGTACGGGCGGTACTCGGCCAGCAGGTCTCCACGGCCGCCGCCCGCACCCACGCCGGCCGCCTGGTCACCGCGCACGGCGAACCGGTGGACGACCCCGAGGGCGGCCTCACCCACCTCTTCCCGGCCCCCGAGGCGCTCGCCGTCCTCGACCCCGAGACACTCGCGATGCCCCGCACGCGCCGCACCACCTTCACCACACTGGTACGCGAACTCGCGGACGGCGCCCTCAACCTGGGCGTGGAGAGCGACTGGTCGGAAACCCGAGCCCGGCTCCTCACCCTCCCCGGCTTCGGCCCCTGGACGGCCGACGTCATCGCGATGCGCGCCCTCGGCGACCCCGACGCCTTCCTCCCGACCGACCTAGGAATCCGCCGCGCCGCCCAGGAGTTGGGCCTGCCGTCGACCCCCGCGGCGCTCACGGCCCGCGCGGCGGCCTGGCGGCCCTGGCGGGCGTACGCGGTCCAGTACCTGTGGGCGACCGACAGCCACCCGATCAATTTCCTTCCTGTGTAAGGACGTTCGTGATGAGTTCGACAAAGCGGCACACCGTGATCGACAGCCTCTACGGCCCATTGACTCTCGTCGCCGACGACGGCGTCCTGTGCGGCCTCTACATGACCGATCAGCGCCACCGCCCCGGCGAGGAGACCTTCGGAGCCCGGGCCGAGGGTCCCTTCGTGGAGGCGGAGGAAGAGCTCGAGGCCTACTTCGCGGGCGAGTTGAAGGATTTCACTCTCCGACTCCGCCTGCACGGAACCCTGTTCCAGCGCAGCGTCTGGGACCAGCTCCGCAAGATCCCCTACGGCGAGACCCGTACGTACGGCGAACTGGCCGACGCCCTCGGCAACCCCGGAGCCTCCCGGGCCGTCGGCCTCGCCAACGGCAAGAACCCGATCGGCATCATCGTCCCCTGCCACCGCGTGGTCGGCGCCGACGGCAGCCTCACGGGCTACGGCGGCGGACTGGACCGCAAGCAGCGGCTGCTGGGCTTCGAGAGGGGAACGGCACTCTTCTAGCCGTTCGACCTCCTCGGTCTAGCCGCCGATCCCGCGCAGCAGCTTCGGCAATGCCGTACCGATCGGCTCCCGTATCATCTCGTCGGCCCGGTCGTCGTACGGCGTCGGCTCGGCGTTGACGATGATCAGCCGTGCCCCGTGGTCGGCGGCGACACCCGCGAGCCCCGCCGCCGGCTGGACCTGCAGACTGGTCCCGACCGCGATGAACACCTGGCAGGCCTTGGTGATGGCGACGGCCTCGCCGAGTACCACCGGGTCGAGCCGCTCGCCGAACATCACCGTGGCCGACTTCAGGATTCCGCCGCACTCCAGGCACGGCGGATCCTCCTCACCGGCCTCGACCCGGGCGAGCGCGTCCTCCATCGGGCCGCGCGCATGGCACTTGGTGCAGACGACCTTGCGTGCGGTGCCGTGCAGTTCGAGCACCTTGCGGGCCGGCATCCCCGCGAGCTGGTGCAGCCCGTCCACGTTCTGCGTGATCACCCGCACCGGCACCCCGGACCGCTCCAGCTCGGCCACGGCCCGGTGCGCGGCGTTCGGCTCGGCCTGGAGAGTGCGGTTCTTGCGGCGCATCTGCCAGGACCGTCGCCGGATCTCCGGATCGCCCATGTAGTACTCGTACGTCGCCAGCTTCTCGGCCCCCGGATCCCGCCGCCACAGTCCGTTCGGACCGCGGTAGTCCGGGATGCCGGAGTCGGTCGAGATACCGGCGCCGCTCAGGATGGCGACGAGGGGCTTGGTCATGTCACCGAGGGTAGGACGGGCGGTCCGGGGCAGCGAACGGATATCCGGCACTCGAACGGAAGTGCCGGCTCGCAGGGATCCCCAGTGCTAGGGTCCGCGCATGGCAACCAAGGTCACCGTGTCACTCGACGCTCAACTCGTCGTGGAAGTCATGGTCCTCGCGGGGGTGGGCAGTCCCCAGGACGCGGTCGAGCTCGCCGTCCGCGACTACATCGAGCGAGGTCACCGCACGGAGGCCCGGATCGCCGCGCGCGACGAGGCGTTGCGCGAGGTGGATATGAAGCCGCGGGACGTCGAGAGCTGACCAAACCCGTCCGTCGGCGTCAGCCGACCCGGTGCCCGTTCTCCAGCTCCGCCGCCCCCGTGCCCTCGACGAGGACGTCCAGCGCGGCCAGCACGCGGTGGCCCGTGGCGCCCGGCAGGTACTGGGCGAGTTCCTCGCGCGGCACGAGCCGCCAGGACAGCAGCTCCTCCTCCTGGAGCCGGATCGCCTTGAGGTCGTCCTCGCCGAGGACACCGCCGTCGTACAGATACGCCACCAGCGGCGGCCGGGCCGTCCCGTGCACCCAGTCCACCGCGAGCAGCCGGCCGAGCTCCCGGTCCAGGCCGATCTCCTCGGCGGTCTCGCGGCGCGCGCCCTGGCGCGGGGTCTCGCCGTCGTCGGACTCGATCGTGCCGCCCGGAAGCGCCCAGCCCTCACGGTAGTTGGGCTCGACGAGCAGCACCCGGCCCTCGGCGTCACGGAAGAGGGCGGCGGCTCCGGCGAGGACGCGGGGGAGCCCCGCGATGTACGTGGCGAAGTCTTGAGCGGTGGTCATCCGGGAAGGGTAACCACCCCCGACGCGAGCGGTGCAAACTGCACTCTATCTAGTGATATATGAGAGACGAGGGCCCAGGGCGTGCACCCGCAGACGGCCGGCGGTGGTTCCGTGAGGCCAACGCCGCTCCGCAGGCCACCAGGGGCGTGGGCCTGTATGCCCGGGTCTCCTCCTTCCCTTGTGGTCGAGCACGAGGACCGGCTGGGACAGTTGAAACTGCACTGGTCGAGGCGGCGCTGTCGGCGTCCGGACGGCAGCTGGTGGTGCTGGACGACGGCGAGGCCGAGGACGACCTGGCGCGGGACATGATGGAAGTCCTGATGTCGTTGTGCGCCTGCCTGTACGGGCGCCGCTCAGCGCGGAACCGGGCGGAGAAGGACCTTCAGACCTCCGTCTCCACCAGCCGCAGTGTCCGCTCCGCCAGTTCGCTGATCCGCACCCCGTCGTAGCCGAACACCGCGCTGCGCACCGTGTCCTCCAGCGGGTCCTTCCACTGTGCCGGGATGGCGTCCGCCCCGGTCAGTACGCCGGCCACCGAGCCCGCGGTCGCGCCGTTGGAGTCGGTGTCCAGGCCGCCGCGGACGGTGAGCGTGATGGTGCGGGTGAAGTCGCCGTCGCCGTACAGGAGCCCGGCCGTCAGCACGGCGGCGTTCGGGATGGTGTGGATCCAGCCGAGCCCGGCGGTCTCCTCGGCGACCGTGGTGAGCGTGTCCTCCCAGGTCATCCGGGTGTCGTGGAGGGAGACGACCCGGCGCACGGTACGCGCCAGCCGGCTGCTCGCCGGGACGACGGCGAGCGCCTGGTCGACGGCGTGCCGCACGGTCGGCGCCGTGAACGCCGCCGAGACCAGTGCCGCCGCCCACATCGCGCCGTACACGCCGTTGCCGGTGTGGGACAGCACCGCGTCCCGGCGGGCGAGCGAGGCGGCGCGGCGCGGGGCGTCGGGGCAGGTCCAGCCGAAGATGTCGGCGCGGATGAGCGCCCCGATCCACTCCTGGTACGGGTTGTCGTACGTCGCCGTCAGCGGCGGCTTCAGCCCGTTGGCCAGGTTGCGGTATGCGGCCCGCTCGGCGGTGAAGGTCTGCAGATACGGCAGCCGCAGCAGCCACAGATCGCCGACCTGCTCCGTGCTGAAGTCGAAGCCGTGGGTCTCCAGGAGGTCCAGGCCCAGGATGGCGTAGTCGACGTCGTCGTCGCGGCAGCTGCCGTGGATACGGCCGCGCACGCACTCGCGCCACTCGGGCCGCAGCTCGAAGCCGTCGCTCTCGCCGACGGGCTCGGGCAGGTAGTCGGTGAGCGGCAGGGCGGCGGCCTGCCGCAGATAGCGGTCGATACGGTCCCGCGTCCACAGGTCGCCCTGCTCGACCGGCTTGCCGAGCATGTTGCCCGCGATCCGGCCCAGCCAGCCCCCGAGGACGCGGTCGGCGAGCTCTGGCTCAGTACCCACAGGGGTCATAGCAACGGTCTACCCAATTCCGGCGGTGCCCGCGCAGGGTTCGGGCCGCCCGCAGGGACGCTTCCCGGCCTCGGTCCACGGGCCGGTCGGTGCATGACGGCGGGGTGCTCCTCCGGTTAAGGTCACAGCGGCGCGACTGGCCCTGACGTGCGTCGGGCCCGGAGAGCAAGGGGATGGCAAGGTGGCGGACGCTGCAGTGAACGGTGCCCAGAGGGTGCTCATCGCCGCGGACAAGTTCAAAGGGTCGCTGACGGCCGTACAGGTCGCCGAGCGGGTGACGGCCGGGCTGCGTCGGGTCGTCCCGGACCTCCAGGCGGAGGCACTGCCCGTGGCCGACGGCGGCGACGGGACGGTGGACGCGGCGGTCGCGGCCGGATTCGAACGGCGGGAGGTACGGGTCGCAGGTCCCCTCGGCCAGGAGGTGACGGCGGCCTTCGCGCTGCGCGGCGGCACGGCGGTCGTGGAGATGGCGGAGGCGAGCGGGCTGCAGCGGCTGCCGGCCGGCGTCTTCGCGCCGCTCACGGCGTCCACGTACGGCTCCGGCGAACTGCTGCGGGCCGCGCTGGACGCGGGCGCCCGGACGATCGTGTTCGGCGTCGGCGGCAGCGCGACCACGGACGGGGGCGCGGGAATGCTGTCCGCGCTGGGCGCGCGGTTCCTGGACGCGGACGGGGAGCCGGTGGCACCGGGCGGTGGCGGCCTCGCCGACCTGGCCTCGGCGGACCTCTCGGGCCTCGACCCGCGCCTGGCCTCCGTCGAGCTGATCCTGGCCAGCGACGTCGACAACCCGCTGACCGGCCCGAAGGGCGCGCCCGCGGTGTACGGCCCGCAGAAGGGCGCCTCGCCGGACGACGTGCAGACGCTGGACGCGGCGCTGGCGCACTACGCGAAGGTGCTGGAGGAGACGATCGGCACGAAGGCCGCGGAACACGCCGCCTCGCCGGGCGCGGGCGCGGCGGGCGGCATCGGCTACGGCGCCCTCCTCCTCGGCGCGCGCTTCCGCCCCGGCATCGAGGTCATGCTCGACGTCCTGGGCTTCGCGCCCGCACTGGCGAAGGCCACCCTGGTGATCACCGGCGAGGGCTCCCTGGACGAGCAGACGCTGCACGGCAAGGCCCCGGCGGGCGTCGCCGCGGCGGCCCGTGCGGCGGGCAAGGAGGTCGTCGCGGTGTGCGGACGCCTCGCCCTTCCGCCGCAGGCGCTCGGCCGGGCCGGGATCCGGCGGGCGTACCCCCTGACGGAGGTCGAGCCGGACGTGGCGAAGTGCATCGCAGACGCGGGGCCGATCCTGGAGCGGGTGGCGGAACAGATCGCGCGGGACTTCCTGACCTGAGGGAGCTCCTCCCGAGGCAAAGCCGAAGGGCCCCGAGCCAAGCAGCTCGGGGCCCTTCGGGTTGTCCTACGACCGCTACGGCAGCTGCGCCGCCCGCGCCTCACGCCGGTTGTCGCGGAAGTTGTTCACCCGGCGAGCCGTGGCGAACAGCGGGATCACCGCGCCCATGACCAGCTGGAGCGCGCAGCCCGTCTGAAGGAGCAGCTGTCCGCTCGGCGCGTCGAACGCCCACGCGGCCAGCAGGCCCATCGACAGGACGATCCAGGAGAGCATCGCCACCGCGAGGCGGCCCCGCGGCTTCGGGTACTCCACCCGGCTCACCATCAGCCACGCCGTGCCGAGGATCGCGAGCAGCGTCGCCACGAAGGGCAGCTCGAGGAGCACGATCGAGACCACCGTCAGCGCGCCGAACGGCGACGGCATGCCCTGGAAGGTGCCGTCCTTCACCGTCACGCAGGAGAATCTGGCCAGGCGGAGCACCACGGCCAGCAGCACGACGATCGCCCCGACCGCGGCCACCCGCTGGTGCGCGTCGTCCGCGACCATGCCGTACACGAGTACGAAGTACGCCGGTGCCAGGCCGAAGCTGATCAGGTCCGACAGGTTGTCCAGCTCCGCGCCCATCGGAGAGGAACGCAGCTTCCTTGCCACCAGGCCGTCGAAGAGGTCGAAGACCGCCGCGCACAGCATCAGGATCACCGCCGTGGCCGCGCTGTGGCGGGCCATGCCGGACTCCTGGCTGCCGGTGAGGTGCGGGATCAGGATGCCGGTGGTGGTGAAGTACACCGCCATGAAGCCGCACGTGGCGTTGCCGAGAGTGAGGGTGTCCGCTATCGAGAGGCGGAGAGAGAGGGGCATCTCCTCCTCTTCGTCCGCCTCGTCCGCCTCGGGCACCCAGCCCGCCTGGGTTTCTGGATCAATCACGGTCAATGCGAGTCACCCCAGCCACGGTCTTCTGGCCGACCTCGACCGCGACCTCCACGCCCTCAGGCAGGTAGATGTCGACGCGTGAGCCGAACCGGATCAGACCGATGCGGTCGCCCTGCTCGACCTTCGTGCCCTGCGGGATGTACGGCACGATGCGACGGGCCACCGCGCCGGCAATCTGGATCATCTCGATGTCGCCGAGTTCGGTGTCGAAATGCCAGACTACGCGCTCGTTGTTCTCGCTCTCCTTGTTGAACGCCGGAACGAACCCGCCCGGGATGTGCTCGACCGACGCCACGGTGCCGGAGAGCGGCGCACGGTTGACGTGGACGTTGAGCGGGCTCATGAAGATCGCGACGCGGGTGCGGCCGTCCTTCCACGGCATGATGCTCTGCACCACACCGTCGGCGGGCGAGATGACCCGGCCCTGGGTGATCTCGCGCTCGGGGTCGCGGAAGAACCACAGCATGCCCGCCGCGAGCGCGGTGGCGGGCACGGCGACGGCCTTGGCGGCGCCGGACTTGCGCGCGCGTACCAGGCTGAGGGCTGCGGTGGCGACCGTCGGGAGGAGCCACGGCGATGCTCCGCGCGCGAGGCGTACGCCTGCCAGGCTGTCGCGATGTGCAGAGGTTTGGCTGTGGGGCATGGATGACCTTCGTAGCGGATGATGCCGCGCTGCGTGAGGGGGACGGCGGCTTTCCCGGGATCGTACCGGTCGCGGGCCACAACTGGGCAAGCCAGGAAGCCGAGTCGGCGGCTGAAGAGTATTGACGGGGTGTGATCTTCTTCTCGAAGAAAACACCCCAAACCGCACATCTAGCCCTGGAATCGATACTCTTCGAGTAGCCTGCGACCGATGATCATTTTCTGGATCTCGGCGGTACCTTCACCGATCAGCAGCATCGGAGCCTCACGGTAGAGGCGCTCGATCTCGTACTCCTTGGAGAAGCCGTAGCCGCCGTGGATCCGGAAGGAGTCTTCCACGACCTCCTTGCAGTACTCGGAGGCGAGGTACTTCGCCATCCCTGCCTCAAGGTCGTTTCGCTCCCCGGAGTCCTTTTTGCGTGCCGCGTTCACCATCATCGCATGAGCGGCCTCCACCTTGGTAGCCATCTCCGCGAGCTTGAACTGGATGGCCTGGTGCTGGGCGATCGGCTTGCCGAAAGTGTGACGCTGCTGGGCGTACTGGACGCCCAGTTCGAACGCACGCTGAGCGACGCCACAGCCACGCGCCGCCACGTTGACGCGTCCGACCTCCACGCCGTCCATCATTTGGTAAAAACCTCGGCCGGTGCCGCCGCCGAGCACGCGATCGGCCGGAATCCGCAGGCCATCCATGATGAGCTCGGTGGTGTCGACGCCCTTGTAGCCCATCTTGTCGATCTTCCCCGGGATGGTGAGACCCGGGCGGACCTCTCCGAAGCCGGGCTCCTTCTCGACCAGGAAGGTCGTCATCGACTTGTGGGGCGCGGTGCCCTCGGGGTGTCCTTCGTCACTTCGGACGAGTACGGCAACCAAGGTTGACGTTCCGCCATTGGTGAGCCACATCTTCTGGCCGTTCAGGACGTACTCGTCGCCGTCCCTGACCGCCTTCGACGTGATCGCCGAGACGTCCGAGCCCAGGCCCGGCTCCGACATCGAGAAGGCACCGCGGATCTCGCCCAGCGCCATCTTCGGCAGGAAGTAGTCCTTCTGCTCCTGCGTGCCGTGCTGCTTGAGCATGTACGCCACGATGAAGTGCGTGTTGATGATGCCGGACACCGACATCCAGCCACGGGCGATCTCCTCCACGCACAGCGCGTACGTCAGGAGGGACTCGCCCAGACCCCCGTACTCCTCGGGGATCATCAGACCGAACAGGCCCAACTCCTTGAGCCCGTCGACGATCTGCTGCGGGTACTCGTCGCGGTGCTCCAGCTCGGTGGCGACCGGGATGATCTCCTTGTCCACGAAGTCGCGGACGGTGGAGAGAATCTCCTGCTGGATGTCGGTCAGACCGGCGGTCTGGGCGAGTCGCGCCATGACTACTTCTCCTGGTCCTTGAGCTGGGGCCGGCCCGGCTGCTCGCCGCCGCGCTCCTTGATGTACGTCTCGGTGGGCACCATCACCTTGCGGCGGAACACGCACACCAGCGTGCCGTCCTGCTTGTAGCCCTTGGTCTCGACGTGGACGATGCCGCGGTCGTTCTTCGACTTCGACGGCCACTTGTCGAGCACGGTCGTCTCGCCGTAGATCGTGTCACCGTGGAAGGTCGGCGCCACGTGCTTGAGGGACTCGATCTCCAGGTTGGCGATCGCCTTGCCGGAGATGTCCGGCACGGACATGCCGAGCAGCAGCGAGTAGATGTAGTTCCCGACGACGACGTTCTGGCCGAAGTCCGTCGTCTTCTCCGCATAGTTGGTGTCCATGTGGAGCGGGTGGTGGTTCATGGTGAGGAGACAGAACAGGTGGTCGTCGTACTCCGTGACCGTCTTGCCCGGCCAGTGCTTGTACGTCGCCCCGACCTCGAACTCCTCGTAGGTGCGTCCGAACTGCATGGCCGTCACGCCTCCGGGATCTCGAACGTGCTGGTGCGTCGCATGCCGGCGGCGCGTCCCTTGCCCGCGATGACCAGGGCCATCTTGCGGCTGGCCTCGTCGATCATCTCGTCGCCGAGCATCGCGGAGCCCTTCTTGCCGCCCGCCTCTGACGTGTAGTAGTCGTACGCGTCCAGGATCAGCTCGGCGTGGTCGTAGTCCTCCTGGGAGGGCGAGAAGATCTCGTTGGACGCCTCGACCTGACCCGGATGGAGCACCCACTTGCCGTCGAAGCCGAGCGCGGCGGCGCGCTGGGCGACCTCGCGGTAGCCCTCGACGTTGCGGATCTGGAGGTAGGGGCCGTCGATCGCCTGGAGGTTGTTGGCGCGGGCGGCCATCAGGATCTTCATCAGGATGTAGTGGTAGGCGTCCGCCGGGTAGCCGGGCGGCTGCTCGCCCACGACCAGCGACTTCATGTTGATCGACGCCATGAAGTCGGCAGGGCCGAAGATGATCGTCTCGATGCGTGGAGAGGCCTGAGCGATCTCATTGACGTTGTTGAGGCCCTGGGCGTTCTCGATCTGCGCCTCGATGCCGATGCGGCCGACCTCGAAGCCCATGGTCTTCTCGATCTGGGTCAGGAGCAGGTCCAGCGCGACGATCTGCTGGGCGTCCTGAACCTTCGGCAGCATGATGCAGTCGAGGTTCGGGCCGGCGCCCTCGACGACCGTGACGACGTCTCGGTACGTCCATTCGGTCGTCCAGTCGTTGACGCGCACGACCCTCGTCTTGCCCGTCCAGTCACCTTCGTTGAGGAACTTGACGATGGTGTGCCGCGCCTCGGGTTTGGCGAGCGGCGCGCACGCGTCCTCCAGGTCCAGGAAGACCTGGTCCGCCGGGAGACCCTGCGCCTTCTCCAGGAAGCGGGGGTTGCTCCCCGGCACGGCGAGGCAGGAGCGCCGCGGACGAAGACGGTTGACGGTCATGCGGGGACCTCCAGGGGGTCGAGCTTGTTCGCTTTGCGGATCTCGTCGACGATGCGGCCGATGATTCCGGTGATGTCGAAGTCCTTCGGAGTGAAGACCGCGGCCACTCCGGCGGCCCTGAGCTGCTCGGCGTCACCGTTGGGGATGATGCCACCGGCGATCACCGGAATGTCTGTGGCACCGGCCACACGCAGCCGCTCCAGCACGTCCGGCACCAGTTGAGCATGCGAGCCGGACAGGATCGACAGGCCGACCGCGTGCACGTCCTCGGCGAGGGCCGCGTCCACGATCTGCTCGGGCGTGAGCCGGATGCCCTGGTAGACCACCTCGAACCCGGCGTCGCGGGCCCGCACGGCGATCTGCTCGGCGCCGTTGGAGTGGCCGTCCAGGCCCGGCTTGCCCACCAGGAAGCGAAGCTTGCCGACGCCGAGGTCCTTCGCCGTCAGGTCCACCCCGCGGCGCACCCGGGCCATCGCGGTCCCCTCCTCGGCGGCGACGGCCACCGGCGCGGACGACACGCCCGTCGGCGCCCGGAACTCGCCGAACACCTCGCGCAGCGCCCCGGCCCACTCGCCGGTCGTGACCCCGGCGCGGGCGCACTCCAGGGTGGCCTCCATGAGGTTGGCGGTGCCCTTGGCGGCCTCCTTCAGCTTCTCCAGCGCCTTGCAGGGGCGTGGGTGGTTGAAGGGCGGCTGGTAGCGCGTGTCGCGCCAGTGCTGCAGCGAGGCGATGACGCGGGCCTCGACGGCCGGGTCGACCGTCTGGATGGCTGTATCGAGGTCGGCCGTCAGTGGATTCGGCTCGGTCGTCTCGAAGACGTTGACGCCCACGATCTTCTCTTGACCGGACTCAATACGGGCCCGGCGCTCGGCGTGCGAGGCGACGAGCTGCGACTTGAGATAGCCGGACTCGACGGCCGCCATCGCGCCGCCCATCTCCTGGATCCGCTCCATCTCGGTGAGCGATTCCTCGACGAGTTCGCTCACCTTGGCCTCGATCACCTTCGAGCCCTCGAAGATGTCGGCGTACTCCAGCAGGTCGCTCTCGTACGCGAGTACCTGCTGCATGCGCAGCGACCACTGCTGGTCCCAGGGGCGGGGCAGACCCAGCGCCTCGTTCCAGGCCGGGAGCTGCACGGCACGCGCGCGTGCGTCCTTCGAGAGGGTCACCGCGAGCATCTCCAGCACGATCCGCTGGACGTTGTTCTCCGGCTGGGCCTCGGTCAGGCCCAGGGAGTTGACCTGGACGCCGTAGCGGAAGCGGCGGTGCTTGGGGTCCTCGATGCCGTACCGCTCACGGGTGACGCGGTCCCAGATGCGGCCGAACGCCCGCATCTTGCACATCTCCTCGATGAAGCGGACACCCGCGTTCACGAAGAAGGAGATACGGCCGACGACGTCGCCCATGCGCTCCTGCGGCACCTGGCCGCCGTCACGCACGGCGTCCAGCACGGCGATCGCCGTCGACATCGCGTACGCGATCTCCTGGACCGGCGTGGCGCCCGCCTCCTGCAGGTGGTAGCTGCAGATGTTGATCGGGTTCCACTTCGGGATGTGGGAGACCGTGTACGCGATCATGTCCGTCGTGAGCCGCAGCGACGGCCCCGGCGGGAACACGTGCGTGCCCCGCGACAGATACTCCTTGACGATGTCGTTCTGGGTCGTGCCCTGGAGCTTGGTGACGTCCGCGCCCTGCTCCTCCGCGACGACCTGGTAGAGCGCCAGCAGCCACATGGCGGTGGCGTTGATCGTCATCGAGGTGTTCGTCTGCTCCAGGGGGATGTCCTGGAACAGCCGGCGCATGTCACCGAGGTGCGCGATCGGCACGCCGACCCGGCCCACCTCGCCGCGGGCGAGGATGTGGTCGGAGTCGTAGCCGGTCTGCGTCGGCAGGTCGAACGCGACCGACAGACCTGTCTGACCCTTGGCGAGGTTGCGCCGGTACAGCTCGTTGGACGCCTCGGCCGTGGAGTGACCGGCGTAGGTCCGCATCAACCACGGCCGGTCCTTCTGACGCTCACTCATCTATGACCTCAGATGTTCCGGAAGCGGTTGATGGCGTCGACGTGCTGGGCGCGCTTCTCCTCGTCGCGCACGCCGAGGCCCTCCTCGGGCGCCAGGCACAGGACGCCGACCTTGCCCTGGTGGAGGTTGCGGTGCACGTCGTAGGTGGCCTGGCCGGTCTCCTCGAGGGAGTACACCTTCGACAGCGTCGGGTGGATCTTGCCCTTGGCGATGAGCCGGTTGGCCTCCCAGGCCTCGCGGTAGTTGGCGAAGTGCGAGCCGATGATCCGCTTCAGGGACATCCACAGGTAGCGGTTGTCGTACTCGTGGTTGTAGCCCGAGGTCGAGGCACAGGTGACGATCGTGCCGCCCTTGCGCGTGACGTAGACGGAGGCGCCGAAGGTCTCGCGGCCGGGGTGCTCGAAGACGATGTCGACGTCCTCCCCGCCGGTGAGTTCGCGGATGCGCTTGCCGAAGCGCTTCCACTCCTTGGGGTCCTGGTTGTGCTCGTCCTTCCAGAACTTGTAGTCCTCGGCGGTGCGGTCGATGATCGCCTCGGCGCCCATGGCCCGGCAGATCTCCGCCTTCTGGGGGCTGCTCACCACACAGACGGGGTTGGCACCGCCCGCGAGCGCGAACTGCGTGGCGTAACTGCCGAGTCCGCCGCTCGCGCCCCAGATCAGGACGTTGTCGCCCTGCTTCATGCCGGCGCCGTTCCTCGACACCAGCTGCCGGTACGCGGTGGAGTTGACCAGCCCGGGAGCGGCGGCCTCCTCCCAGCTCAGGTGGTCCGGCTTGGGCATCAGCTGGTTGGACTTGACGAGGGCGATCTCCGCCAGCCCGCCGAAGTTGGTCTCGAAGCCCCAGATGCGCTGCTCGGGGTCGAGCATCGTGTCGTTGTGGCCGTCGGAGGACTCCAGCTCGACGGACAGGCAGTGCGCGACGACCTGGTCGCCCGGCCTCCAGGCGTTGACGCCGGGGCCGGTGCGCAGGACGACGCCCGCGAGGTCGGAGCCGATGATGTGGTACGGCAGGTCGTGGCGCTTGGTGAGCTCGCTGAGCTTGCCGTAGCGCTCCAGGAAACCGAAGGTCGACAGCGGCTCGAAGATCGAGGTCCACACCGAGTTGTAGTTGACCGAGGAGGCCATGACGGCCACCAGGGCCTCGCCCGGGCCGAGCTCCGGCAGCGGAACGTCGTCCAGGTGCAGTGACTTGCGCGGGTCCTTGTCCCGGGTGGAGATACCCGCGAACATCTCCGTCTCGTCCTTGTGCACGGTGATCGCGCGGTACGACTCGGGGAGCGGCAGAGCGGCGAAGTCGTCCGGCGTGGAGTCCGGTGACTGGATCGCGTCCAGGATGTCCTTCATGGTCACGGTATTGCCTCCGGCGAATGGCGTCTTGAGGGGAGACGCTGAGGGTTACGTCGGTGCTGCTGAGGGATGAGGGGTGCCGTCGGTTCGGCGGTGGTGCTGTTCGGCAGCGCTTTGTGGCGCGGGAGGTTGCCTGTGACGCAGGCGTCCGGGTGCGCAGGCCGATGGGCCTTGCTGGGACAGCCGCCCGGACTCCTTCAAGGTATGACACCGCGTGTCACCTCGCAAGGCACTGAGTGCCAGAACTTGCTCTCACATGAAATCTTTACGTAACAAATGAGCGATGATCGATCGAATGGCCTCTTGGGGAGAGGCGAAAAGGGCCTCTGACATGCCAAAACGGCCACCCGGTGGGTGGCCGTCGTCACAGCGGGGAGGAGGGTTCAGCGGTCCTTGAGGGCCTGCTCGATGGTCCGCATGACCTCGTCGAGCGGGGCATCGGTGCGGGCGACGGTCACCAGCACCTCACCCTGTGTGGCGGCCGTCGCCGCGGCCGGTTTCGGGGACGTGGTGCGGCCGGCCATGATCCCCGTCCCGAACGTCTTGCGTACGATCGCGAAGGCGTGGTCCAGCTGCGCCTCGACGTCCCCCTGGCCGCCCGCCCGCAGCCAGCGCCGCAGGACGTGGTTGTGGGCGGTGACCACGGCGGACGCGGCGACCTCCGCCAGCAGCGGGTCGTCGTTGGCGTCGTCGTCGTGCGCGTGTTCGTCGAAGTGGCCGAGCAGGTAGCGGGTGAAGAGGCGCTCGTAGCGGGCCACCGACGCGATCTCCGCCTCGCGCAGGGTGGGCACCTCGCGGGTGAGCTTGTAGCGGGCGACCGAGATCTCAGGCCGGGCCGCGTACATCCGCATGACTTCCTTGATGCCGCGGCACACCGTGTCGAGCGGGTGCTCGTGCGCGGGGGCGGCGTTGAGGACCGCCTCGGCCCGGATCAACGTGTCGTCGTGGTCCGGGAAGATCGCCTCTTCCTTGGAGCGGAAGTGGCGGAAGAAGGTGCGGCGGGCGACCCCGGCCGCGGCTGCGATCTCGTCGACGGTGGTCGCCTCGTACCCCTTGGTCGCGAACAGCTCCATCGCCGCGGCCGCCAGTTCTCGGCGCATCTTGAGCCGCTGGGCGGCGGCGCGGCTGCCTGCGGCACGTTCCGGCGCGTCGGGCGTAGCTGGTGTACGTGAGGACTTGGCGGGCTGGGACATGAGGTGAACGTACTGCATGTGCGCAGCTTGATGCGCATGTCCCCGGGTTCCCCCGCCCTCCGGGGGCGGGGGAGTGCCGGGCCCGGCGGGTGGGGGCGAGCCGTGCCGGGAGGGCGGGGGAGAGCCGGCCGGATCGAGCAGTCCGCCCCACTCCTGTCCTGCTCCGAACCAGTCGCCGGGATCCTCAGCGCCGGGCATGTTCGCGGAAGCCGCGGCCCGTCTTGCGGCCGAGGCAGCCCGCGGCCACCAGGTGCTCCAGGAGCGGCGCCGGAGCCAGTCCCGGGTCGCGGAACTCACGGTGCAGAACCTTCTCGATGGCCAGGGAGACGTCCAGGCCGACGACGTCCAGGAGCTCGAAGGGGCCCATCGGGTAGCCGCCGCCCAGCTTCATCGCCGCGTCGATGTCGTCAAGAGACGCATAGTGTTCCTGCACCATCTTGATCGCGTTGTTGAGGTACGGGAACAGCAATGCGTTGACGATGAAACCCGCCCGGTCTCCACAGTCGACCGCATGCTTCTTGATCTTGACGCAGACCTCGCGGACCGTCGAGTGGACGTCGTCCGCCGTCAACACGGTACGGACCACCTCGACCAGCTTCATCGCCGGCGCCGGATTGAAGAAGTGCATCCCGATCACGTCCTGCGGACGCGAGGTGGCACGGGCACAGGCGACCACGGGCAGCGATGACGTCGTGGTGGCCAGCACCGCGCCCGGCTTGCAGACCTTGTCCAGCGCCGCGAACAGCTGCCGCTTGACCTCCAGGTCCTCGGCGACGGCCTCCACGGCCAGGTCGACGTCGGCGAAGGCGTCGTACGAGCCGGCCGGAGTGATCCGGTCCAGGGTCTGCGCGGCGGCCTCGGCGGTCAGCCGGCCCTTGTCGACGGAGCGCGAGAGCGACTTGCCGATCCGGGCCTTGGCGGCCTGCGCCTTCTCCTCGCTGCGGGCGGCGAGCACGACCTCGTACCCGGCCTTGGCGAACACCTCGGCGATGCCGGACGCCATGGTGCCCGAGCCCGCGACGCCGACCGAGCGCACCGGACGGCCCGGGGCGAGGTCCGCGCCCTCCAGCGGCGTCAGCGCGTCCCGCACGACGGTGGCGCTGCCCGGGGCCTCGTAGGTGTAGAAGCCGCGGCCCGACTTGCGGCCGGTCAGGCCCGCCTCGCTGAGCTGCTTGAGGATCGGCGCGGGGGCGTGCAGGCGGTCGCCGGACTCGGTGTACATGGCGTCCAGGACCCTGCGGGCGGTGTCGACGCCGATCAGGTCGAGCAGGGCGAGGGGGCCCATCGGCAGCCCGCAGCCGAGCCGCATCGCGGCGTCGATGTCCTCGCGGGAGGCGTACTTGGCCTCGTACATCGCGGCCGCCTGGTTGAGGTAGCCGAACAGCAGCCCGTCGGCGACGAATCCGGGCCGGTCGCCGACCGCGACGGGCTCCTTGCCCAGCTCGACGGCGAGGTCGGTGACCGCGGCGACGGCCTGCGGCGCGGTCAGCACCGAGGAGACCACCTCGACCAGCCGCATCGCCGGGGCCGGGTTGAAGAAGTGCAGGCCAAGGACGCGCTCGGGGCGGGCCGAGTCGGCCGCCAGCCGCGTGACCGACAGGGCGTTGGTGCCGGTCGCCAGGATCGTCTCGGGCCGCACGATCCCGTCGAGTTCGCGGAAGATCTGCTGCTTGATCGAGTACGACTCCGGAGCCACCTCGATGACCAGGTCGGCGTCGGCCGCGGCACGCAGATCGGTGGAGGTGCGGATCCGGGCGAGCAGGTCCGTGCGCTCCTGTTCGGTCAGCCGCCCGCGCTTCACGGCGCGGGCCGTCGCGGCCTCCAGGGTGGCGACCGACTGGGCGGCGGCGGCCTCGCTGATGTCGATGCCGACGACCTCGCGGCCGGCCTGGGCCAGGACCTCGGCGATGCCGGTGCCCATGGTGCCGAGGCCGACGACGGCGACGGTCTTGAGCGGGGACAGAGGGGTGTCGGACAGGGGAGTGGCCATCGCGGGACTCCAGGTGAGGGTGACGACTGGGAGCGCGCCCGGGTGCGCCGGGTGAGGCCTGGCCGAAGCCGGACCGACGGGCGCACCGGGTGCGAGAGGAATGCGGGTGTTGCCGGGCTGCGAGCGCACACGCCCGGTGCCGTGGTGCCGGGCGCGCACACGCCCGGAGAACGGCGGGAACCGACCGGCCCTGTCCCGGGGCCGAGCCGTACTGAGGTACGCGATGTACCGAACCGACTTCCCCCACTGCCTCGAAGGTGTGGGAGGGACTCCCATCGCGGTGGCTGCGTCACCAGGCCACCACGAGCAGATCCGCGAGTGGGTAACTCGCTCGTATGAGCTTAACTCGTGGGTAACGAGCGCGCCAGCCCCCGAGTTTGTGATGTGGGTCCCGCGGCCCGGACGGCACGCATAATCTCGGGTTCCATGGACGAAGAGTTGCGATCACTCACGGAACGCTTACGGCAGGAGTCCGGGGCGTCGGCCGTGTACGACCGTCTGGTGGCGACCGAGGACCTCGACGAGCTGGCCGGAGTGCTCACCGAGCCCGGGCAGCCGTTGTGGGCCAGGGAGCTGGCCGCGTTCCGGCTCGGCGTCGTGGGCGACCGGCGCGCCTTCGAGTCCCTCGTCCTGCTCCTCAACCACCGCGACCCGCCGCGCTGCGCCTCCGCCGCCCACGCCCTGGCCCGCCTCGGGGACCCTCGCACGGCCCGCGCGGCCGCCGCTCTCGCCACCAACGAACTGCGCGTCGCCTACGCCCTGCACCCGGTCCGGCTCCTGGTGGAACTGCGCGCCCCCGAGGCCGTACCGGCGCTGATCACCACCCTTGGACGGCGGCTGCGCCCGCACGACCCCTACCGCCGCGTGGCCCTCGCGTGCGTGGAGGGGCTCGGCGCGCTGGGTGACGCCCGCGCCAGACCCGTACTGAACGAGGCCCTCGCGCACCCGGCGCTCGCCGAGGCGGCGGTGCACGCACTGGCGCGGATACCCCGGCAGCGGTGAGTCGTCAGTCCCCGAGCTTCTTGGTACCGCACTTCGGGGACGGCGACGCCGTCCACCTCGAAGGGGTCCTCGGCGCCGTCAGCGCGGATGCTGTCCTCCCGCCAGCCGGTCGCAGTCGGCGACGGTCATCTCCCGCACCCGCACCCGCGGAGCCCTCACTCGCTCACCACCGCGAACGCCTCGATCTCCATCAGGAATTCGGGCCGGACCAGCGAGGCCACCTGGACCGCCGAGGCGGTCGGCAGGCGGTCGTCGGGTATGTGGGTGGCGCGGGTCGCGCGGATCGCGGGCATGTGGGCCATGTCCGTGACGAAGTAGGTGAGTTTGACGACGTCGTCGAAGGTGGCGCCCGCGGCGGCCAGGCAGCGGCGGAGGTTCTCGAAGACCTGGCCGGCCTGGGCCGCGGGGTCGCCCTCGCCGACCAGCTTGCCGTCCTCGTCCAGGGCGACCTGGCCGGAGACGGCCACGAAACGGCCTGTGCCCAGGACGACGTGGCTGTACTGGGTGGCGGGGGCGACTCCGTCGGGGGCGGGAATCCTCGTCAGCTCACTCATGCGTCCATGGTGGACCATGGGACTGACAGCGCCCCCGACGGATCGTCAGGCCGGACTCAGCCGCGGAAGCCGATCAGCCCGTGCAGCGTCGAACCACGCGACGACGTCGACGCGGCCTTCGAGTTCAGCGGCTCGGGATCGGGCAGCGCCTGGCACACCGCGTCGGCCTCACCGGCGCCGCGCGGCACCGAGCCGTCGGTCAGGTAGTCCGCCAGGTACTTGTCCAGGCAGGTGTTCCCGCTCAGCGAGATGCCGTGGTTCCCACCGCCCTGCTCGACCACGAAGCTGGAGCGGGCGAGCAGCCGGTGGACCGTCGCGCCGCCCTGGTACGGGGTGGCCGCGTCGTCCGTCGCCTGGAAGATCAGCACCGGCGGCAGCTTGCCGTTGGCGACGTTCACCGGGTGCAGCGACCGAGTCGGCCAGAACGCGCACGGCGCGTTGTACCAGGCGTTGTTCCAGGTCATGAAGGGCGCCTTCTCGTACACCGCCCAGTTGTCCTTGCGCCACTGGTTCCAGTCGCGCGGCCAGGAGGCGTCCCCGCACTCCACGGAGGTGTAGATGCTGTAGCCGTTGTCGCCCGCGGCGTCGACGGCGGCGAAGTTCTCGTACGCCTCGACCAGCGGATCTGCGTTCTTGTCGTTCACATAGGCGGCGAACGCCTCGGCGAGGTAGGGCCAGTAGCCGTTGTAGTAGCCGCCGGGGAGGAAGGTGTCCTCCAGCTCGGAGGCGCCCACCTTGCCGCCGGCCGGCTTCTTGGTGAGCGAGGCACGCATCGCGTACCACTTGGCCTCGATCTTCTCGGGATCGGTGCCGAGCTTGTAGGTGGCGTCGTACTTCGCGATCCACGCCATCAGTGCACGGTGGCGGTCGTTGAACGCGTAGTCCTGGGCGAGGTTGTCGTCGTACCAGACACCGGTCGGGTCGACGACGGAGTCAAGGACCAGGCGCCGCACCCGGTGCGGGTAGAGCTTGCCGTAGACCGCGCCGAGGTAGGTGCCGTACGAGTAGCCGAAGTAGTTGATCCGCTGGACGCCCAGTGCCCTGCGGATCGAGTCCATGTCCTTCGCGGCGCTGATCGTGTTGATGTACGGCAGTACGCTCGCGTACTTCTTGCCGCAGGCGGCGGCGAAGGACTTGGCGCGCGAGAGGTTGGCCTTCTCGATCGCGGGGGTGCTCGGTACGGAGTCCGGGCGCACCGGGTTGAAGTAGCCCGGCTCGCAGTTGAGCGCGGGCTTGCTCGCGCCCACCCCGCGCGGGTCGAAGCCGATCACGTCGTACTGTGCCGCGACCGCCTTGGGCAGCGAGGACGCGACGTATCCGGCGAGCGTCAGACCGCTGCCCCCGGGGCCGCCGGGGTTGACCAGCAGCGGGCCCTGGTACTTCTGCGCGGTGTGCGGGACGCGGGACAGTGCGAGCGTGATCTGCCGCCCGTGCGGGTTCGCGTAGTTGAGCGGCACCTTGAGGGACGCGCACTGGAGAGTCGGATAGTCGGTGGTGCCGCATTTCGTCCAGGTGAGCTTCGCGGCTTGAGCGGTTTCCGCGGCCCGTGGAGCGCTCGCCTCGGCGGGCAGGGCCGTGACGGTACCGGCCACGACGACGGCGGCACCGCACAGCGCGGCTGCGCGTTTTCTCATGGAGTCCTCCCAGGACGGAGGGGCTTCGGACCGCGAGGGTCACGGTCCACGCCGCATCGTCCCGGAAAGCACGCTCGGAAGAACGCGTTCTGGCAATTCTTGACCCAATCGGGTCGCGGGATGCGCTCGAATGATCTCAGATAAGCGTAAGTTGGGTCGGTTCGGTCAGATTCGGCTCAACCGGCTCCGGCTCCCGGATGCGCCGCGGCATCCCTCCGCGCGCGGGACCGATGCCGTACTCCTCGGCGAGTTCGTGGACCTGACGGGTGATCCGGCGCTGGTACCACTTCGGGGCGTAGGCGCCGTCCGCGTACAGCCGCTCGTAGCGGCGCACCAGATGCGGGTGCTCCCGGGTCAGCCAGGCCATGAACCACTCGCGGGCCCCGGGGCGCAGATGCAGCACCAGAGGAGTGACCGACGTGGCCCCGGAGGCGGCGATGGCCCGTACGGTGACCCGCAGTTGGGCCGGGTGGTCACTGAGGAACGGGATGACCGGCGCCATCAGGACACCGCACCCGATGCCGTGCTCGCCGAGGGTCCGTACGACCTCCAGGCGCCGCTCCGGCGCCGGCGTGCCCGGCTCGACGGTGCGCCACAGGTCGGGGTCGGTGAAGCCGACCGAGACGGAGATGCCGACGTCCGTCACCTGTGCCGCCTGCGTCAGCAGGTCGAGGTCGCGCAGGATCAGCGTGCCCTTCGTCAGGATCGAGAAGGGGTTGGCGTGGTCGCGCAGGGCGGAGAGGATGCCCGGCATCAGGCGGTAGCGGCCCTCGGCGCGCTGGTAGCAGTCGACGTTGGTGCCCATCGCTATGTGCTCGCCCTGCCAGCGGCGCGAGCCGAGCTGGCGGCGCAGCAGCTCCGGCGCGTTCACCTTGACCACGATCTGGGAGTCGAAGTCCAGGCCCGTGTCGAGGTCCAGGTAGCTGTGCGTCTTGCGGGCGAAGCAGTACACGCACGCGTGCGAGCAGCCCCGATAGGGGTTGACCGTCCATTCGAACGGCATGCGCGAGGCACCCGGCACCCGGTTGATGATCGAGCGGGCCCGCACCTCATGGAAGGTGATTCCGCGGAACTCGGGCGTGTCGAAGGTGCGGGTGGTCACCGCGTCCGCGCCGAACAGCGCGGCGTCGGCCCGGCTGTGTTCGCCGGACTCTGTGAGGTTCTCCCAGCGCATGAGGCCTCCTCGGTAGCACTGCCGCATAGAATAGAACACATGTTCCCTTGATCGTGCGACCCGTATGTTCGATCACTGTGCGATCGCTTCCGGACCCCGATTTGGGCGGCCGGGGAGCGGGGTGGTTGGCTTGCCCCAAGCCCGAGAACTCAGGTCCTGGAGGAAGTCAATGGCGCAGGTCGAGGCCACTACGGAGCGGATCGTCGCGGCGGACGCGGAGAAGGTGTTCGACGCCCTCGCCGACTACACCGGCACGCGCGCGAAGCTGCTGCCCGAACACTTCAGCGAGTACGAGGTGCGCGAGGGCGGCGACGGCGAGGGCACCCTCGTCCACTGGAAGCTCCAGGCCACCAGCAAGCGCATCCGCGACTGCCTCCTGGAGGTCAGCGAGCCCACCGACGGCGAACTCGTCGAGAAGGACCGCAACTCCTCGATGGTCACCACCTGGCGGGTCACCCCGGCCGGCGAGGGCAAGTCCCGGGTCGTCGTCACCACCACCTGGCAGGGCGCCGGCGGCATCGGCGGCTTCTTCGAGAAGACCTTCGCGCCCAAGGGTCTGGGGCGGATCTACGACGCCGTGCTCGGCAAGCTCGCCGCCGAGGTCGAGAAGTAAGCCCAACGGGCCATCCGTGACGGCGCGTTGGCCCCCTCACCGGTTCGAGTGGATCTCTCCGTCGCCTTTCGGTACGGCGTAACTCGTCGCGCTTGCACGCAGTTGTCGCTTTACGCGGGAATTGTGTGGCAGCGCGACGAGGGGAGCGATACGTGGGCGGGGTCACTCTGGTACAGGACGAACCGGCCGCGGCGCCCCCGCAGAGCCCCGCACCGCCGCCGGACCCGAGCGCCGAACTCAGCCCGCGCCGGGTGCGGTTGGTCTTCCTCGCGCTGATGCTCGCGCTGCTGCTGGCGGCGCTGGAGCAGATGATCGTCGCCACCGCGCTGCCGAAGATCGTCGGCGAACTGCACGGTCTGGACAAGATGTCCTGGGCGATCACCGCCTACCTCCTCACGGCCACGGTCGGACTGCCGATCTACGGCAAGCTCGGCGACCTCTACGGCCGCAAGGGTGTCTTCCAGTTCGCGACCGTCGTCTTCGTCGTCGGATCCGCCCTCGCGGGCCGGGCCGGGACCATGGACCAGCTGATCGCCTACCGCGCGGTGCAGGGCGTCGGCGCGGGCGGTCTGATGATCGGCGTGCAGGCGATCATCGCGGACATCGTGCCGCCCCGGGAACGCGGCCGGTTCATGGGCCTCATCGGCGCCGCGTTCGGCCTCGCCTCGGTCGCCGGACCCTTGCTCGGCGGCTACTTCACCGACCACCTCTCCTGGCGGTGGTGCTTCTACGTCAACGTGCCCTTCGGCCTGATCACCCTGGCCGTCGTCGCCGTCGTACTGAAGCTGCCGAAGCCGACGGCCAAGCCGCGGCTCGACCTGCTTGGTGCGCTGCTGCTCACCGCCGCCTCCACCTGCCTGGTGCTGCTGACCAGTTGGGGCGGCACCGAGTACGCCTGGGACTCGCGCGTAGTCCTCGGCCTCGGCGCGGGCGCGGTGGCGGCCACCGTCCTGTTCCTCGTCGCCGAGCACTTCGCGGCCGAACCCCTCATCCCGCTTCGGCTCTTCAGGGATTCCGTCTTCAACGTCACTGGCTTGGTGGGTCTGGTGATCGGCGTCGCCCTGTTCGGCGCCGCCAGCTATCTGCCGACCTTCCTGCAGATGGTCGACGGGGCCTCCGCCACCGAGTCGGGCCTGCTGATGTTGCCGATGATGGCCGGCATCGTCGGCGCCTCGATCATCTCGGGCCAACTCATCAGCCACACCGGGCGCTACAAGATCCATCCGATCCTCGGCAGCCTCCTCGCCGTGGCCGGCATGTGGCTGCTGTCCCGCCTCGACGCCGACACGCCCCGACTGCACTACAGCATCTGGATGGCCGTCCTCGGCGTCGGCATCGGCATGGTGATGCCGGTCCTGATCCTCGCCGTGCAGAACTCCGTGCGCCCCGCCGACCTCGGCACCGCCACCAGCGCCAACAACTACTTCCGGCAGATCGGCGGCAGCGTCGGCGCCGCGATCTTCGGCACCCTCTTCGCCGACCGGCTCGCCGACGCGCTGCACGAACGCCTGCCCGCGCGCGCGGGCGCACAGCTTCCCGACTCCGATTCCATCACCCCGCAGCTCGTCCACGCGCTGCCCCCGGCGGTGCGCGACGGCTACATCCGGGCGTACGCCGACGCCATGCCGAGGATCTTCCTCTACCTCGTGCCGGTCCTCGTCCTCGGCCTGCTCATCGCTCTCTTCCTCAAGGAAAAACCCCTGGTGAACGCCACCGGGTCGCACAACGCCCCCGCCACCGAGCCGGAGGCCGCGCAGGTGAACACCCCCATGCCGCAGGCCCGTTCGCCGTACGCCGCCGGAAACCCCGTCTGCGGCACCGTGCAGCACCCCGACGGGACCGTCGTACCCCGCGCGGCGCTCACCCTGATCGACGTCACCGGACAGCAGGTCGGGCGGGGCGCGAGCGGTGAGGACGGGCGGTACGCGCTGGCCACGCCGGGCTCAGGGGCGTACGTCCTGATCGCCGCGGCGGGTGGCCACCAGCCGCGGGCGGTCTCCGTGACCGTCGGGGAGCGGCCCGTCGAGCTGGACGTCGTCCTCGGGGCCGCCGGTCGCCTCGCCGGGACCGTGCTCACCGCGGACGGCACCCCGGTGCGCGACGCCACCGTCACGCTGACCGACGTGCACGGCGAGGTCGTGGCCACCACCCGCACCGGCCCCCAGGGCGGCTACGTCATCACCGAGCTGGTGGCCGGCGAGTACACCCTCGCCGCCGGCGCGCACGGGTTCCGCCCGGCCGCGTCGCCCGTGACCGTCCGGGCCTCCCGGGACACCCGCCAGGACATCGAACTCGCGGGCGGCGCCTCGCTGCGCGGCACCGTGCGGGCCGGCGGCGGACGGCCCGTCGAGGACGCGCGCGTGACCCTGCTGGACGTGGCGGGCAACGTCGTGGACACCCTCACCACCGGCCAGGACGGAACCTTCCGGTTCGTCGACCTGGCCTCCGGCGAGTACACGGTCATCGCCGTCGGCTACCCGCCGGTCGCCACCGTGCTCCAGGTGGCGGGCGGGGGACACACGGACCGGGACCTGCATCTGGGGCACGAGGACTGACCCGGGTCGGCGCGCCCGCCCTATGAGAACGGGTGGCCCGGCCCTACGAGCACGGGTGTCCCGTGCTACCAAGACCGGCGTGCTGCCCCGCGTGTCTCGGTGTGTCTGTCCACGAGTTCCGGCGCCCCCGTCCAACGTCGTGCGTCCGCCCCGCGAGTCCCGCGCGCTGCCCACGAGCCTCGGCGCGCGCCCGCCCTATGAGAATGGGTGGCCCGGCCCTACGAGCACGGGCGTCCCCGCGCTATCAAGACCGGAGCCGCCCCGCGAGTTCCGGTGTCCGCGCCCCGCGCTCGGTGCGTCCCGCATGCCGCCCAACGAACCCCGGGGCGCCCCTCACGAGCAACGGCGTCCGCGCCCAACGAGTCTCGGTGCGCCTGCCCCGCGAGTTCCGCCGCCCCCGCCCCACGAGTCTCGGCGCGTTCGTCCCATGAGGTCGCGCTCCCGCCCCGAGGCTCAGTGCGCCCACCTCACAGCCCTGGTGCGTTCGCCCCACGAGCTCCGGCCCTCGCGCCCCGAGGCCCAGTACGCCCACGCCCCAAGCCACTGGCGCGCCCCGCCCACGGCCACCGGCGCCCAGCCATGCGCACGAGCGCCGGCGCGCGCCGTGGGCCAGTTCGTGCGCCGGTGCGATCCCCTGAAAGCAATTCCCCCGTTGGCGCACATCGTGACCGACCGCCGCCGTACGGTGGTGACGGCGGCACAGATCTTGCGGAGCCGTGGGGAGAGAGGGCCTGGGCCATGGACCGTGGCACCGAGAGGGACGTGTCTCCCAGCCGCGGAGCTGGGGACGGCGCGGTGGGACGCACCGCCGCCGGCCGCGTCCCACTGGCCGTGGTCGTGGTCGACCGCGACGGACTGGTGTCCCACTGGAGCACGGGCGCGCGACGCCTGTTCGGCGCCGCCAAGGAGGAGGCGATCGGACGGCAGGCGGTCGATCTGCTGCCCGTCTCCGGAGCGCTGCCCGAGGAGGACGCCGCTCCCTACGGGGCGTACGCGGCGTACGACGGTCTCGGACCCGGTCTCGAGTCGTCCCTCGACGGAGGGCTGTCTTACCCTGCCGCGGGCCGCGCCCGCCTCACCGTGCCCGGGCGGGAGCGGGTGGACGTCCTGTGGTGGGCCTATCCGCTTGTGGGCCCCGGGCGGGAGCGGCTGCTGGTGCTGGCCGCCGACGCGGGCGGGCTGCGGCTGGACCACGCCGAAGAGGGCGCCGAGGACGTGGCGTTCGAGCGGATCGCACCCGGCTTCGCGCTGCACACCGACTTCCCCGGCGCCGAGGAACTCGCCCGTCGGCTCCCCGAGATCCTGCCCAGCATGAGCGTCGAGGAAAGCGCCCGCATCGTCGCGCAGATCCTCGAACTGGGCTATCCCGTCCTGGAGTTCAGTCAGAACGACCGGGTACCCGTCACCCCCGACTGGGGCGTGCCCCGGCGCGCGGAGCGCAGGGCCCGCCGGGAACGAGCGGCACTCGCGGCCGCGGCCGGTCAACCCCTGCCGGAAGACCTCGCCGACGAGGGCGAGGACCTCGAGTACGCCGCCGTCCGCGAACGCCTGGAGTTCCTCAACGAAGTCAGCGGCCGCATCGGCACCTCCCTCGACCTGTCCCGGACGATCGTCGAGGTCAGCAAGGCCGTCGTGCCCCGCTTCACCGACGTCGCCGGCACCTATCTGCGCGAACAGGTCGTCGCCGGTGAGGGCTTTCCGGAGGGCGTGCCGGACACGACCACCATGTGGCACCGGGTCGCCGTCGAGCACACCGACGAACCCGGCCGCTGGGACGACGTCGTACCGGTCGGCGAGGCCATGCCGTTCCCGGCGCACACACCGTTCTTCCAGTGCATGACCAGCGGCGAACCCGTCCTCGTGCCGCGCATCAGCGAACAGATGGGCCACGCCATCGCCTCGCAGTTCGAGAAGCGGGACATCCGGCCCCTCATCACGGGCCGCTCCATGCTGGTCGTCCCCCTGAAGGCACGCAACGTCGTCCTCGGCTTCATGATCCTGCTGCGGCACCCGGAGCGCGTCGAGTTCAACGACATGGACCGGGTCACCGGCGCCGAACTCGCCGCCCGCGCGGGCCTCGTACTCGACAACGCCCGTATGTACACCTACCAGGAGAGCGTCGCCGAGACCCTCCAGGACAGCATGCTGCCGCACATCCCGCCGCGCATGGCGGGCTGCGACATCGCCACCCGCTATCTGCCCGGCACACTCCTCGGGCGTGTCGGCGGCGACTGGTTCGACTCCGTGAAACTGCCCGGCGCCCGCACCGCCCTGGTCGTCGGCGACGTCATGGGCCACGGCCTCAACTCCGCCGCCATGATGGGCCAGTTGCGTACGGCCGTACAGACCATGGCCGCCCTCGACCTGCCGCCCGCCCAGCTGCTGCGCAACCTCGACGACCTCGCCCAGCGCCTCGGCGACACCTACCTCGCGACCTGTCTGTACGCCGTCTACGACCCGATCGCGAGCGAGCTCCACCTCGCCAACGCCGGTCACATCCCGCCCGTCCTGGTCCGCGCCGGGGACGGCGGCAGCGAGCTGCTCGACCTGCCGACGGGCGCGCCCATCGGTGTCGGCGGGGTGCCCTTCGAGGCGGTACGCGTGCGCGTGCAGCCCGGCGACCGGCTCGTGATGTGCACCGACGGACTGGTGGAGATGCGGGGCGAGGACATCGGCGTGGGCCTGGCGACCCTCTGCGAGTCCGCCGCCCACCCGGCCGCGTCCATGGACGACGCCTGCGACACGATCATCCGCGCCCTCAACACCCGCGGCGGCCGCAAGGACGACGTGGCCCTGCTGATGGCCCGCCTCAACGGCATCGAGCCGGACGACGTGGCCGAATGGCGGCTCTCCCTCGACCCTGGGGAGGTCGGCCGGGCCCGCGCGGTGGTCCGCGAGCAGCTCCACGACTGGGGGCTGGCGAGGCTCGCGTACACCGCCCAGCTGCTGGTCAGCGAGCTCGTCACCAATGCCGTACGGCACTCCCGCAGCCGCCCCGTCGACCTGCGCCTGGTGCGCGGCGACACCCTGCTGTGCGAGGTGGACGACGACGACCACGACCTGCCCACCCTGCTGAGCGCCGGTCCCGGCGACGGGTTCGGGCGCGGCCTGCGTGTGGTCAGCACCCTGGCGCGGGAGTGGGGCACCAGCCGGACGAAGGCCGGCAAGACCGTGTGGTTCGAGCTGACGCTGCCGCGGCGCTGACCGACCCCGGCGGCACACGGCGCGCACGGGGCGTACGAGGCGCACAAGGTGCGCGGGTTGCACTACGCACTACGGCGTACCTGGGTCGAACGCGCCGTGAAGGAATGCGCCGGGCGCTTGTCGCCGTGACCGGGGCGCGATACACCGTACTGGCCCGTCACTTGCGGCGGGCGGCCGTCGCACCCTGGGGAGTTGGTCATGAGCGTGACGAGTCGTTATCGGGAGGCCTGGGAGGGCTTCTGGCGCGAGGCTCCGGGGGAGCAGGGGGCGGTGCTCTGGGACGCGGAGCCGATCCTGACCGCCGGCGCCCATCTCGCCCTCTTCGAGCCCCATCTGGTCGACCACGACCTGCCGTTGGTGGACCTCGGCTGCGGCAACGGCACCCAGACGCGGTTCCTCGCCGACCGCTTCCCCCATGTCATCGGCGCCGACCTGTCCGCCGCGGCTCTCGACCACGCCCGGCGCGCCGACCCGGCGGGACAGGCGACGTACCGGCTCCTGGACGCCGCCGAGACGGGGGAGGCCAAGACGCTGCACGCGGAACTCGGCGACGCCAACGTGTACATGCGAGGCGTCCTCCACCAGGCCGATCCCGACGACCGGCAGCCGCTGGCGGACGGGCTCGCCGCACTCGTCGGTGAGCGCGGGCGTGCCTTCCTCGTCGAACTCTCCGAGTCCGCCAAGCCCGTCCTGCTGGGCCTCGCCCAGAGCCCGGCCGGCCCGCCGCCCAAGCTCGCGCCCATCTTCCGGCACGGCATCGCGCCCGGCGAGGTCGCCGACGACGCGGTCCCTCTGTATCTCCACGCGGCCGGGCTGGCCGTCCTGGCCAGTGGCGAACTGCCGCTCACCACCACGGAGTACCGGCCCGACGGCACCCGGATCGAGCTGCCGTCGAAGTGGCTGGTGGTGGGGCGCACGGTGTGACGTGGGGTGGCGGTCGGGGCCGGAGGGAACTCTCAGAGACGTCGGAGCGTTGTCAACTACGGGAAATTGTCAGCGTAGTTGTCGATGCAGTTGTCAACAAAACCGACATCATGGAGGCCCCACCGTGACCTCGACCCACCCCCGCCCGACCCGGCGCGCCGTCCTCGGCGGCACCGCGCTGGCCGCCCTGGCCGTGACGGTCGGCGCCAGTCAGGCAAGCGCGACCCCGAAGGCCGGCTGGCCGACGGAGTTCCCGCTGCCGAACGGCTGGCTCCCCGAGGGCATCGCCATCGGCAACAAGCCGTACGCCTACATGGGATCCCGCGCCAACGGCGCCATCTACCGCACCGACCTGCGCACCGGCGAGGGCAAGGTCCTCTACGCGGGCGGCACGGGCCTGATCTCCGTCGGCCTGAAGGTCGACGACCGCGAGGGCCTGCTGTACGTCGCCGGGAACACCGGCGTCGGCCGGGTGCACGACTCCCGCACCGGCGAGCTCCTCGTCACCCACCAACTGAGCGAGACCACCGGCCACTTCATCAACGACGTCACCCTGCTCGGCGACCGCGCCTGGTTCACCGACTCGCGTGCCGCCGCCCTCTACGCCGTCCGGCGTGGCGGGAGGAACGGCGAGATACGCACCCTGCCGCTCACCGGCGACTGGGTGCAGCTGCCCGACGTCAACAACGCCAACGGCATCGTCGGCACCCCCGACGGCCGCGGCCTGATCGTGGTCAAGAGCACGCCGGGCGAGCTCTACCACGTGGACCCCAAGACCGGCCACGCCACCAAGATCAAGCTGGTCGGCCAGGACACCGTCGTCAACGGCGACGGCCTGTGGCGCATCGGCCGCACGCTCTACGTCGTACAGAACCGCCTCAACCTGATCAGCGTCTGGGACCTCGACAAGAAGGTCACCACCGCCACCCTGCGCGAGACGATCACCGACCCGCGCTTCGACGTGCCCACCACGGCCGCGCGCTTCGGTGACCGCCTCTACCTGGTCAACGCGCGCTTCACGACGACCCCGACGCCGGAGACGACATACAACGCCGTCGCCATCTCCCTCTGACCTCGCTCGAAAAGGGGCTCGCCCTCCGGCACCGTCAGCACCGGAGGGCGAATCACCGCAGGGGGCGGCCGTCAGCCGGCTACACGGCCGCGGCGGTACGCCACCCAGCCCGCGCCCAGCAGCGCGACCGCCAGCGCGGCGACGGACAGCACGGTGACGCCGGTGGAGGCGAGGCTGCCGCCCGCCGTCGACGTGCCCGCGGTGCCGGTGCCGCCGGTCGTGGAGCCGGAGGTGCCGCCGCCGGTGGTGCCGGTACCGCCCGACGAGCCGGAGCCGCCCGTACCGCCCGTGTCACCGGTGCCGGGGTCGGTGTCCACCGGGTCCTGGCCGACGAAGCTGACCGGGACCTTCACGTCCTGGGAGCGGTCGCCGGAGAGGGTGTGGTCGGCGCGCGTGGCGAGCACGCACGTCGCCTTGAAGCAGTCGGTGAACTCGTCCTTGGCGTCCACGGTGAGCTCGACCTCGAAGGAGCCGCCCTCGTCGTACGGGATCGCCAACTCCTCGCCGTAGTCCGGCGGGTTGGAGGAGATCCACGCGGAGGAGTGGGACCCGCCGGTCATGTCGACGCCGCCGATGCACGGCGTGGGCAGTTCGCCGGTGCCGTTGTCGACGCACAGGGCGACGTAGATGCCCTTGTCCTCGGCGTAGCCGGAGCCGGTGATCTTCAGGGTCTGGTCCTCGGTGGCGAGGTTGTTGACCGGTGTGACGGTGAGCTTCTGGCCCTCCGGGCCGGTGACCGTCTTGGTGCCGGACGGCTCGGTGTCGCCGTCGCCGCCACCGTCACCGCCGCCGTTGCCCCCGCCGGCCTCGGTGACCGTGAGCGTGAGAGGTGAAGTGCGTGTCGTGCCCACGGAGTTGGTGAACTCGGCGCGGTACAGGTAGCCGTCCTGCGAGGCCTTCGCGGTGAAGGAGTACGCGTTCTTCGTGGCGCCCTCGACCGCGGACCAGGTCTGGCCGTCGTCCGGGCTGACCTGCCAGCGCACGGTGGGCTTTGGGGTGCCCTCCGCCGCGGCGACGAACGTCACCTCGTCGCCCGGTGAAACGGACTGGTCGGTGGGGGACTGGGTGACCTTGGGGGAGACACGGCGGTCGAACCTCACGACCTCGCTCTCCTCCTGGTTGGTGAGATAGACGGAGGTGGCGCCCGGGGCGACGGCGAGGCCCGCATGGGTGCCGGCGCGGCTGCCGGGCAGGGCGACCGGCTCGGCCGCCTGCTCGAAGGTGGCGCTGTCGAACACCTGGAGGGAGCCGGTGTTGTCCGCGCCGTTGTCGGCGTTGCCGTAGTCCTCCCGCAGCACGAAGGCCTCGCCGGTGGTCCTGTCGAAGCCCGCCGCCGTGGGGCGGTCCTTGCCCTTCAGGGTGGTCAGCAGCTTGGCGTCCTTGTCGAAGACGAGCACGTCGTCCCCGCTGCCCACCCAGACGTTGCCGGTCGCCGGGTCCGGTTCGACGAAGAACACGGAGGCGTCGGGGAGTTCGGCCGTGGCCGTGACCTTGAAGGAGCCGGTGTCGACGCGCCGCAGCTGCCCGCCGGTGAGGCCGGTGGACCAGGCGGCGTCGTGGGCGGTGTCCACGCCGAGGTAGTAGCCGCCGTCGAGGGTGAGGGTCCGCTTGACGGTGCCCGTGGCCGTCTCGACCTCGGAGAGGGCGGGGCCCTGCGCCACCAGGACACCGGCGGCGTCGGCGCCCGCGCCGATGCCGGTGACCTCGGTGCCGGTGAGCCAGACGCCCTTCGCGGCCGTGTCGCCGTCCTTGGCGGTGCCTATGCCGCGCAGCGGGTAGTGGAACACGGCCCCGTCGCCGGGGAGCGGTGCGACGACACGGCGGACCACCCGGGGGGCCAGGGCGCCGGTGGAGCCGGGGGCCTGGGCGATGTGGCTGAGGACCTTGCCGTCCTTGGGGTCGAGGGCGTACAGGCCCTGCTCGGCCACGTCCGCGGTGTCGGGGATGTTGTCCGAACCGACGTACAGCTTCCCGGAGTCGGGGTGCAGCATGAGGTCCAGCGGCCGGCCCGCGGTGGTGAACTCGGCCGACCGCGCGTAGCTGACGGTGCCCGCCGGTACGTCCACGCCGTCGCCGCCGCCGTCACCGGGGTCCTGGCCCTCGAAGCTGATGGGGATGCGGACGTCCTGGGAGCGGTCGCCGGTGCCGTTGTGGTCGACGCGGGTGACGACCGAGCAGGTCACCTGCAGACAGTCGAGGCCGCCGTCCTTCGCCTTGACCTCGAGCTCGACGTCGAAGGTGCCGCCGACGCCCCACGGAATGGCGACCTCGCCGGCGCCTTCGTCCGGCGCGCCCTCGGGGATGATCCACTTCGACGCGCCGCTGGTTCCGCTCTGGTCGGCACCGCCGAGGCAGGGGCTGGGAATGCGGTTGTCGCCGTTGTCCTTGCACACGGCGACGTAGATGCCTTTGGTGTCGTCGTAGCCGGAGCCGGTGACGCGGAGGTTCTCGCCGTCCGGGTTCAGGTGCGCGGAGGCGGAGACGGTGAGCTTCTGGCCGTCCTTGCCGAGTGCCGTCTTCGGGGTGTCGGCGGCCTGGGCGGTGGAGCCGACGGCGACGGAAGCGGTGACGAGCGCGGCGGCGCCGAGGAGCGCCGCCGGGCGTCTGCGATGCATGGAGATTTCCTCACTGTCGGGTGCGCCCCGCACCCTGGACGTGCCGGAACGGGCCGGCCGGACGACCGACCCGCGGGACCCGTCGGAGCTACGGGCGCTTACTGGAAGCTGATCGGGACGTGCACGTCGTACTTGCGGTCGTTGGTGTCGAAGTGGTCGGCGCGCGTGACGACGGCGCAGGTGACGTCGTCACCGCAGACCCGGCCGTCCTCGAGGGTCGCCTTGACGTAGATCTGCGCGCTGAAGGTGCCGCCGCTGCCGAACTTGGAGCTGTTGGCGAACATCCCGCCGAAGGTGTTGTTGACCCAGTGCGAGGCGCCGGCCGAGCCGTCCTCGTCCTGCCCGCCCAGGCAGGGGGTGGGCTTGTTCGCGCCCGGGGCGCCGTTGACCACGCACAGGCCGACGTAGATGCCCTGGCCGGTGTTGAAGCCGGAGCCGGTGACGGTGATGACCTGGCCGGCGGCGGCGGCCGAGTCCGGCGCGGTCACCGACAGGTTGTAGGTGGTGCTGCCGTCGACGATCGTGCGGGTCGAGGTGGCGGCGGAGGCCGAGGTGGCCAGGCCCAGGGTGAGGGCGGCGGAGGCGGCGGCGGCGAGGCCCGTGCGGGCGGCGGTGCGGGCGGAAGGAACGGCTCTCATGGTGAGCACTTCACCTTTCTCGGTGCGTGGAACCCTGAGGGTTGAGGCTCGGGGTTAGGTAAGGCAAACCTAAATATGATTCCCGGCTGCTTGTCAACGAACCGTCTGGGACTTCCAACTCCCTTGAGTACGACGGGACTTGGACATGCCGAGGAGCGGACCGTGCGGCCCGCTCCTCGATGCCCATCAGTCCGAGGCCCGGACCTCGAAACGCGTGACGGCCCCGCGCTCTCCGGAGACGGTGTAGAGCTCGACGGAGTGCGCGCCCTCGGCGGCCGTCGCGTACACCGGGAAGGCCCGGGAGATACGGCCCTCTTCGTCGGCCACCGCCTGGTACCGGGTGTCCTCGTCGATCGCGACGAGCACCACCTCGCCGGGCTCGAAGCCCGCGCCGCTGACTTCCTGCTCGCCGCCCGCCACGAGGCCGGCGTGCGCCACCGCGGCCGAGGGTCCGCTCTGTCGCCGTGGCGCCGTCTGCCGTTTCTCCGGGGCGGTGGCGCTCGGGGACGGTTGCGGTGTCTCGGCCGGCGGATCCGGCAGTTCGGGTGCGTCGCCGCTCCCTGTCCCCACCGTCACCTCCAGGCGGCCGAGGCCGTCCCCCGCCGTGAACCGCTGCCCGCTCCACCGCGACAGCAGTCGGGCGCCGTCGTCCGTCAGGGATGCCCGCAGTCCGGTCCACGTCACGCCGCCCGTGCGTACGGCGGGGGAGGCGTCGTCCGTCGCCACATCGGCCAGCGCCAGTTCGCGGGCCTCGCCGTCGACGGCCGTACGCGCGAAGAGTGCGCCCTCGCCGCCGCGCAGCTCCAGCCGCAGACCGCCGAGCGTGAGGGGCTGCGCGGACGCGACGGACCCGGTCAGCCGGGCCGTACCGGCCAACTCGACTTCGGCGTCACCGGTTTCGGGGTCCGTGCCACCGCCCGTGGCCGGGAACCAGGCGCGGTCGCCGGATCCCCGTACGGCGGGTTCGGTGACATCGACCGACACGCCGTGGTCGGTCAGCTCCGCCTCGGCCGTGGCCCAGCTCGCGAAACCGCCGGACACCTCGCGGGGGAACGTCTCCCCGTCCTGTGCGGTCGCCAAGCCCGGGCACAGCAGCGCGAGCAGGGCGCCGCCCGCCAGAGCGGCGGCACCGGGTCTCTTCGCCATCTTCAATTCTCCCTCTGCTATGAGGTTGAGTCGGTGTCAGCGAGCGCGCACCGCCCGAGGTCAGCCGGCGCTCGCGCCGCCCGCCTGCCCGGCCCGGCGTCGGCGCGCCCAGAACCAGGTGCCGGTGCCGGCCGCGACCAGCCCGGCCGCGGTGAGCCCGACCGTCAGGGCGGCCGAACCGGTACTGGCCAGCGGCCCGCTCGACGGCTTCTCGCCGGTGTCGCCGGAACCGCCTGTAGTGCTCGCGGTGGCGGTGGCGGTGGCGCTCGGCGTCGGCGAGGCGTTGTCGTCGCCCGTCGCGCTCCCGCCGCTGCCGCCGAACGTCACCGGGAGGCGGACCGTCTGGGTCTGGTCGCCGCCGCGCGTGTGGTCGTTGCGCGTGATCACGGCACAGGTCACGCCCGACTTGGTGCAGTCGGTGTTGGCGTCCTTGGCGCGCACCTTGAGCCGCACGCTGAACGTGCCCTTGTGTCCGCTGCCGCCGTACGGTTTCGCCAGTCCCTCGCCGTACGACGGCGGGTTGGAGGAGATCCACGCGGACGCCCCGGACTCGCCGGACATGTCGACACCGCCGACGCAGGGGGTGGGCGTCTTGCCGGCGCCGTTGTCCACGCAGAAGGCGACGTAGATGCCCTTCTCGGTGTTGTAGCCGGTGCCGGACACCGTCACCGTCTCGCCCGCAGGGTCGAGTCCGGAGGCCTTGGGGACGGTGAGTTTCTGCCCCTCCGGCCCGGTCGCCGAGGTGCCCGCGGCTGCCGCGGGCGAGCCCGTCGGAAGCGTCAGAACGATCGCCGCGGCCGCGGCCGCCCCCGCAACTCGCCTGCCGCGCAAGCCACTTGCCCCATTCACGTCAACACCCCCACCAAGAGTTATTAAGGTAAACCTAACCTAAGCTACTGATCGTATGCATGCCACATGGGAGACTCGAAAGGCTGAGCGATGCGTATGTCCGGAAGATCCGCAAAGTGCCTGCGGCGCCGGGGTATTGCCCCCCTCGCCCTGGCCCTCGCGCTGCTGACGGCCGCGTGCGGGGGCGGCTCCGACTCCTCGGGGACGGCTTCGGAGCCGGGCGCGTCCCCGGTGTCCGCGAGCGCACGGGCGGCGGCGGCCGGGAGACAACTCGCGAAGAACACCCTCGTGCCCCTCGAAGGCAAGGCGCCCACACCCGAGTTGCCGGTCACCGTCGACTCCTCCGACGGGCGCCAGGTCACCGTCGAGGACACCTCGCGCATCCTGCCGCTCAACGGCGGCGTGGCGGAGATCGTGTTCACGCTCGGGCTCGGCGACCGGGTCGTCGGCCGTGACATCACCGCCACCTTCGAGGAGGCGAAGAAGCTCCCGCAGGTCACCAAGGCACACGACGTGAGCGCGGAGAGCGTGCTGTCGCTGAGGCCGACCGTGGTGCTGGCCGACACCGACACCGGTCCCGAGGAGGCCGTCGACCAGATCCGGGACGCCGGCGTTCCGGTCGTCGTCCTCGACCCGGCCACCAAGCCGGCCGACGTCTCCACGCGCACCACCCGTATCGCCGAGGCCCTCGGCGTCCCGGAGGCGGGCAAGGCCCTCAACGCCCGTATGGACAAGGAACTTTCGGCCGCCCGCGCTGCCGCTCCGAAGGGCAGCGAGCCCAAGGTGGCCTTCCTGTACATGCGGGGCAGCGCGGCCGTCTATCTCATGGGCGGCAAGGGGTCGGGCGCCGACTCGCTGATCGATGCCGCGGGCGCGGTGGACGCGGGCGTCGAGGCGGGTCTGGACAAGCCCTTCACGCCCCTCACCAGCGAAGCGCTCGTCAGCGCCCAGCCGGACGTGATCCTGATGATGGACAAGGGCCTTGAATCGGTCGGCGGCGTCGACGGCCTCGTCGACATCCCGGGCATCCGCGAGACACCGGCCGGCACGAACCGACGGGTCGTCACCCTGGAGGACGGGGTGCTGCTCAGCTTCGGGCCGCGCACGCCGCTGGTCATCGACATCCTCGTCGACCGCATTCATGGGGGCTGAGCGGAAGGCCGTACCGCCTGTCCTCCATACGTGGGTACAGCCGTGGCCCCGTTCCCGGCCGGCGGGAACGGGGCCACGTAGGGGAGCGGTTACAGGCCGGCCGCGGCGCTGCGCAGGTTTCTCGCCGGGCCGACCTCGACCTCGCGGGCCTTGCGCTCCAACAGCTCGACAAGGCCGCCCGCCGCGGCACCGACCGCGACGGCGACGGAGACGGCCATGCGGCGCTCGCCGGCCGAGCCGTAGGCGCCGGCGGTGATGTGGTTGGCGGCGAACTCCAGGTCGGCGTCGGGCAGGACGACGGCGTGGTTCCTGGCGCCGCCGAGGGCCTGGACGCGCTTGCCGTGCGCGGTCGCCTGCTCGTGCGGCTATGACCTCGTCCTCAGCACCCAGACCCGCACCCGACACGAGCACACCGCCGTCGAGACGCTGCCGGCCTTCCGTGGCGAGGCGCTGATCCTGCTCGGCCCGACCGCTCCCGCGGACACCCTCGCCGCCCGAGACCGCAGGTCGCAGGACGTCGTACGCGGCACCACGGCCGAGCCCGCCTGACCCGCTCGGCCGGCCCTGTCGCCGTGGGCAGGACGGCGGTCCTCTGCTTGGCTTCAGCCCGTATCCCGGGCTTCGCCGCCTTGCGCCGACCGGGAGTCACCCGGGCCGCCCACAGCGTTCAGCACAGCCTGGCCCTGGCTGTCGACGAACCTGGTGAAGACCTGCTGGGCGTAGCCGAGGACGATGGCCCAGGCGATGATCTGCGCCGAGGAGTCGAGGGAGGTCAGCCCGGGCACGAACTCCCCGCTCATCAACAGCAGACCCAGTACGGCGGTGAGCGCGCCGGTCGGCAGCTTCAGCAGCGCCAGGGCCACCGGCACGTTGTACGGGGTCGACGTGCCCTTGATGCGGCGCAGCGAGGCCGCCGCGGCGACGGAGGCGGCAACGATCCCGATGATCTCGACGACGAGGTAGTCCCACGGGCCTGCGACCTTGGCGAAGTTCTCGTGGCTCTTCTCCGGGAACGGCCGGGTCCGGGTGGGACAGACGACGGCGAAGGACCTGAGATCGGGCTGGACCGGCTGGAAGCACAGGGGCACCAGCTCCGGGTGCCGACTGCCCAGAACGGCGACCGCGATCGCGATGACCGCGAGGCCGAAGGTCACCCAGAGGACGATACGGACGAAGCTGAGGACACGGAGCTGCTCGCGCTGCAGGGTCTGGCGGGCGACGGTCACCGCGTCGATGAGCGTCTCGCGTTCCTCGCGGGTCAGACGCCTCGACTCCGGTGTCGCTGTGAGCGCGTTCTTCGTGATCTGTTCGACCCGGATCCTCCGCGGATCGCTGACGGGAAGGTGTTCCCGGATCAGGGCCAGCAGGTTGGGGATCCGCGCCGTGACGTCGTCCAGCGGGGCGAGTCGCAGCAGAAGATTGAGCGCCGCGTCGAGGTGGGTCTGGGCCGAAGCCAGGTGCGTCGGAGTCAGACGCCGGGGGCAGTCGCAGTGATCGAGCCGCTCCTCGGCGAGGTCGAGCTCGGCGACCGCCCTCCCGTAGAGCACCGGTGCCGCGTCCCGTACCAAGGGGTCGTCGTCCCGCTCCGCACGTTGCTTCTTGGTCTCCAGCAGGGCCCGGAGTTCGCCGATGCGCGACCGAACCGACTCACGGAGCTCCCACTGCCGCTTCTCGCACCTCTTGCGGGACCGGCGCCCCTGCTGGTGATCAGTCATGAGGCCCACTATCGCCGTGCTCCCGCTCAGGAGCGGCTCCGCAGCCGTCACCCCTCTTCCATTCGGTCCAATCGTCTGGACCGACGGACTGACGCACCATCAGGAGACGTACTTCCGTACCGTACGGAGGGAAGCGGCCTTACTGGCGCCGGCGCGGGGAACGCTGCCGAACCTCCCGTCCCCTTCGTGGCGGGTTCCCCCGCCGGCGCGTAACGTGACGCAGCATGAAGATCCTGATCAGCGCCGACATGGAAGGAGCCACCGGTGTGACGTGGCCCGCCGACGTGCTGCCGGGGACGCCGCAGTGGGAGCGGTGCCGGGCGATGTTCACCTCGGACGTCAACGCCGCCGTGCTGGGATTCTTCGACGGGGGCGCCGACGAGGTGCTCGTCAACGAGGCGCACTGGACCATGCGCAATCTGCTGCTCGAACGACTGGACGACCGGGCGCGGATGCTCACCGGGCGGCACAAGTCCCTGTCCATGGTGGAGGGCGTGCAGCACGGCGATGTGGACGGCATCGCCTTCGTCGGCTACCACGCGGGCGCCGGCATGGAGGGCGTCCTCGCGCACACCTACCTCGCCAACTCCATCACCGGGGTGTGGCTGAACGACGTACGGGCGAGCGAGGGGCTGCTCAACGCGCATGTCGTCGCCGAGTACGGCGTGCCGGTCGTCCTCGTCACCGGTGACGACGTGGCCTGTGAGGACGCGCTCGGCTATGCCCCCGAGGCGCTGAAGGTAGCCGTCAAGGACCACGTGTCGCGGTATGCGGCCGTGTGCCGTACGCCGGGCAGGACCGCCGCCGACATCAGGGCCGCGGCGAAGGAGGCCGCCGCCCTGGCGGCCCGGCAGGAGCCGGTACCGGGCGGCCCCTTCACGATCGCGCTGGAATTCGACGCCGAGCACCTCGCGATGGCCGCCACCGTCGTACCGGGCGTGGCCCGCGTCGGCGAGCGGAAGGTCGTGTACACCAGCGAGCGCATGTACGAGGGGATCCGCACCTTCAAGGCGGTCACCACGATCGTCTCGGCCGCGGTGGAGGAGCAGTATGGCTGACCAGCAGGCCCTGGACGAGGTCGTCGAGTTCACCTCCGACCTCATCCGCATCGACACCACCAACCGGGGCGGCGGCGACTGCCAGGAGCGGCCCGCCGCCGAGTACGCCGCCGCACGGCTCGCCGAGGCGGGCCTGGAGCCCACGCTCCTGGAGCGCGCCCAGGGCCGTACGAACGTCGTCGCCCGGATCGAGGGGACCGACCCGTCGGCCGACGCCCTGCTCGTCCACGGTCATCTGGACGTCGTGCCCGCCGAGGCCCGGGACTGGAGCGGGCACCCCTTCTCCGGGGAGGTCCGCGACGGGGTCGTGTGGGGGCGCGGCGCCGTCGACATGAAGAACATGGACGCGATGATCCTCGCCGTCGTCCGGGCCTGGGCACGTCAGGGCGTACGGCCCCGCCGCGACCTCGTCATCGCCTTCACCGCCGACGAGGAGGCGAGCGCCGAGGACGGCTCCGGATTCCTCGCCGACCGGCACGCCGGGCTGTTCGAGGGCTGCACGGAGGGCATCAGCGAGTCGGGCGCGTTCACCTTCCACGACGGCGCCGGGCGGCAGATCTACCCGATCGCGGCCGGTGAGCGCGGCACGGGCTGGATCGAGCTCACGGCGCGCGGGCGGGCCGGGCACGGCTCCAAGGTGAACCGCGAGAACGCCGTGACCCGTCTCGCCGCCGCGATCACCCGGATCGGCGAGCACGAGTGGCCGCTGCGGCTCACCCCGACCGTGCGCGCCGCGCTCACCGAGCTCGCCGCGCTGTACGGCATCGACACCGATCCGCGCGACGTGGACGCGCTGCTGGACAAGCTCGGCCCGGCGGCGAGCCTCGTCGAGGCGACCGTCCGCAACAGTGCCAACCCGACCATGCTGGACGCCGGATACAAGATCAATGTGATTCCGGGGGAGGCGGTGGCATACGTCGACGGGCGCTACCTGTACGGCGCCGAGGCCGAGTTCCGCGCCACGCTCGACCGGCTCACCGGACCGGACGTGCACTGGGAGTTCCACCACCGCGAGGTCGCCCTCCAGGCACCGGTGGACTCGCCGACGTACGCGAAGATGCGCGCCGCCGTCGAGGAGTTCGCGCCGGAGGGGCACGTGGTCCCGTACTGCATGTCCGGCGGCACGGACGCCAAGCAGTTCTCACGCCTCGGCATCACCGGCTACGGCTTCGCGCCGCTGAAGCTCCCCGAGGGCTTCGACTACCAGGCGCTCTTCCACGGAGTCGACGAACGCGTGCCGGTCGAGGCGCTGCACTTCGGGGTGCGGGTGCTCGACCGTTTCCTGCGGACGGCGTAGGCAAGTGGGAGACAGTATGCGGACGTCGGCATACGGTTCGTGGTCCTCGCCCATCGACGCGGCACTCGCCGCCGCGCACGACGGGCACCCCGAATTCGTGGGCTTCGTCGGCGACGAGGTCTGGTGGACCGAGCCGCGGCCCACCGAGGGCGGTCGGCGCACACTCGTACGACGGCGTAATCAGGAGGTGGGGCGCGAAGCGCCTCCTGGGAAGGGCGGTCGCGGGAGACGGGCGGGCGGCACCGAGGAGTCGGGTGCTGTCGGCTCCGTGGAACGTGCGCAGTCGGGCCATCGAGTACGGCGGACAGCCCTGGGCCGGGACGGTGGTCGACGGCGTGCCGCTCGTCGTCTTCGTGCACTTCGCCGACCAGCGCCTCCACCGGTACGAGCCGGGCGGCGAACCGCGCCCGCTCACCCCCGTGTCCCCCTTCGGCGGCGGACTGCGCTGGGCGGAACCGCAGGTGCGCCTCGACCTCGGGGAAGTGTGGTGTGTGCTGGAGGAGTTCGCCTTCGAGGGGGAGGGGCACGGGTTCCGGCGAGCCGAGACGATGATCCGGGTGCTGGAATCCGAACTCTCCCTGTATGCCCAGGGCTTCGGGCTGAAGCCGCCCGGCATCCCGACTCTGCAGCTGTCCGAGGGAAGGAACACGTCGATGGAGCGGGCCCGGTGAAGGAACTCGTCCGTCCGTCCCGGCTCGCCCCCGGTGCCCGCGTGGCCGTCGTCGCGCCCAGCGGACCCGTTCCCGAGGAGCGGTTGCAGGCCGGGCTCGACGTGCTGCGCGGCTGGGACCTCGATCCCGTCGTGGCACCCCATGTGCTGGACCGGCACGGCGAGTTCGGCTATCTGGCGGGTACGGACGCCGACCGGGCCGCCGATCTGCAGGGCGCCTGGTGCGATCCGGCCGTGGACGCGGTGCTGTGTGCGCGGGGCGGGTACGGGGCGCAGCGGATGGTCGACCTGCTCGACTGGGCGGCGATGCGGGCGGCCGGACCCAAGGTGTTCGTGGGCTTCAGCGACATCACGGTGCTGCACCAGGCGTTCGCCACACGACTGGACCTGGTCACGCTGCACGGACCGGCGGCGGCCGGCGTCGACTTCGTCAAGAACGCCCGGGCGCAGGAGCACCTGAAGGCCACGCTGTTCGCTCCGGAGACGGTCCGTACGATCGCCTCCGCCGGTACGGCCATGGTTCCCGGCCGGGCCCGGGGCGTCACGCTGGGCGGCTGTCTCAGCCTGCTCGCCTCCGACCTCGGTACGCCGCACGCTCACACCGGTGCCCGGGGAGGCCTGCTGCTGATCGAGGACGTGGGCGAACGGACGTACCGAATAGACCGGATGCTGACCCACCTGCGGCGCAGCGGATGGCTCGACGGCGTCACCGGGATCGCGCTCGGCTCCTGGGCCCGGTGCGGTCCGTACGACGAATTGCGCGCCGTCCTCGCCGACCGGCTCGGCGGACTCGGTGTGCCCGTGGTGGAGGAGTTCGGGTTCGGACACTGCGAGGGGGCGTTGACGATCCCCTTCGGGGTGGCGGCGGAACTCGACGCCGACGCGGGCACGGTGACGCTCGACGCACCCGCTCTGCGCTGAGCCCGTTTCCCTGAATACCCGTCAAGAAACACACGTTTCGGCGATTGACCTCGCCTGACACGTGTCACACCATGGCTGTCGACCAGTGCTTACTGGCCGGTAAGTCGGGCTGTTTCTCCCTGTGATCGTCCTCAGTGTGGAGGCCTTCGTGTCCCGTCGTGTGCCCAGACTCCGAGTCCCGCTCGCTCTTCTGCTCGGTACCACGCTCACCGCTCCCCTCGCCCTCACCACTCCCGCGTCCGCGGCCGGCCCGTTCACCGTCACCGCACTGACGTTCACCGTCCAGGCAGGCGGCCGCACCTGCACGATCGACGCCGACCTGTACCGGCCCGCCGACGTGAACCGCGGCCACCCCGCGCCTGCCGTGCTCGCCACGAACGGCTTCGGCGGCAGCAAGGCGGACGGCCAGACGGACGCCATCGGCAAGGCCTTCGCCCAGCGCGGCTATGTCTCACTCGTCTACTCCGGGCTCGGCTTCGGCGAGAGCGGCTGCCTGATCTCGCTCGACGACCCGGCGATCGACGGAGCGGCGGCCTCGGAGCTCATCGACTTCCTGGGCGGGAAGCGGGCCGCCGACGACGGAACCAACGCCGACTTCGTGACCCTCGACAGGGCGGGCGATCCGCGGGTCGGCATGCTGGGCGGCTCCTACGGGGGCGCCATTCAGTTGGCGACGGCGGCCGTCGACCACCGCGTCGACGCGCTGGTGCCGATGATCACCTGGAACGACCTGGCGTACTCCCTCGACCCGAACAACGCGGTGGGTGCCGGGAACGTGCCCGGTGCCTTCAAATGGCAGTGGACGAACGGCTTCTACCTCATCGGCGAGGGGCAGCCGCTGCTGCTGCCGAGCCTCGATCCGTCCCGGATCAACTCCCTGCCCTGCCGGCACTTCGTCCGCAAGGCCTGCGACACCATCCACACGCTGAACTCCGGCCGCTACCCGGCGGACCGGACCGCCGAACTGCTCGCCTACGCGCACAGCGTGTCGCCGATGTCGTACCAGAGCCGGATCGAGGCGCCCACGCTGTTGGTCCAGGGGCAGGCCGACAGCCTCTTCAATCTCAACGAGGCGACGGCGACGTACAAGGCCCTCAAGGCCCGGGGGACGACCACGAAGATGATCTGGCAGTCGTGGGGCCACAGCGGCGGGGTGACGGACCCGGCCACCGGTGAACTCAACCTCGTCGAGGGCAACTTGGAGACCAGCTACGTCGGCAGGCGCATCCTGGCCTGGTTCGACCGCTACCTGCGCAAGCAGAACGACGTCGACACGGGCCCGGCCTTCGCCTACTACCGCGACTGGATCAACGACCCCACCAGCACCTACGCCACCGCCGACCGCCTCCCCGCCCTCAACCAGAAGCTGTACCTCTCCGGCGACGCCAAGCTCGTCGACAACCACCGGAAGGTGACCCGGGGCAGCCGCACCTACACCAACCAACTGGTCCCCACCAGCCATTCGGAGCACTCGCTGGCCAGTGTCCTCGGCCTGCCGGACCCGGCGCCGTACGACACCGAGGGCACCTACCTCGGCTGGACGAGCGAGCCGCTGGCACGCACGGTCGATGTCGTCGGCGCGCCGAGGGCCACGCTGAAGGTGATCTCCCGGAAGGCCGAACGCACCCAGAACTCGGGCGACGCCGCCGACAAGCTCGTGCTGTTCGCCAAGCTCTACGACATCGCCCCCGACGGCACCAAGACCCTGGCCCACCGCCTGGTCGCCCCGGTCCGCGTCCCCGACGTGAGGAAGAGCTTCACGGTGACCCTCCCGGGCATCGTCCACCGCTACGAGAAGGGCCACCGCCTGCAGTTCGTGATCGCGGCGAGCGACGACGCGTACTTCGGCAACCGGGGCATCAAACCGGTGACCGTGGCGAGCGCGCCGGGGGAGACGGGGGTGCTGGAACTGCCGGTGGCGGGCGGCTGAGGGGCGGGGCCAGGGAGTCGTAGGGTGGCCGGATGCCCGACAGCGCTTCCCGTTACCTTGCCGAAGGCCCTCGCGTGGGGATACGTCACTTCACCTACGAAGACGGTGCCGAGTTCACCGCCCGGGCCCGGGAGAGCAGGGAACTGCACCGGCCGTGGCTGTTTCCCCCGGACAGCGCGGGAGCGTATGCCGCGTACGCCGGGCGGCTGATCGAGGATCCGGCCAAGGCCGGGTTCCTGGTGTGCGAGAAGGCCGCGGAGAAGGGCGACGGCGGGGCCATCGCCGGGTTCATCAACATCAACAACATCGTCGAGGGCGGCTTCCAGTGCGGTGCCCTGGGCTACGGCGCCTTCGCGCACGCCGCCGGGCGCGGGCTGATGCGCGAGGGGCTCGATCTTGTCGTCGGGTACGCGTTCGGGCCGATGCGGCTGCACCGGCTGGAGATCAATGTGCAGCCGGGCAATGCCGCGTCCATCGCGCTCGCCCGCAGCTGCGGGTTCCGGCTCGAAGGGTTCTCGCCGGACATGATCTTCATCGACGGGGCCTGGCGGGACCACGAGCGCTGGGCGATCACCGCCGAGATGCGGGCTTGACGCTGATCTTCATCGTGTCCAGGTCCGTCACCGTCGTGCTCGACGCGTGGGCCTGCGCCTTCACCGGGCCCTGAACGGCTACGCTCCGCCGCGGTCCGCGTACTCGTACACCGTGCCGTCCGGATGCATCGCGATCAGGTTGCGGCCCACCGGAGTCGGCACCGGGCCGGCGATGATGTGCGCGCCCATCTCGGTGAGCACTTGGCGGGCCTCGTCGACGTCCTTCACGGCGATCGTCGCGGCGACCTTGCGCAGCACCTCCAGTTCGGCCTCGGGCCCGCTCATCAGCAGGAAACAGCCGACCGCGGCGACCTGCACGCCGCCGCGTTCGAACCGGAGGGCTCTGCCGCCCGCCAGCCGTTCGTAGAAGGGGACCGCGGTCTCCAGGTCGTCGACGCAGACGCGCAGCGTGGCTCCCAGAATGTCCATGTGACGAGCCTAGTTGGGGCGGCCGGGTGAGGAGATCGTTTCACGCGATCCCCACGGCCCGACCGTCAGACAGACCCCAGGGGCTGCTCAGGTCAGCCCATGGCCTTGCGTACGGCATCCCGTGTGCGGTCGATCACGGCCGCGACCGGGGCCACCGCCACGTTCTTCATCGCCGTGTCGGCGCCCGGGTGCGGGCGGGTCGGTGCCAGGGCTTCCGCCGCCTGCACGGCGCGGGCCAGCGTCTCCAGCCGGCCGCGGTCGGCGACCCGGTCGAAGTGCGCGAACTCGTAGCGTTCCTCGTTGTCCGCGTGCGCCAGGACGTCCTGGCGCAGGGCCGCGAAGTGGTCGAAGAACTCGGGGGAGCCGGGATCCATGTCGTCCAGACGCGCCAGCGCCTGTTTGGCCCGCTCCTCCTCCTCGATACGGTCCCTGACGACGAGTTCTCCGCCGTCGATGTTCGTGCGGGCAAAGGGATGGACGACCTCTTCCTCAGCGGTCTCGTGCACCGCGAGGAGGCGGACGAGGTCATGGAAGCACTGCTTCCGCTCGTCGCCCCTGGTGGCCGCCACCTCGTCGAGCAGTTCCCGGATTCGCGTGTGCTGCCCTTTGAGCAACTCCACGACGTCGGCGCGTTCGGTCATCCTCTTTCTCCCTGAAATCTGGATAGGGGGCTTGGAATCCTGCGATAAAGGCTTGCGAGCAGGGCGGGTACCCCTCGGCAGGAGCGTTACGCGCCCGTGGCCGGGGGTACCCGACGGCCATGGACCGCTTGGATCACCTGGAGCATCTGGACAAGCATCTGGTCGACGAGCTGGCGCAGGTGGCGCGGGAGACCGTACGGGACGAACTGCGCGAGCAGACGCGCAGGCAACGACGTACGGCCATGCTGTACGCCGCGTCCGGCGCCGTCGCCCTGTACGCGGGTGCGGCCCTCGCGCTCACCGTGGGTCTGGCTCTCGCCGCCGGTCTGCCGGACTGGGCCGCCGCCCTGATCACCGCCGCGATCCTCGGCGCCGTGGCGTATGCGCTGCGCGGTGCCGCCCGGCCCTCGGCGTCCCGTCCGGCGCCCGAACGCGAGGCCGAACCCGCCGCGGCCGGTCCCGAGCGCGTCGGCGCGCCGTATCCGCCGATGCCGCCCGTCGCGCCCGGAGGCGCGGGCGCGGCGACCGGCGCCCCTGGAGCGGGCACGCCGGCACCCGGCGGGACCGCCCCCATGGCGCCGCGCCCGGACGACATCGACCCCGAGCAGCCGCACCACCGGGCGTGATGCGCCGTGCGTGACTTCCGCAAGGGCCCGTTGTCGAGGCACGGCAAGGCCGTCGTGGTGACCGGGGCCAGCGGCGGCGTGGGCCGGGCCACGGCCGTGGCCTTCGCCGCCCGGGGCGCACGCGTCGCCCTGCTGGCCCGGGGGCGCGAGGGTCTCGCCGCGGCCGCGGACGAGGTGCAGCGCGCCGGCGGTGAGGCGCTCGTCGTCACCGTCGACATGGCCGATGCCAAGGCGGTCGACGACGCGGCCCAGAAAGTCGTCGACGCCTTCGGGCAGATCGACGTCTGGGTCAACAACGCCTTCGCCGGGGTCTTCGCCCCGTTCACCGAGATCACCCCGGACGAGTTCCGGCGGGTGACCGAAGTGACGTACCTGGGCTATGTGTTCGGCACCCGGGCCGCGCTGCACCACATGCTGCCGCGCGACCGGGGCACGATCGTGCAGGTCGGTTCCGCGCTCGCCTACCGCGGCATTCCGCTGCAGTCGGCGTACTGCGGCGCCAAGCACGCCATCCAGGGGTTCAACGAGTCGCTGCGCTGCGAGCTGCTGCACACGGGCAGCGGCGTCCGTACGACGATGGTGCAGCTGCCCGGCGTCAACACCCCCCAGTTCGACTGGGTGTTGAACCGGATGCCGGGGCGGGCCAGGCCGGTCGCGCCCGTGTACCAGCCGGAGGTGGCGGCGCGGGCGATCGTGCACGCGGCCGGGCACGGGCGGCGGCGGGAGTACTGGGTCGGAGGTTCCACGGCGGCCACGCTGATCGTCAACGCGGTGGTGCCGGGGTTCCTCGACCGCTACCTCGCGCGGACCGCGTTCGACTCGCAGCAGGACCCACAGGCCGAGGGGGAGCCCGTCGGCGGCCCCGGAAACCTGTGGACGCCGGCCGACGGGCCGCACGGGCGGGACTACGGGGCGCACGGCCGCTTCGACAGCGAGGCCGTATCGGACAGCCCGCAGGACTGGGTGTCGCGGAACCGGGGACGGATGGGTGCGGGGGCGCTGGCCGCCGGCGGCCTGGGTGCGGTGGTGACTGCCGGGCTGCGCCGTGGGGGCTGGTCGAAGTTGCGTCGGACGTCAAGGACATGAACGCCATCGTCGCCATCCTCGACGTCGCCATCCTCGACGCCTAGGCCGGCCTAGGCCACCCGGTACTCCTCCACCTCCTCGGTCCGCAGCGTCAGGCCGTGGCCGCTGAGCGGGCGTACGACTCCGCCCGTGGGGTCCAGGGCGCCGTCGAAGAACATGTCCTCGATGCGTACGTGGTCGTGGAACCACTCGATGTGGCGGAGGTTGGGGATCGTGGCGGCCGCGGCGGCGTGGACGTGCGGTGCGCAGTGGGTGGAGACCTCCAGGCCGTGGGCGTGGGCGAGCGCCGCCGCGCGCAGGAACTCGGTGAGGCCGCCGCAGCGCGTCGCGTCGATCTGGAGGCAGTCGACGGCACCGGCGGCGATCATGCGGGCGAAGTAGGGGAGGTCGTAGCCGTACTCGCCGGCCGTCACGTCGCACACCAGGGCGTCGCGGACGAGGCGCAGGCCGGTGAGATCGTCCGAGGACACCGGCTCCTCGAACCAGCCCACCCCGTGCTCGGCGAGCGCGTGCCCGACCCGGACCGCCTGCTTGCGGGTGTAGGCGCCGTTGGCGTCGACGTACAACTCCGCGTCAGTTCCTATGACTTGGCGGGCGGCATGGACCCGGGCCAGGTCCCGGGTGACCGCGCGGCCCCAGCCCTCACCGATCTTGATCTTGACGCGCGGGATGTGCTGCCCGTGCACCCAGCCGTTGAGCTGCGCGGCCAGATGTGTGTCGTGGTACGTCGTGAAGCCGCCGCTGCCGTACACCGGGACCGTCTCCCGGGCGGTGCCCAGCAGCCGGGCCAGGGGGAGTTCCAGCAGGCGGGCCTTGAGGTCCCACAGGGCGATGTCGAGCGCCGAGATCGCGCAGGACGCGATACCCGGACGGCCCGCGTTGCGCACCGAGCGGCACATCGCGTCGTGCACGGCGGGGATGTCCAGGGCGCTGCGACCCTCGACGAGCGGGCCGAGGAAGGAGTGCAGGAAGTCGCCGACCGCCGCCGGGCCGTAGGTCCAGCCCGTCCCGGTCGTGCCGTCGGTGGACACCTCGCAGATCACCAGGGTCGTGGCGGCCCAGGCCAGCGTGCCGTCCGCCTCGGGGGCGTCGGTCGGCACCGTGTACACGGAGACGGCGGGGCGGTGGAGTTTCATCGTGGGCCCGCCCCGGTCAGGAGGCCTGCTGCAGCTGCGGCAGCACCTTCGTACGGTAGAAGTCGAAGAAGCCGCGCAGGTCGGGGCCGATCTGGTTGACGTACACCATGTCGAAGCCCGCGTCGGCGAACTGTTTCAGCTCCGCGACGTGCTCGTCCACGTCGTCCCCGCACACCCGGGTCTCGCGCACCATGTCCTCGGTGACCAGTGTCTGCGCCTGCTCGAAGTGCTTCGGCGAGGGCAGCACCTGGCCCAGTTCGCCGGGCAGTTGTTCGTTCGCCCAGAGCCGGTGGACCGTACGGACCGCCGCCTCCTTGTCGAGGTCGTAGCAGACCTTGGTGCCGCCGCTGACCGGATTCGCGCCGCCCCCGCCCTTGCGGTACTGCTCCACCATCGACTCGTCGGGCTGGATGGTGATGTAGCCGTCGCCCACCCGGGACGCCAGCTGGGTCGCCGCGGGCCCGAAGCCGGAGATGTCGACCGGGACGGGCTCGTCCGGGACCGTGTACAGGCGGGCGTTCTCCACCGTGTAGTGCGGGCCGTGGTGGTTGACCTCCTCGCCGGTGAACAGCCGGCGCATCACCTGGATGGCCTCCTCCAGCATCTCCAGCCGTACGTGCGCGGGCGGCCAGGCGTCGCCGAGGATGTGCTCGTTCAGCGCCTCGCCCGAGCCGACGCCGAGCCGGAAGCGGCCGTCCGTCATCACCGCGCTGGTCGCTGCGGCCTGCGCGACCACCGCCGGATGCATGCGTACGGTCGGGCAGGTCACCGCCGTCTCGACGGGCAGCGACACCGCCTCGGACAGTGCGCCGATCACCGACCACACGAACGGGCTCTGGCCCTGCTCGTCGTTCCACGGGTGGTAGTGGTCGGAGATCCACAGCGACTGGAATCCGGCCTGCTCGGCCATCCGCGCCTGTTCGATGAGCTCCGCGGGACCGTACTGCTCGCACGAGAGGAAATAGCCGTACTGGGGCATGGGGGGTGTGCCTCCACGACGTGGGCGGGTCGGGACGCCGTCCGAGTACCCGGCGGCCGGACGGGAAACCGGCGGACGTTTGGCCGCCCTGGCCAGGGGGACGCGGAAGGCTCCCGAGGTACGCGACAGCGTCGGAGGCCAACCGTGAGTCGACCCCGCATAGTGATCGTCGGTGCCGGCTTCGCCGGTTACCGGACGGCCCGAGAACTGTCCCGGATGTCCCGGGGCAAGGCCGACATCACCCTGCTGAACCCGACCGACTACTTTCTGTACCTGCCCCTGCTGCCCCAGGTCGCCGCCGGGATCCTGGAGCCACGCCGGGTGACCGTCTCCCTCTCGGGCACCCTGCCGCACGTACGCCTGGTGCTCGGCGAGGCCGACGGCATCGACCTGGACGGGCGGACCGTGCATTACAGCGGCCCGGAGGGCGGCGAGGGCGTCCTGCCGTACGACCGGCTCGTGCTCGCCGTCGGCAGCGTGAACAAGCTGCTCCCGATCCCCGGGGTCGCCGAGCACGCGCACGGCTTCCGCGGGCTGCCCGAGGCCCTGTACCTGCGTGACCACGTCACCCGGCAGGTGGAGCTCGCGGCGGCCGCGGACGACCCCGAGAGCTGCGCCGCCCGCTGCACCTTCGTGGTGGTCGGCGCCGGCTACACCGGCACCGAGGTCGCCGCGCACGGGCAGCTGTACACCGACGCGCAGGTGCGCAAGCACCCCCTGCGGGAGGGCATGCGGCCGCGCTGGATGCTTCTCGACATCGCGCCGCGTGTACTGCCCGAGCTGGACGAGCACCTGTCCCGCACCGCCGACCGCACGTTGCGGGAGCGGGGCGTGGAGGTGCGCATGGGGACCTCCGTGAAGGAGGCCACGCCGAACGGGGTGCTGCTGACCGACGGTGAGTTCGTTCAGACCCGGACGCTCGTGTGGTGTGTGGGCGTGCGGCCGGATCCGCTCGTCGAGAGCACCGGGCAGCCGCTGGAGCGCGGACGGATCGTCGTCGATCCGTACCTCCAACTTCCCGGTCGGCCCGAGGTGTTCGCGTGCGGGGACGCGGCCGCCGTACCGGACCTGAACGACCCGGGGAACTTCACGCCGATGACCGCGCAGCACGCCTGGCGGCACGGCAAGACCGTGGCCCGCAACGTCGCCGCCTCCTTCGGCATCGGCGAGCGGCGGCCCTACCGCCACAAGGACCTGGGCTTCGTCGTGGACCTGGGCGGCGCGAAGGCCGCCGCCAACCCGCTCGGCGTGTCCCTGTCCGGCCCGGCGGCCGGGGTGGTCACCCGCGGCTACCACCTCGCGGCGATGCCCGGCAACCGCGTCCGGGTCGCCGCGGACTGGCTGCTGGAGTCCGTACTGCCGCGCCAAGCCGTGCAGTTGGGACTCGTACGGTCCTGGTCGGTGCCGCTCGACACGGCGTCGCCGGAGCTGGCGCGGGTGCCGGGCGGGCCGGAGCGGCGGCAGGAGACCGACGCCCGCTCGGGGCCGGGGGCGGCGACGGACGAGGACGCCGGGTCCGGGAACCCCGCATCGGAGCCCGCGAAGAACCAGCCCGGTGGTGAACCCGCGAAGAACCAGCCGGGCGGTGAACCCGCGAAGAACCAGCCGGGTGGTGAGCCCGCGAAGAACCAGCCCGGCGGCGAACCCCACAAGGCGCCCGGCCCCGTCAAGCGCACCGACGTCCCCGAGGACACCCCGGACACCCCTGCGGAAGGAGACTCATGAACACCGGTGAACTCGTCGAACTCGCCCAGCAGTTGCGCGTGGACAGCGTGCGCGCCTCGGCCGCCGCGGGTTCCGGGCACCCGACGTCCTCGATGTCGGCCGCGGACCTGATGGCCGTACTCCTGGCGCACCACTTCCGCTACGACTTCGACCGCCCCGCACACCCGGGCAACGACCGCTTCGTGCTGTCCAAGGGCCACGCCTCGCCCCTGCTGTACTCCGCCTACAAGGCGGCGGGCGCCATCGACGACGAGGAACTGCTCAGCTTCCGCAAGCTCGGCAGCCGCCTCGAAGGGCACCCGACGCCCCGGCGGCTGCCGTGGGTGGAGACGGCGACCGGCTCGCTCGGGCAGGGACTGCCGGTCGGCGTCGGCATCGCGCTGGCCGGCCAGCGGCTGGACCGCACCGGCTACCGCGTGTGGGTGCTGTGCGGCGACAGCGAGCTCGCCGAGGGCGCCATCTGGGAGGCCGCCGAGCACGCGGCGTACGAGCACCTCGACAACCTCACCGCGATCGTCGACATCAACCGGCTCGGCCAGCGTGGCCCGACCCGGCACGGCCACGACCTCGACGCATACGCCCGCCGCTTCCAGGCCTTCGGCTGGCACACCGTCGAGGTGGACGGCCACGACGTCGACGCCATCGACCGCGCCTACGGCGAGGCCGCCTCCACCAAGGGCCAGCCCACCGCGATCCTCGCCCGCACCCTCAAGGGCAAGGGTGTCACCGACGTCGAGGACCGGGAGGGGCTGCACGGCAAGCCGCTGAAGAACGCCGACGAGGCGATCGCCGAACTCGGCGGCCCCCGCGACATCCGCGTCGAGGTGAACGAGCCGACCGCCGCCCGCATGCTGCACGCGGTACGCACCGGTCACCTTGAACTTCCCCGCTTCGACAAGGGGGACGAGATCGCCACACGCAACGCCTTCGGGCAGGCGCTGACCGCCCTCGGCACGGCCCGCGGCGACGTCGTCGCCCTCGACGGCGAGGTCGGCGACTCCACGCGCGCCGAGTTCTTCGCCAAGGAACACCCCGACCGCTACTTCGAGTGCTACATCGCCGAGCAGCAGATGGTCGCCGCCGCCGTCGGGCTCGCGGCGCGCGGCTGGGTGCCGTACGCCTCCACGTTCGCGGCCTTCCTGACGCGGGCGTACGACTTCGTCCGCATGGCGTCCATCAGCGGCGCCGGCATCAACCTGGTCGGCTCCCACGCGGGCGTCGCCATCGGACAGGACGGGCCCAGCCAGATGGGCCTGGAGGACCTGGCGATGATGCGGGCGGTGCACGGCTCGACCGTGCTGTACCCGTGCGACGCCAACCAGACCGCGCACCTGGTCGCCGAGATGGCGGGCCTGGACGGCATCCGCTATCTGCGCACCTCGCGCGGCGAGAGCTCGGTGATCTACGAGCCCGACGAGGAGTTCCCCGTCGGCGGCAGCAAGGTGCTGCGCTCCTCCGACCAGGACCGGATGACGTTCGTCGCGGCCGGTGTCACCGTGCCCGAGGCGCTGGCCGCCGCGGACGCGCTGGACGGGGAGGGCATCCAGGCCCGGGTGATCGACCTGTACTCGGTCAAGCCCGTCGACCGGTTCACCCTGCGCCAGGCCGCCGAGGACACCGGCTGCCTGGTGACCGTGGAGGACCACCACGAGGAGGGCGGCCTCGGCGACGCCGTCCTCGACGCGTTCCTCGACGGCCGCCCGATGCCGCGCCTGGTGCGCCTCGCCGTCCGTACGATGCCGGGCTCGGCGTCCCCGGCCGAGCAACTGCACGCCGCGGGCATCGACGCCGAGTCGATCGCGGCGGCCGGGCGGCTGCTGGTGGAGCAGGCGGTCGTGCCGTGAGCGGCGACGACGTACGGACCGTCCGGGCGGGCAAACGCACGGTGGAGGTGCACCGCCCGGACAAGGTGCTCTTCCCCGGCGGCGACGGGGACGGCGGCGCGAAGGAGTACACCAAGGGCGACCTCGTCGACTACTACCGGTCCGTCGCCCCTTTCATGCTGCCGCACCTGCGCGGTCGTCCGCTGATGCTGGAGCGGCACCCGGACGGCCTCGACGGCCAGAAGTTCATGCAGAAGAACACCCCGGAGCACTACCCGGAGTGGATCTCCCGCGTCGAGGTGGCCAAGGAGGACGGCACCGTCCGCCACACCGTGTGCGACGACACCGCCACCCTGGTCTACCTCGCCGACCAGGCCGCCCTCACCCTGCACCGCTGGCTGTCCCGCGTCGGACGGGTCGACCACCCCGACCGGATGGTGTTCGACCTCGACCCGTCCGGGGACCCCGACGACTCCGAGGACGCCTTCGTGGCGGTGCGGGAGGCGGCCTGGCTGCTGGGCGAGCTGCTCGACGAACTGCGCCTGCCCTCGGCCCTGATGACCACCGGCTCGCGCGGCCTGCACGTGATCGTGCCGCTCAACGGCCACCACGACTTCGACGAGGTACGTCAGTTCGCCCGGGACGTCGCCGACACCCTGGTCGCCGGCCACCCCGACCGGCTGACCACCGCCGCCCGCAAGAAGGACCGCGGCGACCGCCTCTACCTCGACGTGCAGCGCAACGCCTACGCGCAGACCGCGGTCGTGCCGTTCACCGTCCGCGCCAAGCCCGGCGCGCCCGTGGCCACCCCGCTCGCCTGGACCCAGCTGGACGACCCGGGCCTCGACGCCCGCCGCTGGAGCATCGCCGACGCCGTCGAGCAGGCCCGCACCAACCCTTGGGCGGGTGTGCCGGCCAAGGGCCGTGCCCTGGGCCCGGCGCGGCGCCGGCTCAAGGCGTTGATGCCCTCCTGACGGTTTGCCGACCGAAGGTTTGGCCAAGGGGCAAGCGGCCACCCGGAGTTAGAGGTGGCCATGTCGAACACAAAGAACACATCAGGGTCCCAGAGTTCACACAACTCCCCCAAAGGGAAAGAAAACGACACCAGAGGCGGCGCGGACAACAGCACGGCGGACGCCCGGCGGCCCACACCCATGGAGGTGCTGCGCCAGGCGCGCGCCCAACTGGCGGAGCTGACCGGTATGGCCGCCGAGAACGTGTCGTCCTTCGAACAGACCGAGGACGGCTGGTCGCTGGAGATCGAGGTCCTCGAACTCGCCCGTGTCCCCGACACGATGAGCCTGATGGCGAGCTACCAGGTCGACCTCGACCCGGAGGGGCAGCTCACCGGCTACCGGCGCGTTCGCCGTTACGAACGCGGGCGGGCCGACGCACACAGGCCCGGCGGCCGCTAGGCCGCCTTCCCGCGCACACACCCGTTCACCAGCCCACAGACAAGGAGGCGCGGTCGCCATGACCGTTGTCCCGGCACAGCAGACCGGCGGAGGGGGCGGCACCAGCGGCCTCTACGACGTTCTGGAACTCGTCCTCGACAGGGGGCTCGTCATCGACGCGTTCGTACGGGTCTCCCTCGTCGGCATCGAGATCCTGAAGATCGACGTACGGGTCGTCGTCGCCAGCGTCGACACCTACCTGCGCTTCGCCGAGGCGTGCAACCGGCTCGACCTTGAGTCCGGGCCGAACAAGAGCCCCGGCCTGCCCGACGTCGTCGGCGAGATCACCGAGTCCGGCTCGCGCGGCAAGTCCAAGGGGGCGCTGTCCGGCGCCGCCGAAACCATCTCCGGCGCCTTCAAGCAGGCACGCGAGGAGGGCCAGAGCGAGCCCGAGTCCAGGCCGCGCGCCCGCAAGTCCACCGCCTCGCGCAGGAAGGAGGAACAGGAGTGAGCACGTACGTCTACGGCATCACCGCCGCGTCCCATCCTTCGCTGCCCGAGGGCATGGGGGGTGTCGGCGATCCGCCGCATCCCGTGCGCATCCTGAAGGAGGGGGACCTGGCGGCGGTCGTCAGCGACGCCCCCGAGGGGCTGCGCCCCAAGCGCAGGGACCTGCTCGCCCACCAGAACGTGCTCAGCGAGGCGGGCGCGGCCGGCTGCGTGCTCCCCATGCGGTTCGGCAGCGTCGCCTCGGACGACGGCGAGGTCACCGGGGTGCTCGCCGAACGCGCCGAGCACTACCAGGAGCGGCTGCGGACTCTGGACGGCAAGGTCGAGTACAACGTCAAGGCCAGCCACAACGAAGAGGCCGTGCTGCACCGGGTGATGTCCGAGAACCCGGAGATCCGCGCCCTGACCGAGGCCAACCGGCAGGCGGGCGGCGGCAGTTACGAGCAGCGGCTGCAGCTCGGCGAGATGGTGGTGGCCGCGGTCAAGGCCCGCGAGGCCGAGGACGCGACCGATGTGCAGCACACCCTGGAACCGGCCGCCGAGGCGGTCAGCGTGGGCCCCGAGTCCACCGGCTGGCTCGCCAACGTCTCGTTCCTGGTGGACCGCGACGCGGCCGCGGCCTTCCTCGCCGCCGTGGAGCAGGTACGCAAGGGCCATCCGCACCTCGAACTGCGGGTCAACGGCCCGCTGCCGCCGTACAGCTTCGTCGAGCCCGGCCCGGCCGAGCCCGCGGGCAGGACGCTGGGCGCGGACCGCGGGGAGGAGTGAGCAGCCGTGGGACTGATCGGAGAGGTGCTGCTGCTGCCGTTCGCCCCGGTGCGCGGCAGCGCATGGGTGATCAGACAGGTGCTGAACGAAGCGGAACGCCTTTACTACGACCCGGCCACGGTCCGGGCCGAACTCGCCCGCCTCGAGGAGCGGCTCGAGGCGGGCGAGATCGACGACGAGGAGTTCGACCGCCTCGAGGACGACCTCCTCGACCGGCTGGAGATCGGCCTGCGCGGCGGCGCGGGGACTGGCGACGGGACGGCACGATGAACCGAGCGGGACTGGGCCTCGCGGTAGGGGCCGGATACGTCCTCGGACGTACGAAGAAACTGAAACTGGCGTTCGCCGTCGGCACGCTCGTGGCCGGCCGGCGGATGCACCTGAGCCCGCGGGTGCTCGCGGACCTGGTGTCCGGGCAGCTGCGGAACAACCCGCAGTTCAAGGAGATCGGGGACCAGCTGCGCGAGGACCTGCGCGGTGTCGGCAAGGCGGCCTCGGGTGCCATGGTCGAGCGGCAGATCGACGCGCTCGCCGACCGGCTGCACGGCCGTACCGCCCAGGTCCGCGACCAGCTCGCGGGCGTGGTGCCGGACGCGTCGGGCCTGGGCTCGGGGAACGAGGAAGCCGGGGAGCGCGAGGAGGACCGGGAGGATCAGGAGGGGGCGCAAGAGTACGACGAGCCGGACGCCGAACCGGACGAGGCGCCGGACGGGGCGCCGGACGAGGAGGCTCCCGCGCCACGCCGGAAGGCGGCGGCGAAGAAGGCACCGCCTCCGGCGAAGAAGGCCGCCAAGAAGGCGACCGCGAAGACGGCACCCGCGAAGAAGGCCGCCAAGGCGGCGGGGAAAACCCCCGGCGGAAAGGCTCCGGCCAAGAAGGCCGCCGCGAAGAAGCCCGCCGCGAAGAAGGCGACCGCGGCCAAGAGCACCGCCCGCGGCACCCGGGCCCGGCTGCCGAGGGGAGGCGGTGAACGATGACCGAGACCCTCGGATCGGCCCGTCACGCCACCGACCAGGCGAAGGGCAACCCGCTCACCGACGTGGCCCACAGCGAGGCCGCCGACCGGCTCAAGGCGGAGGTGCGCGAGTACCTCGCCGCCCAGGCCCAGCGCCTGCTGGCCGACCTCGGCCGCAGGCTCGGCGAGACCACGGTCAAGCTCAACGACGTCGCCGAGGGCAACAGCCCGGGCTTCACCCGGCTCGCCCTCGACGGCGGCCGCAAGCTCGCCGAGGGCAAGGGGCCCCTGCGCGGCGTGCTGGAGATCGGCGCCTCCCGAGCCAAGGACAACGTGCTCGGCGCGCTGAAGAACCTCGGCGGCGGCAAGGGGAAGCGCGCGGGCGGGGCGGGCAGGAAGCCCACCGTCATCATCGAGCACATCGACGTCGGCGTGCCGCTGCGCACGGCCTACGACCAGTGGACCCGGTACCAGGACTTCAGCACCTTCACCAAGGGCGTCAAGAGTGCGAACCGCGCCGACGACACGCACTCCGACTGGCAGCTGAAGGTCTTCTGGTCCAACCGCAGCTGGAAGGCCCACACCGTCGAGCAGGTCCCCGACGACCGGATCTCCTGGACCTCGGAGGGCGCCAAGGGCACCACGAAGGGCGTCGTGTCCTTCCACCGGCTCGCCGACAGCCTCACCCGGGTCCTGCTGGTGATCGAGTACTACCCCAAGGGCCTGTTCGAGAAGACCGGCAACGTCTGGCGCGCCCAGGGCCGCCGGGCCCGCCTCGACCTGAAGAACTTCGCCCGCTTCATCACGCTGAAGGGAGCGGCGGCCGACGGCTGGCGCGGCGAGATCCGCGACGGCGAGGTCGTCCTCCGCCACGAGGACGCCGTGGCCGAGGAGGCTCCCGAGGAGGCTCCCGAGGAGGACGAGGAGGCTTACGAGAGCGAGGATGAAGAGGAGGAGGAAGGCCCGTACGCCGAGGAGGACCAGGCGTACGAGGAGGACCAGGGCGAGTACGACGAAGAGGAGCCGGAGGACGAAGAGGCGCCGCGGGACGAGGGCGAGTACGAGGCCGAGTACCAGTACGCCGACGGCGGGAGCCGACGATGACCACCCCCAGCCGGCTGCCCGATCCCTACGGTTCGGGCAGTAGTGCCAACCTCGCCGACATCCTGGAGCGCGTGCTCGACAAGGGTGTCGTGATAGCGGGCGACATCCGCATCAACCTGCTCGACATCGAACTCCTGACCATCAAGCTGCGGCTCATCGTCGCCTCCGTCGACAAGGCGAAGGAGATGGGCATCGACTGGTGGGAGGACGACCCGGCCCTGTCCTCGCGCGCCCGCCGCGACGAACTGGCCCGAGAGAACGCCGAGTTGCGCGAGCGGATCGCCCAACTGGAGCCCGCCCGCACGCAGGAGGAGGCATCATGACCGGACTGCGGTACGTCTACGCCGTCTGCCGTCCCTTCGGCGCGGCCCTGCAATCCCAGCTGACGGGCGTCGCGGGTGATCCGCCCAGGCTGCTGAACCACCACGGCCTGATCGCCGTGGTCAGTCATGTGCCGGAGCGGGACTTCGCCGAGAAACCGCTCCGCGCCCATCTGGAGGACCTGGACTGGCTCACCCGGACCGCCCGCGCCCACCAGGGAGTGATTGACGCGCTCACCGTCGTCACCACCCCGCTGCCACTGCGGCTCGGCACCGTCTTCCGGGACGACAGCGGCGTACGCGTGATGATCGAAGAGCGCGAGGACGCCCTCAGGCGCGCCCTCGACCGGCTGGAGGGCCGGGTGGAGTGGGGCGTCAAGGTCTACGCCGAAACGGAGCCGGAGTCGGCGCCGGAGCGTCCGGAAACGGGCGGGCCGGCGGAGAAGGCGGTGTCGGGCCGGGATTATCTGCGGCAGCGGCGGCAGCGGGCCCGGGCGCACGAGGAGACCTGGCAGCGGGCGGAGCAGTTCGCGAGCCGGCTGCACGAAACGCTGTCGTCGTACGCCGAGGATTCCCGACTGCACGCCCCACAGAATGCCGCCCTTTCCGGCGCCCCCGGACGGAATGTGCTCAATGCCGCCTATCTGGTGCCGCGCGCTGATTCCGAGGAATTCGTGGAACTGGTGGACCGTACGAAGGACGAGGCACCCGGAATGCGAGTGGAACTGACCGGCCCCTGGGCCGCCTATTCCTTCGCGGGAGACATCGCGGGGGATGTGGCCGGTGATGTCGCAGGGGATGTGTCAGGGGACGCGACGGGGGACGCGACGGGGGACGCTTCAGGGGAGGAGGACCGGTGACGGTGATCGAGCGCCGTGAGGTCGCCCTCGTGGATCTACTCGACCGGCTGCTCGCCGGCGGGGTCGTCATCACGGGGGACATCACGCTGCGCATCGCGGACGTCGACCTCGTGCGTATCGACCTCAACGCGCTGATCAGCTCGGTGAACGCCCAAGTTCCATCGCCCTGGGGGGACCCGACGTGACGACCGAACGCCGCAACCGGCTGGACCTGGACCCCGACACCGTCGAGCGCGACCTGCTCAAACTCGTCCTGACGGTCGTCGAACTGCTGCGTCAGCTCATGGAACGCCAGGCGCTGCGCCGATTCGACGAAGGCGACCTGACCGAGGAGCAGGAGGAGCGGATCGGGCTCACGCTGATGCTGCTCGACGACCGGATGACCGAGCTGCGGGAGCGCTACGGACTGCGGCCCGAGGACCTCAATCTGGACCTCGGGCCGCTCGGACCTCTGCTTCCCAGGGACTGAAACCCCGGTTCCCGGGGACTGGATCCCCGGATCAATTCCTCACTTGTACCAGTTCACCACCTGTACCAGCGGCCCCTGCCTCCCGCCGCGGTCGTACCCCGCACCAGGAAGCCCAGAAGCCAGAGGACCAGGACGGCCAGCGCAATCCACCAAAGCACCTTTACCGCGAATCCGGCACCGAAGAGAATCAGCGCCAGAAGCAGGACGATCAGAATGGGAACCATAATGTGAACCTCCTGCTGTCCGGGTTTCCCGGAAACCGAGATTCAGGCTTCCTTGCGGCAGAGGATTTCTCCGTGCAGCACGCTGAACCAGCCGTCTTCCTGGTTTCCCCATTCCCGCCAGGCCCGCGACACGGCCCGCAGCTGCTCGCGGGTCGCGTGGCCGCCCTCCGTGGCCCGCTCCGCGTATGCCGAGGTCAGGGTGCGGTCCGCCCACAGGCCGCTCCACCACGCCCGTTCCTCGGCCGTGGCGAAGGTCCAGGTGCTGGAGGTGGCCGTGACGTCCGTGAGGCCCGCCCGCAGCGCCCAGGACTTCAGCCGGCGCCCCGCGTCCGGCTCGCCGCCGTTGGCCCGGGCCACCCGGCGGTACAGGTCCAGCCAGTCGTCCATCCCCGGTGACTGGGGGAACCAGGTCATGGCCCGGTAGTCGGAGTCGCGGACGGCGACGAACCCGCCCGGAGCGGTGACCCGCCTCATCTCGCGCAGTGCCCGCACCGGGTCACCGACGTGCTGGAGCACCTGGTGGGCGTGGACCACGCAGAACGTGTCGTCCGGGTAGTCCAGCGCGTGCACGTCGGCGACCGCGAAGTCGATGTTGGACAGGCCCCGTTCGGCGGCCGTGGCCCGAGCCTGGTCCAGGATCTCGGGCGCGTGGTCGACGCCGGTGACGTGCCCGTCGGGAACCAGTGCCGCCAGGTCGGCGGTGATCGTGCCCGGCCCGCAGCCGATGTCCAGGATCCTCATGTGGGGTTTCAGCGAGCCGAGCAGATAGGCCGCCGAGTTGGCGGCGGTCCGCCAGGTGTGGGAGCGCAGCACGGACTCGTGGTGGCCGTGCGTGTAGACGGCGGTCTCCTGCGGATTCGGCATGGCGGTCCCCTCTCGTCTGCCGGCGCACGAGGGCCTCGCGGCCCCTCCGGCGATACGGATCACCGTACTCCCGCATGTCGAATGTTGAGACCATGCGTCTTGACATGTGGTCTGACGGTTGATCAGTTCTCCGACGTCGGGCGGTAGACGGTGAGTGCCTCGGGGAGCTTCTCCAGGGTCACCTCGCCCTCCACCTCGGTGACTTCGCCGTCATAGGCCAGCAGTGTGCCCGGGGCGACACTGGCCAGATGCAGACGGCCGACCTGGACCGCCGCGTGCGCGGGGGAGCGGGTCAGCGGCCCCGCGAGGGCGGCCGACAGCAGCCGGAGGGCGGGCCGGCGGCCGCCGTGCACGACCCGTACGTCGAGCTGTCCGTCCGCCAGGTCGAGACGGCGGCCCGGTGTGAGGCCCATCCGGTGGTACGTGCCGTTGCCGGCGAACAGCAGCCACAGCGGCCGCGCCTTGCCGCGGAACTCGGCCTCCAGCGGATGCCGGTCGGTCCGCACCACGCGCAGCGCCGCCAGCACGCCTGCCGACCAGCCGCCGATCAGATGCGACCAGCGCTCCCGCTCGCGCACCAGCTCGGGATACACGCCCAGGCTGCAGGTGTTGAGGAAGATGCCCTCCTTCGTGCCGCAGGCGAACCGGGCGGCGTCCACCCGCACCCCCTCGCCCTGCTGGACGGCCCGGCTCAGATCGCGGACGCCTTCGATGCCGAGGTCGTAGGCGAAGTGGTTCAGCGTGCCGCCGGGCAGCACCGCGAGGGGCAGACCGTGCCGCAGGGCGACCTCGGCGGCGGCGTTGACCGTGCCGTCGCCGCCGCACACCCCGAGCGCCCGGGCGCGGGCCGCCGCCTTCTCCAATTCGGCGGGCACATCGGCCGGTTCGGACTCGACGACCTCGGCCGCGGGCAGGGCGGCCCGCAGCGCGCGGGCACGGTCGCCATTGCCCGAGGCGGTGTTCGCCACCACGACCAGGCCCACGCCGTCCGGCAGCGCGGGGACGTCCGCGCGATGCCGGGCCGACGGCAGGCTCTGGGCGCGGGTCGGCACCATGCCCCGTACGGCGAACGCGGCGCCCGCGCCCAGGGCCGCCCCCGCCAGTACGTCGCTCGGGAAGTGGACACCTGTATAGACGCGGGACATCGCCACCGAGAAGGCGACCGGAGCCACGACCGCGCCCCAGTTCGGCGACTCCAGGGCGACCCCCGTCGCGAACGCGGCCGCCGACGCGGAGTGACCCGACGGGAACGACGTGGTGATCGGCTGCCGCTTCAGCTGCCGGACCAGCGGAACCGGATCGAGCACGGGCCGGGTGCGGCGCACCGAGCGCTTGCCGAGGGTGTTGATGGTCAGGGAGGCCAGGCTGAGCGAGGCCAGACCCCGCGCGGCCGCCCGGCGACCTCGCGGGGTGCGGCTCGCGGCCATGGCGGCGGCCGTCGCGAACCACAGCACCCCGTGGTTCGCGCTCCGGCTCAGCCGCGGCAGGACCGGTTCGGCGGCGGGCCAGTGCCGTTCGGCGGCGAACTCGAACAGCTGGTTGTCGAGGGCCAGCAGCCAGTCGCGCAGCGCGTGACGGCCGGGCTTGGGGACGGTGAGGTCGACGTCTGGGCTCATGCCATGCGTGTACCCCGGCCCGCGCGGATCCTGTACGGCGCCAGACGGGTCCTTCACCGGGTCGGGCCGTCGGAAAACCGCTTGTCGGCGCGGTCGCGTGGACGCAGACTGGCTCCTCATGGGACATCTGGAAGCCGCACACCTCGAGTACTGCCTCCCCGACGGGAGGGCGCTGCTCGGCGATGTGTCCTTCCGGGTCGGCGAAGGGGCCGCCGTGGCCCTGGTCGGACCCAACGGCGCCGGCAAGACCACCCTGCTGCGGCTGATCTCGGGCGAGCTGAAACCGCACGGCGGGACCGTCACCGTCAGCGGCGGCCTCGGCGTGATGCGGCAGTTCGTGGGCTCCGTACGGGACGAGACGACCGTACGGGACCTGCTCGTGTCGGTCGCGCCACCCCGCATCCGCGAGGCCGCCGAGGCCGTCGACAAGGCCGAGCACGCCATCATGACCGTCGACGACGAGGCCGCTCAGCTGGCGTACGCGCAGGCCCTCGCCGACTGGGCCGAGGCGCGCGGGTACGAGGCCGAGACGCTGTGGGACATGTGCACCACGGCCGCGCTCGGCGTGCCGTACGAGAATGCGCAGTGGCGGCAGGTGCGCACCCTGTCCGGCGGAGAGCAGAAGCGGCTGGTCCTGGAGGCGCTGCTGCGCGGCACCGACGAGGTGCTCCTGCTCGACGAGCCCGACAACTACCTCGACGTGCCCGGCAAGCGCTGGCTGGAGGAGCGCCTGCGGGAGACCCGCAAGACGGTCCTGTTCGTCTCCCACGACCGCGAACTCCTCGCCCGCGCCGCCGAGAAGATCGTTTCGGTGGAGCCTTCTCCCGCAGGTGCCGACGCCTGGGTGCACGGCGGCGGCTTCGCCACCTACCACGAGGCCCGGCGCGAACGCTTCGCGCGCTTCGAGGAGTTGCGCCGCCGCTGGGACGAGAAGCACGCCCAGCTGAAGAAGCTCGTGCTGAACCTGCGCCAGGCCGCCTCGATCAGCCATGAGCTGGCCTCCCGCTATCAGGCCGCCCAGACCCGGCTGCGCAAGTTCGAGGAGGCCGGACCGCCGCCGGAGCCGCCGCGCGAGCAGGACATCAGGATGCGGCTCAAGGGTGGCCGCACCGGCGTCCGGGCCGTGACCTGCGCAGGGCTTGAGCTGACGGGCCTGATGAAGCCCTTCGACCTGGAGGTCTTCTACGGTGAGCGGGTCGCCGTCCTCGGCTCCAACGGCTCCGGCAAGTCGCACTTCCTGCGCCTGCTGGCCGGCGACGACGTGGCGCACACGGGGGCGTGGAAGCTCGGTGCGCGCGTGGTGCCCGGGCACTTCGCCCAGACGCACGCGCATCCCGAGCTGGAGGGGCGCACGCTGCTGGACATCCTGTGGAAGGAGCACGCCCAGGACCGGGGCGCCGCGATGTCCCGGCTGCGCCGCTACGAGCTGACGGGCCAGGCCGAGCAGACCTTCGACCGCCTCTCCGGCGGCCAGCAGGCCCGCTTCCAGATCCTTCTGCTCGAGCTCCAGGGCGTCACGGCCCTGCTCCTCGACGAGCCGACCGACAACCTGGACCTGGAGTCCGCCGAGGCCCTCCAGGAGGGCCTGGAGGCCTTCGACGGCACGGTCCTCGCGGTCACCCACGACCGCTGGTTCGCCCGCTCCTTCGACCGCTATCTGGTCTTCGGCAGTGACGGCCGCGTGCGGGAGACGGCGGAGCCGGTGTGGGACGAACGGCGGGTGGAACGGGTCCGCTGATCGTCGCCCGTCGCCCGTCGCCCGTCGCCCGTCGCCTGTGGCCTGTGGCCGGTCGGCGGTCGGCGGTCGGCGGTCGGTTGTCGACTGGCGGTCAGCGGTCGACTGTCTGCTGCCGAGTGTCGACTGTCGACCGGCGTTCGTCCGCGGCCAGCGTCCCCGCTCACGTCCAGCGCAGCAGCGCGCCCAGACCGCCCACCGGCGCTTCCTGCTCGGCCCTGGTCTCCGGCGCGGCCGCGGTCACCGAGATCGCCGGCGCGCCCGTCGCGACCGCCGAGCGGATCAGCGCGTCGTCCGCGCGGGCGGGCCAGGAGTGCTGCTCGCCGAGGATCTTCAGGTCCGTACGGCGGACCGCCAGCTGGTCGGGATCTTCGCCGATCCACACCTCACGGTGCGCGTCGGGACCGTCCGGCCGGATCAGCAGCTCGTCGATACGGTGCTCACGCGCCGCCTCGATCAGGGCGGGGACGCCCTCCACGGCACCGGCGCGCCCATCATCCCCGGGTGCGCGAGCCGCCAGGAACCGCTCCAGCTCCCGTTCCGCCCGCTGCCGCACATGGTCGGCGCGCGCCCGTTCCACGTCCTCGTGCAGCAACCTGCTGCCGGTGCCGTGCGGGGCCTCGACGACGAGGTCGTGCAGCCGCTTGGGCAGCCGCTCGTGCACGGCCCGCCGCTCCCGCTGCTCACCGACCAGGATCAGCAGGTCGGCCCGGGTCTCCTCCTGGCAGACGGCGAGCGCGTCGGCGATCTCGGCCGCGTTGTGCTCCCAGGTGTTCTCCACCCGCAGCTGGAAGTGCCGCTCGGACCAGTCGACCGAGCTCGTACGGTGTACAGGATACTGTCGACCGGCGACCGCACCGGCATCCCGTCGACCGAGCGCACTGCGCAGCTCGAAGTCGGCGCCCTTGCGGTCGATGTACGCCACGATGCACACCGGATCCTCACCGGCCAGCTCCAGCAGCGGCGCGGTGTGCGGCAAGGGCGCCCAGTGCGCGCTGTCGCCGTTCGGCGCCCTGGCCAGCGGCGGGTCCAGTACCACCTCGCCGGCCCGCGCGAACAGGGCCCGTCCGTGCGGTTCGGAGGAGTGCCGCAGCTCCTCCAGTGCCTCCCGTACGGCCCGGCAGGTCTCCTCGTCGGCGCCCTGCCGGGACAGTTCTTCGGACAGGGCCACGGCCGTCAGATGCCGTTCATGGGGTGTGTCCTCCGTATGCCGGGAGGTGCCGACGTACACGGAGGCCCAGGGCCCCGGATGTTCGTAGAGTGGATGCAGAAAAGCGAGATCCATGGCTCCCTCCCGGATGCCGCTTGGGGGTAGTGCTTGCCGGGCGGGTACCCGAACCGCATGAACGAACACGACGAGCGGGGCACCACCATGACCGGTATCGACCCCAACCGGCTGGACGACCAGCAGCTCATGAAGGAGCTGGAAACCATCCACCGCACGCGCCACGACACCCTGCTGTACGGCTCGAACGACGCGCTGCGGGCCCACAACGAGCGCATGGCGCAGTTGGAGGGCGAATACCTGCGCCGCAACCCGCGCCGCCCGGTCGCCGCGGGCCGCACCCGCGAAGGTGCCCGGGAACGGGAGAGCGGGGAGTCGACGACTCCCCGCAGTTGATTCACCCCCAACCTGGGGCCGGCCGCTGAGCTCAGCAGCGCAGCGGAGGCCGGTCCCAGTGTCGGTGCGCCGCGACGGCGTCCACGAACGCCCGGAGGAACTCCTCGCTCGCGGTGCCCGGCGAGGTGTCCGTCACCACGCCCTGGTCGGTCACCACGCGGTGGAACTCGGTGGACAGCCTGAGCCCCTCCGGTTCCAGTGACGACAGGATCCCCACGCCCGAGCCGAGCGCGCCCACGGGCTTCCCGTGCCGGTAAGCGTCCCGTACGAAGCGCATCGCGTCCTGATCGGCGGTGGTCGGCGGGGTGCCCACGGGTCCGCCGGGCAGCAGGACGGCGTCGTACAGCACGGAGGCGACGGTCGGCAGTGCGCGGTCGACCGTATACCGTTCACCGTCGGCGCCCTCCACGGTGCCGTCCGTAGCCGCCAGCGCCTCCACGATCGCGCCCTCGGCGGCCAGCGCCTCCCGCGCCGACGTCACCTGTTCGGCGTCGACGCCGTCGGTGACGAGGACCGCGATCTGCCGGGTGCGGATCGTGCCGTCGCCGCGCAGCGACTCCAGGCTGAGCGCGGGGGAGGCCAGCTTGTGCGCGGTCTCCTGCTCGGACGGCTCCGGCACCCCGATGCCGCGCGCCACCGCCGTCGCCAACTCGCCGTCCACCTTGCCCAGGTGCTCGACCGTACGGGCCCGGACCGTTATCGCGCCGACCTTGCCGAGCTCGAACCGGAAGGCCTCCACGATGTGCTGCTTCTCCCAGTCCGCCATGCTGTTCCAGAACAGCGCGGCCTGGCTGTAGTGGTCCTGGAAGCTCGGACTGCGCCGCCGGATCTTGTGGCCGTCCACCCGTTCCGCGTGGTGCGTGAACGCGTGCCCGTCCACGCCCGCGTGGGCCGGGCAGCCGCCACCGAGCGAGTTCGGGAAGTAGTTCGTGCCCCGGTGCAGGGCGCTCTGGTGGTAGCCGTCGCGCTGGTTCGTCCGTACCGGCGCCACCGGCCGGTTCACCGGCAGCTGCGAGAAGTTGGGTCCGCCCAGGCGGATCAACTGGGTGTCCAGGTAGGAGAAGTTGCGGGCCTGGAGCAGCGGGTCGTTGGTGAAGTCGATGCCCGGGACGACGTTGGCCGTGTGGAAGGCGACCTGCTCGGTCTCGGCGAAGAAGTTCTCCGGGTTGCGGTCCAGCACCATCCGGCCGATCGGCCGTACCGGCACCTGTTCCTCCGGGATGATCTTCGTGGCGTCGAGCAGATCGAAGTCGAAGGCGAACTCGTCCTCCTCCGGCACGAGTTGGACGCCCAGCTCGTACTCCGGATACTCGCCGGCCTCGATCGCGTCCCACAGGTCCCGCCGGTTGAAGTCCGGGTCGCGGCCCTGGCACTCCTGCGCCTCGTCCCACACCAGCGAGTGCACGCCCAGCTTCGGCTTCCAGTGGAACTTCACGAACGTGCCGCGCCCCTCGGCGTTCACGAACCGGAAGGTGTGCACGCCGAAGCCCTGCATCATGCGGTAGCTGCGCGGGATCGCCCGGTCCGACATCAGCCACATCATCATGTGCATCGTCTCGGGCTGGAGCGACACGAAGTCCCACAGCGTGTCGTGCGCGGACGCACCCGTCGGGATGTCGTTGTGCGGCTCCGGCTTGAGCGCGTGCACGAAGTCGGGGAACTTGATGCCGTCCTGGATGAAGAAGACGGGCATGTTGTTGCCGACCAGGTCGTAATTGCCCTCCGAGGTATAGAACTTGGTGGCGAAGCCGCGCACGTCCCGCACGGTGTCCGCCGAGCCCTTCGGGCCCTGCACCGTCGAGAACCGCACGAACACCGGCGTCTTCACGGCGGGGTCCTGGAGGAACGCCGCACGGGTGAACTCCGCGCAGGACTCGTACGGCTCGAAGTAGCCGTACGCGCCCGCGCCCCGCGCGTGCACCACCCGCTCCGGGATCCGCTCGTGGTCGAAGTGGGTGAGCTTCTCCCGGAAGTGGAAGTCCTCCATCAGCGTGGGCCCACGTTCGCCCACGGTCAGCGAGTCGTCGGTGTGGTCGACCTCCACACCCTGGTCGGTGGTGAGCGAGCCGGCGGCCGGGTCGTCCGCCCGGAAGGCCTCCCGCTGGTCCTGCTTGCGGTCGCTGGGGAAAGTCATCAGGCGGCCTCCTCGGCGAACACGTCGAGGAACGCCTCGCAGAACGCCTTCAGATCGTCCGGCTTACGGCTGGTGACCAGCTTGTTGTTCCCGTGGTCGCAGATCTTGACCTGCTCGTCCACCCAGGTGCCGCCCGCGTTGCGGATGTCCGTCCTCAGGCTCGGCCAGGAGGTCAGTTCCCGGTCGCGTACGACGTCCGCCTCGACCAGCGTCCAGGGGGCGTGGCAAATGGCGGCCACCGGACGGCCCTGCTCGAAGAAGTCCTTCACGAACGACACGGCCTTGTCGTCCATCCGCAGGAAGTCCGGATTGGCCACCCCGCCCGGCAGGACCAGCCCGTCGAAGGAGTCGGCCGACGTCTCGCCCACGACCTCCTGCACGGGGAACGTGTCCGCCTTGTCGAGGTGGTTGAAGGCCTGGATCTTCCCCGACTTCGTCGACACGAGCACGGCCTCGTGGCCGGCGTCCACCGCCGCCTGCCACGGATCGGTCAGCTCGATCTGCTCGACACCTTCGGGTGCCGTCAGAAACGCGATGCGCATGATGTTCAACGACCTTTCCTGAAAAGCTTCTTGGAGCGCGGCGCACGCCAGTGAGCCTCGTCGCTCGACGCGCGCTTCTTCCGTGTCCTGGCCGCCCGCCGGCAGCGCACCAGCTCCTCGCCGTACGGCAGGAGCACACAGGTGCCGATCGCGGCGGCGATGCCCACGAGGTAGCCGGGCGACAGCGGGCGCCGGCGCGGTACGAGGCGCCAGGCGTCCGGGTCGTCGCGGCCGCCGCGCAGCAGTGACTTGACCTGGTCGGCGTGCAGGCACATCAGCGAGGCCAGCGCGCCGAACGGCAGCGACTCCAGGAAGCTGTGGATGTGCTGCTCGACCGGTTTGACCTCGCGCTCGCTCTTCACCGCCGTGCGTACGTCCCACAGCGCGGTCGCCTCGTGCACCGCGGCCCCGCCCAACTGCACGGACAGCAGCAGCGGGTTGACCTCGTAGCGCAGGGTCAGCGCGATCGGCAGGCCGACCTCGGTCATCATCAGTGAATGGATCAGGGACTCCCTCGTCCCCGCCGTGTCCTCGATCCGGGTGCGCCGGTGCATCACCCAGTCGGCGAGACCGGGCACGAACCAGCTGGGCAGCAGCCCGTACAGCAGGTAGCGCGTGGTCGCGTCGCCGACGTCCACGGTGGCGCCCGTGGCGGCGATCTCGGCGGCCTGGTCGCGGCCCCGGCTCATACGCGGCCCCGCCCGTCGTCCGGCAGGGCCCGGCTGATGTCGGCGAGCGCCGAGTCGGGATCCTGCTCCTGAGCCAGATCGCCGAGGCTCACCATTCCGACCGGCAGCCCGCCCTCGACGACCGGCAGCCGGCGCACGGCGTGCTCGCGCATCAGCGCCACCGCCGCCGTCACCGGGTCGTCCGGGGCGACCACCACCGGATCCGGCGTGCACACCGCCTGGGCGCTCACCGTCAGCGGATCGGTGCCTTCGGCGACGGCACGCACCGTGATGTCCCGGTCGGTGAGCAGACCGACGACGTGCTGCCCGTCGGCCACCAGGACGTCGCCGATGTCCTGCGCGCGCATCAGCTGCGCCGCCTCGACCAGCGAGGCGTCCGGGCGGACGGCGACCACACCCGGCGTCATGACCTCCCTCACGAAATCGGCCATTACTGCGGGCCCTCCCTTCGGGTCAGTGCCCGCGCCAGCTCCTGCACGTTGGTGTAGCGCTCCTTGCGCGGCAGCCGCTCCAACGCCTCCACGAGGGCGTCGGGCGCGTTCTTGCGGCGCAGGGCACGCACCAGGTCCGCGGCAGGCGCGGGGAACGCGCTGCGGCCCAGCATCCGGGCCAACTCCAGCCGGACAACCTCCAGCGACGCTCCGGAGCTCCCCGGTGCCACCGGCCCGCCCGCGATCTCGGGATCGTCGTCGGCGGTCGGTTCGGGGTCGTGCCACTCCTCGGTCCGCGTGGGGTGCCCGGAACGGAGCAGCCCCTGCAGTTCGTGCTTCATCTCGTCGTCCCGGTGGCGGCTCAACCGGTCGCTGCCTCGCTGCATGTCTCCCTCCAGACCTTCCGGGGTGGGCACCGCGTACCCGAAGACCGGAGGCCGACACGGGGTTTGCACCCCGGATGCCGGGAGACCCGGCCCACACCCCCCCGCGCACATCCCTGGGGAAGGACGCGCCATGGCGGTGCTCGCTCTGATCATCCCGCTCCTCATGCTCGGCGTGGTGCTGGCCCTGGGCCGATACGAGGAACTGCTGCTGCCACCGGACCCCGGGGAGCGAGCCGACCGGTACGACCCGGCCGTCACCCCACCCCCCTCGGCTCCCGTCACTTCTTCTCGCGGCCCGGCAGGAACTCCTGCACCTTCGCCTTGAGGCCTTGCTTGATCATGGACGCGCGGTCCGCGTCGCCCTTGAGGATCGAGGCGGCCGTGGCCTCCATCTGCTCCCAGGTGGCGTGCGGGGGGATCGGCGGTACGGCCGGATCGGTGAGGAACTCGATCACCGCGGGCCCGTCCGCCTCAAGCCCCGCACGCCAGCCCGCCTCGACGTCCTCCGGCTTCTCCACCCGCACCCCGGTCAGCCCGAGCGAACGGGCGAAGGCGGCGTACTGCACGTCCGGGATCTGCTGCGAGGGCAGGAAGGACGGAGCGCCCTCCATGGCCCGCATCTCCCACGTGACCTGGTTCAGGTCGTGGTTGTTCCACACCCCGATCACCAGCCGCGGGTCCTCCCACAGGTCGCGGTACTTCGCCGCGGTGATCAGCTCCGCCATCCCGTTCATCTGCATCGCGCCGTCCCCCACCAGCGCGATCGCAGGCCGGTCCGGATGGGCGAACTTCGCGCCGATCGCATATGGCACACCGCATCCCATCGTCGCCAGCGTCCCGGACAGCGACCCGCGCATACCGGTCCGCATCGTCAGATGCCGCGCGTACCAGTTCGCCGCCGACCCCGAGTCGGAGCTGACGATGGCGTCGGCCGGCAGCAGCGGATCCAGGGCGTGGGCGACGTACTCCGGGTTGATCGGGTCGGCCGACAGCTGCGCTCGCCGCTCCATCACCTCGCGCCAGCGCCGCACGTTGTCGCACACCGTGTCGTACCACTCGCGCCCGCCGCGGTCCGTCTGCAGCATCGGGATCAGCCGCTGAAGCGTCGCCTTGGCGTCGCCGACGAGATTCACCTCGTACGGATAACGCATCCCGATCATGTGCGGATCGATGTCGATCTGCACCCCCCTCGCCTGGCCGAACTCCGGCATGAACTGCGTGTACGGGAAGGACGACCCGATGGTCAGCAGGGTGTCGCAGTCCCGCATCAGCTCGTACGACGGACGGGAGCCCAGCAGACCGATCGAACCGGTGACGTACGGCAGTTCGTCGCTCAGGGCGTCCTTGCCGAGCAGCGCCTTGGCCACACCGGCGCCCAGGAGTTCGGCGAGCCGCTCCACCTCGACCCGCGCGCCGGCCGCGCCCTGGCCGATCAGGATCGCCACCTTGTCACCGGAGTCGAGGATCTCCGCCGCCCGCCGCAGGGACTCCTCGGACGGAACCGCCGTCCAGGAACTGCGGTCCAGGCTGGAGGGAACCATCTTGAACTCGTGCGTGGGCGGCGAATAGTCGAGCTCCTGCACGTCGCCCGGGATGATGACCGCCGTCGGACAGCGGCGCGCGTAGGCGGTGCGGATGGCCCGGTCCAGCACGTTCGGCAGCTGCTCGGGGACCGTCACCGTCTCCACGAAGTCGGAGGCGACGTCCTTGAAGAGGGTGTGCAGATCCACTTCCTGCTGATACGAGCCGCCCATCGCGGTGCGGTGCGTCTGGCCGACGATCGCCAGCACCGGCACATGGTCGAGCTTGGCGTCGTACAGCCCGTTGAGCAGGTGGATCGCGCCCGGACCGGAGGTCGCCGCGCACACTCCGAGACGACCGCTGAACTTGGCGTAGCCGACCGCCTCGAACGCGGACATCTCCTCGTGCCGTGACTGGACGAAACGGGGCTGGTTCTCGGCCCGCCCCCAGGCGGCGAGCAGACCGTTGATGCCGTCGCCGGGATAGCCGAAGACGTGCTCCACACCCCACTCGCGCAGCCGCTCGAGGACGTGGTCGGAGACCTTGGTACTCATGGACGGACCTCCCGGACATAGGTGACACAGGCAGCAGCCCTACGAGTCACCCCGCGCGCCTTCGGAAAACCTGCCCGGTGTTTGCGGCCGGGGCCCGGGGGCAGGCGCACACACAGTGCTTCGGACCGGAGGCACGTCCGTGGGAGCGGCGGGACGCCGCCCCGGACGCGTCTGTCCGAACCCCAGACGCGCTCCCACGGTGACCGTCCAACCCAGAGCACAACCAAGGGAGTTGCGACGCATCATGCCCACTCATCAAGTGAGCGCGAAGCACCACCCGCACGACGACGCGCCCGACACGGCACAGGCGTTCCGCAAGCTCGCCGAGCTCCCCCCGGGCCACCAGCGCGACATGCTCCGTGAGCAGATCGTCGAGGCCTGGCTGCCCATGGCCGACCGGCTCGCGGGACGGTTCCGCAGCCGCGGCGAGAACTTCGAGGACCTGCGCCAGGTCGCGGCCCTCGGCCTGGTCAAGGCCGTCGACCGGTACGACCCCTCGCGCGGCAACGCGTTCGAGAGCTACGCCGTGCCCACCATCACCGGCGAGATCAAGCGGCACTTCCGCGACCACATGTGGACCCTGCACGTACCCCGCCGAGTCCAGGACCTGCGCAATCGCGTCCGCTTCGCCAGCCAGGACCTGTCACAGACCATTTCGGGGCGCAGGCCCACGGTCGCGGAGATCGCCCAGCACGCGAACATGAGCGAAGAGGACGTCCTGGTGGGCCTGGAGGCCCTGGAGAGCTTCACGGCCCTGTCGCTGGACGCGGAGCTGCCCGGCAGCGAGGACGGCTACTCGCTGAGTGACGCGCTGGGGTCGGCGGACCCCGCGCTGGACACGGTCGTGGACCGGGAGGCGGTGAAGCATCGGCTGGCCGCACTGCCGGAGCGGGAGCGGGCGATTCTGTACATGCGGTTTTTCGGAGACATGACCCAGAGCCGGATCGCCGAGCAGCTGGGGATCTCGCAGATGCATGTGTCCCGGCTGATCAGCCGGTGTTGTGGGCGGGTTCGTGAGCAGGTGATGAGGGACGCCGCCTAGCGCGTTCCGGTCATCGCCAGCGCGATGTGGCGGGACATGGTGTCCATGGCCTGGGCCTCGGCCATCGAAAAAGCGAGGCGGGGGCCGCAGCGGAACAGGGTGAGGACGCCCTGGACCGCGCCCTCCACCCGCAGCGGCACGCACAGCAGTGACGTGACGTTCGCCTGGGCCAGGACCGGTGTGCCGTTCTCGTCGTGGCCGAAGGCGTACGGGTCCTCCGGGCGGATCTGCAGGGCCGTGGATCCGCCCCGGGCCGCCTCCACGACCAAGGGGCAGGTGGCCGGGTCCTGCGCCGACAGGATGGCCGCCTCCTTTTCCGAGGGCGCCAGGACCGTCGTACGGGAAAGGCGGGCGGCGCCGGTGTCGGCGATCACCCAGTCGGCGAAGCGGCCGTGCAGCACGTGTGCCGCCCGCTCCAGGACCGTCGTACGGGATAAGCGGGCGTCGGCCCGGGTGGTCAGCAGGGTCGTGGTCATGGTGTCCAGGAGGTCCATCAGGGCCGCGTGCCGGGTGGCCTCGGTGAGGTCGGGGACCTGGCCGGTCGCGCCCTCGGCCGGGGCCGGGGCGGCGGGCACCGTGGAGCCGCCCGGCTGCAGCACCACCAGGACCGTGGTGCGCGGCTCACCCCGCGGGTGTACGGCCGTGAGGGTCGCGTGGACCGGAACCGACGGGCGCTGCTGGAGGTGGACGGTCAGGCCGCGGTCGCCCTCACCGCGCGCCACCGCCGCCGCCTGGGACCGGAACGCGGCCCGGTCGGCGTGCGCGAGGAGCCCCGTCAGGGGGCGACCCGTCGCGTATCCGGCACGGACGCCGGTGAACGTGGTCGCCGCGAAGTTGAGCCGTCGTACGACCGTCTCGCGGTCCACCAGCGCGACCGGCTGCGGGAAGCGCTGGAACACCGTGCGCAACAGCTGCTGCTCCTGACGGTCGGCACGTTCGCCGGAGGGAGCGCGGGACGGGCCGGTCGCGGACAGCCGCTCGTACCAGGGCCACAGCCGGTCGGCGACGTGGTCGAGTTCGAAGATCGCCGCGTCCAGCACCGTCGGCAGGTCCCCGCCCGACGCGGACCGCGCCGCTTTGAGCTCCGCGACGCGGCGTACGAAATCCGCGAGCTCTTCACCGAATTCGTCCGTCTGCGTCATGCGATGAACCTAGCGTGCGGGGCTCGGCCCCGACCGGCGGTGGTCACAACAGGGGTTGCTGTTTTCCATCCGGGGCAGCCGGAAGGTGCGCACAAGAGGAGGCGAGCAGCATGCCGGACACCGAACGCTCAGGCTCCTGGGGTACGGAGTCTGCCGAGTCCGCCCTTCCCGGGCGGCGACTGTCGGAACTGGTCGAGCACGCCGCTCGCTGTACCGCCGACTGCTGCGGTGCCAGCGGCATGGTGAGCGAGGGCGCCGGCGAACCGCCCGCCGCGGTCACCCACCCCGACCTCGCCGCGCTCGTCGCGGTGCAACTCCGCTCCGGTGACGGACCCATCCCGGCTTCCCTCGACCACGGGAGGACCGTGGACTGCGCGGACCTCCTGCGCGAGGAGCGCTGGCCGGAGTACCGCGCCCTGGCGCTCGACTCGGGGGTGCGCTCCAGTGTGACGATCCCCTTCCGGCGCTCCGGGCTGACGGTGACCCTCAGCCTCTACAGCTTCCGGCCCGGTGCCCTGTCCGACGCCCCGCACGGGCCCGCCGGGGCGCTCGGCGACCTCGCCGCGACCTGCCTGGTCCGCGACCGCTCCTACCGTGCCGCGCTCACCGAGCTCGACCAGCTCGGCACCGCCCTGCGCTCCCGTCCCGTCGTCGACCAGGCCTGCGGCATCGTCATGCACGTCCTGGGCTGCGACGCCGAGACCGCCTTCGGTGTACTGCGGCGCATCTCGCAGGGTGCGAACCGCAAGCTGGCGGACGTCGCCTCGGCCGTCGTGGAGCGGCGGGGCAGAGGACTGGAGAAGGAGCTGGCGTCGCTGCTGAACTGACGTCGGCAGCCGGGGCCGCAGGGAATCCGGGCCTCGCCGCCGTGTCACCCGCTCGGCCGTCCTCGTCCCGCGAATGGTGTCCGGCCGCGCGCGTCCCGGCGGTGGGCGGGCTGTGATGGGTGCGGGGGCACGTGTGCCGTGTCCCCGGCCCTGTCCTCGGCCGAAGGAGCCCCCTCCATGCGCCGCACCGCCCGCGCCCTGTCCGTCGCCGTCCTGGCAGGTGCCGCCCTGTCCGTCGCCGCGCCGGCCGCTTTCGCGGAGCCGGCCGCCGAGGTCAGCCCGAGCAGCGTCTCCGCGGGCGGCAACGTCACCGTCTCGGTCTCCTGCGACCCGGTCGGCGGGCACGGGCCCGACACGATCGACGCCACCTCTCAGGCCTTCGAGGAGGGCACCGTCCGGCTGAAGCCGGCCTCCGGCCACGACGACGAGAAATCCGGCCCCGCCTACAGCGGCACCGCCCGCATCGCCCCCACCGCGAACTTCGAGGGCGGCGTCGACGCGGCAGGCAAGAACTCCGCGTGGAGCGTCGACGGCACCTGCCCGGCAGCGCACGGCGGGCAGGGCAAGCAGTGGAGCGCCACGTTCACGGTGTCCCGGGGTAGCGGGAGCGGTAGTGGAAGCGGCAAGCCGTGCGGCACCGGGTCGCACGACACCAGCTCTCGTGACACCGGGTCGCACGACACCAGCTCACGCGACACCGGGTCGCACGACACCGGATCACACGGCGACTCCTGCGCCACCAGCCGGCCGTGTACCGAGTCGCACGGCAAGTCCTGCGCCACCACCCACCCCTGCACCGAGTCGCACGGCGACTCCTGCGACGGCGCGCTCGTCCCGCGTGGAGTGCGCGCGGGCGAGGGCGGTTCCTTCACCGACTCCGTGCCCGCCCTGGTCACCGGCGGCCTGCTGATCGCGGGGGCGTCCGGAGCCGCTGTGTACCGGCTGCGTCGCAAGAAGAAGCCCGCTGATGAGAGCTGACTCGAACCGCTGAGGAGGGCAGCCCCGGACCGCCGCCGCCCCCGCCCGTGTGACCGGAGCAACCCGCTCGGAGGCCCATGGTCCGGCGCCACCCTGGGTACTCAGAGCCCTAGGGCACGACCCGCCCCGTACGACCCACGGAGCCGATGGAACAAAACGGCACAAAAAAGAAGCCCCCACGACGGAGGTGCGCATGCGGCGGACGGATCCGGAAGGCCACGGCCCCGTCCGGTTCGGGCCGCCGCTTCCCGAGGACGGGCTGCCCGTGCTGCCCGAGCTGTCGGCCGTGCTCGCCGCGGCTGCGGGCCGCGCCGGCAGCGAGCCGGTCGGCGGCGGGACCGCCCTGCTGGAGGCCGCCTGCGGCTACTGGGACCGACGTGGCCTGCCCGCCGAGCCCGGCCGTGTGGTCGCCGCTCCCGGCGCGCCGTCCCTGCTGCTCGCGCTGACCGCCGCGCTCGGCGGCGACGTCCTGGTGCCGCGGCCCTGCGCGGCCTGGTGGGCGCCGTACGCACGCCTGTTGGGCAGACCCGTCTTCCATGTCGCGACTTCGGCCGAGTGCGGCGGCGTCCCCGATCCGTACGCCCTCCTGGAGACCGTCCGCCGGGTCCGCGCCGAGGGCGGCGACCCGCGGCTGCTCGTGCTGTCCGTCGCCGACGACCCCACCGCCACCGTGGCGCCGCCCGAGCTGATGCACGAGACCCTCGAGGCCGCTGTCGGCGAAGGCCTGCACCTGGTCAGCGACGAGACCTGGCGCGACACCGTGCACGCGCCGCACGACACCGTGCTGCTCAGCCCCGCCGAGATGCTGCCCGACCAGGTCACCGTCGTCACCGACCTGGCCGGCGCTCTGCTGCCGTCCGGCTGGCCGGCCGCGGTCGCCCGCTTCCCCGCGGGCGAGGCCGGCGACGACCTCCACGCGCGCGTGCTCGACGTGCTCACCGCGCTCGGCGCCCGCGTGGCCGCCCCGGTCGCCGCCGCGGCCGGGTACGCGCTGACGGAACCCGAGCCGCTCACCGCGCGCCGCGACGCCGCCGTACGCCTGCACGCGCGCGTGGCCGCCGCCGCGCACTCCACGGTCGTCACGGCGGGCGCCCTGGCCCGGCCTCCGCAGGCCGGCCGCCACCTCTACGTCGATCTCGCCCCCTTGCGTTCCGCGTTCACCGCGCGGGGCGTCGGCGACGCCCAGGACCTGGAGGACTTCCTCGCCGCCCGGCTGGGCATGCCCGCGCCGGGCGGCCACCGTTTCGGCGACGACCTGGAAGCGCTGCGCGTGCGGCTGTCCACGGGCCCGCTCCTCGGCGGTACGGACGAGGAGCGCGCGGAATGCCTCAGGTCGCCCTCGCCTTTGGAACTGCCACACGCGCAACGCGCGTTGACCCTTCTGGGATCTGTCTTCGACGATCTCCGCGACGACGCTCAGCGATGGGAGCCTCCTCGATGACGCAGCAGTCCGAGTCGACCACGAGCACGCCCACCCAGGAGCCCGGCGATCAGGCGGCCCTGTCACCGTTCGAGCCCACCGTCCCGCCCCTCGCACCCCCGAGGCCGCTCGGCGAGAGCCGGGCATGGCCGCGCAGCTTCCACGACCGCCTCACCGCCCCGCTGCCCGGCCTGAAGGCCATGGCCCGGTTCGCCCGCGAAGGCTCCGTCCGGCCGGGCCGCGAGGGCCTCGCCGACGTTCCCCGGCTGCCCTACGCCCCTGGCCGGCTGCCCCGCGTGGACGCGCGCACCGTCGCCGTCTCCTGGGCTGGGCATGCCAGTTGGGTGGTCAGAATCGGCGGGCTGACCGTCCTCACCGACCCGGTCTGGTCCCGCCGTATCCTCGGCACCCCGGCCCGCATCACCCCGGTCGGCATCCCCTGGAGCGCCCTGCCGCCCGTCGACGCCGTCGTCATCAGCCACAACCACTACGACCATCTGGACGCCCCCACGCTGCGCCGGCTGCCGCGCGACACCCAGGTGTTCGTGCCGGCCGGCCTCGGCCGCTGGTTCCGCCGCCGCCGGTTCACGAACGTCACGGAGCTGGACTGGTGGGAGGCGGCCCAACTGGACGGCGTCCGCTTCGACTTCGTCCCCGCCCACCACTGGTCCAAGCGCACCCTCATCGACACCTGCCGCACCCTGTGGGGAGGCTGGGTGCTCACCGCCCCCGACGGACAGCGGGTCTACTTCGCGGGCGACACGGGATACGGCCACTGGTTCGACCACATCGGCAGGCGCTACCCCGGCATCGACCTCGCCCTGCTGCCCATCGGCGCATACGACCCGCGCTGGTGGCTCAGCGACGTGCACTGCGACCCGGAGGAGGCGGTGCGCGCCGCGCAGGACCTCGGTGCGCGCCGCATGGCACCCATGCACTGGGCGACCTTCGTGCTGTCGGCCGAACCCGTCCTCGAACCCCTCACCCGGGCCCTGGCCGCCTGGGAGAAGGCCGGCCTGCCCAGAGAGGACCTGTGGGACCTGCCGGTGGGCGGCTCGCGCGTGCTGACCTAGGCAGCCGTCGTGTTCGCCCTCCGCATCCGCCGCCACAGGCCGGGGGTCGCGCTGATCAGCAGGGTCAGCGCGACCGCCGCGACCACACCCTCCCAGGGCTCATCGAACAGCGAACCGCCGAGGATCCCGATCAACTGGTACGTCACCGCCCAGGCCAGGCAGGCCGGCAGATTGCCACGGGCGAAGCGGCGCATCGGCCACTTCGCCATCAGGCAGGCCAGCATCACCGGGATCCGGCCGGCCGGCACCAGCCGGGACAGCACGAGCACCGCCACCCCGTGGTCGGCGAGCTTCTCCTGGGCGCGCGTGAGGCGGTCCTCGGGGGCGCGCGCGCGGATCGCCTCCAGCCAGCGCGAGCCGTTCTTCGAACCCATCCCGCGCCGCCCCAGCCAGTACAGCGCGATGTCCCCGAGGAACGCCGCCGCCGAGGCCGTCACGAACACCAGCCCCAGCGCGAACGGCGCCGTCTGGTGGAAGGCCACCACGGCCGCCGAACTCACCAGCGCCCCCGTCGGCACCACGGGTACCAGCGCGCCGATCAGCACCAGCAGGAACAGCGTCGGATAGCCGATCGCCTGCTGGGTGGTCTCGGGCGGCACGGTCGCCGGGGCGGCGGCAAGCCAGCTCACCGGGCGACCTCCAGCCGCACGCTCTCCCCGTGCCCGAGCCGGTGCACGGCCACCCGCGGCGCGTGCTCGGCCGCCAGGCGCACGAACTCGTCGCCCGGTGCGTGGAACTCGTGCGGGCGCACGGCGTCCATCCCGATCGGCCAGTACGTGCCGTAGTGCACCGGCACCGCACTGCGCGGCGCCAGGCGGGCCAGCGCCTGGGCCGCCCGCCCCGCGTCCAGGTGCCCCTCGCCGAGGTACGGCCCCCAGCCGCCCACCGGCAGCAGCGTCACGTCGACCGGCCCGACCTCCGTCGCCATGTCGTCGAACAGGCCGGTGTCCCCGGCGAAGTAGGTGCGGGCCTCGCCCTGGACGACGTAGCCGAGGGCGGGGGAGCGGTGCGGGCCCAGCGGCAGCCGCCGGCCGTCGTGCCGGGCGGGCACGGCCCGTATCAGCAGGTCGCCCACCCTGATCTCGTCCCCGGGAGCCACCTCGCTCACCCGCAGATGAGTGAGCCGGCGCAGCCCCGGTACGGCCCGTGGTGCGCCCCGGGGCACGAGCAGGCGCGTGCCCGGTTCCAGTCGCGCCAGCGACGGCACGTGCAGATGGTCGGCGTGCAGGTGGGAGACCAGTGCCACGTCCGCGCGCCGGGCGCCGGGCGGCGGCAGCGCGCCGCGGCGGCGCCGCAGATGAGCGAGCCGACGCGCGAACAAGGGGTCGGTGAGCACACGTATGTTCGAGTCCTCGACCGTGCAGGTGGCGTGACCCCACCAGGTGATCTCCACCGGCACCTCTTCGCCTCCTTCGCGCGACTCCCCGAAGCCTACGGGCAGGAGTAGGGTCGGCGGCGAAACCCGGAGGTGAGGGGGACTCCATGGGAGAGGCGCGCGGTGCCCACGGCACGTCCTCGCCGCTGCGTGTCACGGCGATCGCCAGTCTGACGCCGCTGGAGGAACTGGACGACGACCCCTTCCTGGTGGACTCGCGCAGCCAGCACGCCATGTGCGCCCGCTGGGCCGCCGAGCGGGGCTACGTCGTCACCCGCGAACTCCTCGTGCGCGGACTGCGTTACGACCACTGCGTCCTGTGGGAGGGCGTCAGACCCGGCCGCGATCTGTTCGTCGCGCCCAGCCTGCGCGTCCTGAGCAGCGCGCTGTCGTCGGTCGAGGAGTTCACCGCCGAGTGCGCGCGGCGCGGGGTGCGCGTGGAGACGGTCGGCCGGGCGGAACCGTCGTACGACGCCCAGATGAAGGCCTGTGTGCACCGCAGGCTGTCGATGCCGACGGCCGGCTACGACGGGCGGTAGCGGGCCGGAGTGGGGCGGGGCGTCGAGGCGTCGGCGCTGTCGGTGCCGTATGACAGTCTTGGCTGAAGGCCCGCACCGACGACGGGCCCGGACGTGAGGTGTACGGGGCGTGCGTGGAGGGCGTTGGCGGCGGGTCGCCAGTCAGATCGGGCGGAGCGTCGCGGTGTGGGCCGTCTCCACCCTCACGATGCTCGTGCTGGCCGGCATCCTGCCGGACTTCCGGCTCCAGTCCGCCGACGGCGACAGCGCCACCCGGATCGCCGCCACCGCGGCCCTCGGCGCCGGCGCCTTCGGTCTGCTGTCGGCCCTCGTGTGGCCCTTCCTCGTACGGCTCCTGCTGCTGGTGCCCGCCCTCGTCCTCGGCCTGCTGGTCTTCTTCCTCAACGGCTCGCTGCTGATCCTCGCCCTGCGCATCGTCCCCTCCGGCGACAGCGAGGCCGCCCCCGAGACGGCCGTCATCGTCGCCGCCGTCATGTCCGCGGTCGCCTCCGCCACCGGAGCAGCCCTGGCCGTCCGCGACGACGACGCCTACCGGCGCCGCCTGTACCGCCTCGCCGACCGCCGTCGCAGAACCGGACCGGCCTGCCCGCCCAGCCCCGGCACCGTCTTCATGCAACTCGACGGCGTCGGCCACGACGTACTGCTCGACGCGGTCGGCCAGGGCCTGATGCCCACCGTCGCCCGCTGGCTCGACGGCGGCGACGGACGCCGGCCCACCCACCGGCTCACCCCGTGGCGCACCGACTGGTCCAGCCAGACCGGCGCCAGCCAGCTCGGCATCCTGCACGGCAGCAACCACGACATCCCCGCCTTCCGCTGGTACGAGAAGGACCGCCGCGAGGTCATGGTCTGCAACCGCCCCACCAGCGCCGCCGAACTCCAGCGCCGCGCCGTGGCCGTCACCGGCGACGGCGGGCTGCTCACCGCCGACGGCGCCAGCCGCGGCAACCTCTTCTCCGGCGGCGCCGACGAACAGGCCCTCGTGCTGTCCATCGCCGCCCGCCGCCGCAGCCGCGAGAACCGCTCCAGGTCCGGCTACTTCGCCTACTTCTCCGACCCGGCCAACGCCGTGCGCACCGCCCTGTCCTTCGTCGCCGACGCCGGCCGCGAGATAGGCCAGTCCACCCGGACCCGCGTCCACAAGGTCCGCCCCCGGGTCTCCCGCGGCGGCCTCTACCCCTTCATCCGGGCCTTCGCCACCGTCGTCGAACGGGACGTCGTCGTCGCCGCGGTCATGGGCGACATGCTCGCCGGCCGCACCGCGGTCTACGCCGACCTCGTGGCGTACGACGAAGTGGCGCACCACTCCGGGCCTTTCAGCCGCGACGCCGAGAAGGTCCTCGAACGCCTCGACCGTTCGCTCGCGCTGATCGAGAACGTCGCCGAGCACGCCCCACGCCCGTACCGCATCGTCGTGCTGTCCGACCACGGCCAGAGCCCCGGCGAGACCTTCCGCACCCGCTACGGCCTCACCCTCGGCGACCTGGTCCGGGCCGGCTGCGGGCTGCCCGTGCCACGCAAGGCCGAGCGCACCCACAGCGGCGCCGAGGCCCGCGCGGCCGTCCGCGCCGCGTTGCGCCGGCCCGTCGAGGAGGGCGGCGAGCAGCACCGGCCCTCGAGCCGCCGCTCGGAGCCGATCGTGCTGGCCTCCGGCAACCTCGGCCTGGTCTCCTTCCCGGACGTCCCGCACCGCATGAGCAAGGAGGAGATCGACGCCCGCCACCCCGCCCTGCTGACGACCCTCGCCAACCACCCCGGCATCGGCTTCCTGCTCGTGCGCAGCGAGGAGCACGGCGGGGTCGTCCTCGGACCGTTCGGCACGGAGATCCCGCTGGACGAACTCGACGACAACCCCGGCCCGCTCGCCGACTTCGGGCCCGGCGCCGCCGACGTCGTCCGCCGCACGCACTCCTTCCCGCACACCGCCGACATCATGGTCAACTCCTGGTACGACCCCGCCGAGGGCGAGGTCCTCGCATTCGAGGAGCAGATCGGCTCGCACGGCGGCCTCGGCGGCGCCCAGACCAAGCCGTTCCTGCTGTCGCCGCTCGCCTTCTCCGCACCCGTCGAGGACGGCGAGGAACTCGCCGGCGCCGAGCACATACACCGGGTGCTGCGCCGCTGGCTGCGCGAGTCGGACGGCCCTCAGGTTCCGCTGGCGGCGCGCCAGGAGCGACGCGCCGCCTGAACCCACGCCCTCCGCCGCTCCTTCCGTACCCCCATGAACGAACGGAGCGGTAGCACGGAGGACCGTGGCTCACCGTGTCACCGCAGGGTGGGTTTGCCCAGGGCACATTCCGGTCAGGCGGTCACGCCACGGACGTAGCGTCCTGTCTCATCCGTGAGCGGCTTCCGTGGGTCCGACGCCGGCGGCGGGCCCGCGGAAAATCGGCTGCGCCCGTCGACCGCCGCGCCCAGACTGTTCGTATCGGACCGCGCGCACCGGCGCGCCCTTGTCGAACACCCCCAGGAGCCACTGCGTGCAGGCAGCCGTCACCGTCACGCCCTCCCGCATCCCCGAACTGCTGCTCGGCCTCGCCACCGTGCGGCCGGTCTTCGTCTGGGGCGCCCCCGGCATCGGCAAGTCCTCCCTGGTACGGGAGTTCGCCGCCTCGCTCGGGCTGGAGTGCGTGAGCCTGCTGGGCACCCAGCTCGCCCCCGAGGACCTCATCGGCGTGCCCCAGATCCGCGACGGACGCTCCGTGTTCTGCCCGCCGGAGACGATCGCCCGGGACGAGCCGTACTGCCTGTTCCTGGACGAGCTGAACGCGGCCACGCCGGACGTGCAGAAGGCGTTCTACTCACTGATCCTGGACCGCCGTATCGGAAACTACGAGCTGCCGAAGGGCTCGATCGTCATCGGCGCCGGAAACCGGGCGACGGACAACGCGCTCGCCCGGCCCATCGCCTCCGCGCTGGTCAACCGCCTCACCCACGTGCACCTGGAGGCCTCCGCGAAGGACTGGCTGACCTGGGCGGCGAACAACGGCATCCACCCCTGGATCCTGGACCACCTCACCGACCGGCCCGACCACCTGTGGTCCAAGCCGCCGAAGACCGAGGAGCCGTTCTCCACGCCCCGCTCCTGGCACATGCTCTCCGACGCCCTGCGCTCCTTCGGCCAGGGCCTCGACGAGGAGACCCTGAAGGTCCTCGCGCACGGCACGCTGACGCCCCCGCACGCGACCGCGTTCTGCGGCTACGTCAAGATCGTCCGCAGCCAGTACGGCATCGAGGCGATCCTCAAGGGCGACGCCCGCTGGCCGGGCCGCATCCAGGACCGCGACCTGCTCTACTACCTCGCCGAGTCCTTCCGCGGCCGCCTGATCAAGGAACTGCCCGCGAGCAAGGACCACATGTCGGCGAACGGCCGTCAGACCGCGTACCGCGCCAAGTCGCTGCTCGTGCAGCTCGCCGAGATCTCCGTGGAGGTCGCCCAGAGCGTCATCGCCTCCGACGCCGACGGCAATCCGGTGCTGCCCGCCTGGTTCCTGGTGGAGGCGGCGCGGGACATGCCGCGGCTGGTGGAGGCGCGCCGATGAGCCGTACCCGCACGAAGGGGCAGAAGAAGCGGGACCTGGCAGGCGCGGCCTTCGAAGCGGGGCTGGCGCTGGTGCACGCCAACCCGGCCCTGCGTTCCATGGGGTTGACCAACTGCCGCGACGAGAAGTGCGACCTGGCGCCCCGCGACGGCCTCGTCCGCGTCGACTCCGGGGGCGAGGTGCACGCACACCCCGACCGGCTCGCCGACCCCGGAGCCTGGGCCTGGGCCATCGCCCACGCCGCCCTCCACGTCGGCTTCGGACACGTCCCGGCGGCCACGGGAGTGCGCGAGCAGCCCGACCGCTTCGACCTCGCCGCCCGCTGCGTCGTCGTCAACCGCTTCCTGCTCACCTTCCCCATCGGCCTGACCCCCGAGCATCTGCCCACCACCTACCCGGACGGCGACGAGGAGCAGCTCGCCGCCCGCTGGCGCCGCGACGGGCTGCCCGCGGCGTACGAGCGCTGCGGTACGGCCGGAGGGGAGCCCGACCAGCTGCTCCTGACCTGGCCGAAATGGGCCGGACAACCCCCGGACTGGCAGCTGGCGTTCGCGCGTGCCCTCACCGGCACGGTGTCCGCCGCGATGGACATGGCGGGCGGTCGCCGGGACTCCCTGGACGACGACCCGATCCGCAAACGGCCGTGGGAACGGGCGCTGAGCTGGTTCATCTCCTCCTACCCCCTGCTCGGCGGCATCGCGGCGGGCATGAAAGTCGTCGCCGACCCCGAACTCAACCGCGCCCACGGCATCGACATCGCCGCGGTGAACACGGCGGCCGGCGAGATCTACCTCAACCCCCTCCGCGACTTCGAGGACGAGGAGTGGCGGTTCATCCTGGCCCACGAGATGTTGCACGCCGCCCTGCGCCACGGCGACCGCTGCGGCACCCGCGACCCGTACCTGTTCAACATCGCCGCCGACTACGTCATCAACGGCTGGCTGTGCGAGATGCAGGTCGGCACCATGCCCGACGGACTGCTGTACGACCCGGAGCTGAAGGGCCTGTCCGCCGAGGAGGTCTACGACCGCATCGCCGGCGACCTGCGCCGCAAGCGCCGCCTGTCCACCCCGCGCGGCAAGGGTGTCGGTGACATCCTCGGCGGTCCGCTCGGCGCGCCCCGCGACTACGTCGACCTCGACGAGTTCTACCGCCGGGGCCTCGCCCGGGGTCTCGACCTGCACCAGCAGCAGGATCGTGGTTTCCTGCCCGGCGGTCTGATCGAGGAGATCCGCGCCCTCAGCCACCCGCCCCTGCCCTGGGACGCCCGACTCGCCCGCTGGTTCGACGAGTTCGTGCCCCGCCCCGAGCCCGTACGGACCTATGCCCGCCCCTCGCGCCGCCAGTCCTCCACGCCCGACATCCCCCGCGCCGGACGCTATTACCCACCCGAGGAGATCGCCCGCTGCACTTTTGGCGTCGTCCTCGACACCTCCGGCTCCATGAACCGGGTCCTGCTCGGCAAGGCACTCGGCGCCATCGCGTCCTACGCCGAGGCCCGTGACGTACCGGCCGCTCGGGTCGTCTTCTGCGACGCGGCCCCGCACGACGCCGGATATCTGCCGGTCACGGAGATCGCCGGCCGGGTCCGGGTGCACGGCCGCGGCGGCACCGTCCTCCAGCCCGGCATCGACCTGCTGCACCGGGCGGACGACTTCCCGCCCGGTGCGCCGATCCTGGTGATCACCGACGGCTGGTGCGACGTACTGCGGGTGCGGCGCGAACACGCCTACCTGATTCCCCAAGGTGCTCACCTGCCGTTCACCGCACGGGGGCCGGTCTTCCGGGTGAGTTGAGCCGGAGTGTGATCGGATGGGGTCCGTAACCCGGAAAAACGGGGATCACACGAAAGGAATGACCGTGGCTACCACGCGCTCCGCACACACCGTTTGGGAAGGCAACCTCCTCGAGGGCAACGGTGTCGTCACCTTCGACTCCTCCGGCGCCATCGACGAGCAGCCGGTGACGTGGGCTGCCCGCAGCCAGGAGCCGAGCGGCAAGACCAGCCCCGAGGAACTGATCGCGGCCGCCCACTCCAGCTGCTTCTCCATGGCGTTCTCGCATGCCCTGGCCGGCGCCGGCACCCCGCCCACCAAGCTCGTCGCCTCCGCCGACGTCACCTTCCAGCCCGGGGAGGGCATCACCGGCATCCACCTCACCGTGGAGGGCACGGTCCCCGGCCTCGACGAGGACGGCTTCGTTGCCGCCGCCGAGGAGGCCAAGGTCAACTGCCCGGTCAGCCAGGCCCTGAAGGCCGTACCGATCACGCTGTCGGCGAAGCTCGCCTGACCCTCTCAGGACAAGACGCCGCGCAGGCCGCCCCGATCGGGTGGCCTGCGCGACGTCGGTTCAGGGCCGTGGGGCAGGGTAGGAACAGGACGGTGTCGGAAGGACTTCGATGGTGACGGGAACGGCCGGTGGCGCGACGGTGCTTGACTCCGCCACTCGTGAACTCACCCGCGTACTGCTGCTGTTCAGTCTCGACGGGCGGCTGCGCCCGGAGGGCTCCCCGCTCGGCGGTCTCGTCGACCGGCTCGACTTCGGCCGCTTCGAGCCGCACCTGAGGTCCAGCGAAGCGGTGCTCCCCGTGCCGGTCCTGGCCGAGCGCCTGACACCTCGGGAGATCGGGCTCCCGCGCGGCGACCACGGTCTCGCCCTCACCTCGGCCGAGGTGAGGGTCCTCGCCACCCCGCGCGGCGACGTCACACTCCTCGTGGACTGCTCCTTCGCCGCGGAGACCGCACCCGGCGCCCTCGCCTCCTGGCTGGCGGACACCTGCTTCGACCGCAGGCGGATCACGTTGCGCGGCCGCCCGCTGCTGGACGTGCTCAACGAACGGCTCGCCCGGCCGACGCCTCTCGCCTTCGGCCAGAACGTGCACCAACTCGTCTTCCCCGGCGGACAGTTGCTGCGCGACCTGCTGAGCACCGGCGTCGATGACGCGGCCCGCAGGCCCGCCCTGCTGAACGAGATCGTCTACCGCGGCCGGATGCCGGTCAGCGACAGCCCGGACCTCGACGACGTCATGCCGCCCAACCTCAGGAACCACGGCGTCACCCTCTCCGCCCACGGCCGCGGTGTCTCCGTCCAGGCCGGCTGGGCCCCGCACGTGGAGAACGGCCTCGCCCTGGTCGCCGTCGGCATGATCTCCGCCCTCGCCGTCCTGCAGCGCACCCGACTGGCCGCCTTCGAGACGATGCGGGCCAACGAACGGGCCATGACGGACTCCCCGTACGAGGTCCGCTCCCTCATCTCCCGGCTCTCCTCGGGCGTGAACGAACTCCAGCTCGACCTGGCCTTCGGCGTCGAGGCCTACGTGGACAGCCTGCTGATCCCGGAGATGCTCATGGAGCGTTTCCAGTCCTCGCTCCGCGACGCCCTCGGTATCCGCGACAGCCTGGAGAACTCCGCCCGCATGGTCGAGCGGCTGACCTCCGTCATCAACGCCCGCTCCGCCGCCCTGGACGCCGAGCTCGCCGAACGCGACGACCGCCGCGACCGCACCGTCTCCGCCCTCGTCGCCGCCGCCACCCTGATCGCCCTGCCGCCCACCCTGCTGCTGACGTTCTTCGGGATCAACGGCACGAACGTCCACGCCGACCGGTCCATCCTCGACCTGCGGGAGTACGGCACGGCGTACGCGCTGGCCTGGCTTCCCTTCGTGGTCCTCGTCGTGATCGGATACGTCCTGCTCAGGCGGGTCAGCACACGCTCCGGCACCCTCCTGTCGCAGCCCGACGGCCGCCCCCTTCCGGTGCCCGCGCCCCGATCCCCCTCCGGGAGGTGACCCGACGATGCCGCGACGACCCGCCGTCTCCGCCCACCGGGGAGGATCCGAACGAGCCGGCTCCGCCACCTGGGAGGCGTACGAGGACGCCATCCTGTCCGGCGCGGAGTACGTCGAGTTCGACATCCGGCGCACCGCCGACGGCGTCCTCGTCGTCTACCACGACCCCCGGGTGGCGCACACCGGCCCGCCGTTGTCCCGGATCACCCACGCCGAACTGAACGAGCGCGCCGGATACGCCGTGCCCGTCGTCGACGAGGTCATGGCCCTGATCGCCGGGAAGCTCGTGGGGCACTTGGACCTGAAGGAAGTGGGCTACGAGCGCGACGTGATCGACCGGGCGATCGTCCTGCTCGGCGCGGACGGTTTCGTGGCCACGACCCTGGAGGACCGTTCCGTCGCCGCGATCACCCAGGCGTACCCCGCCGTACGCACCGCCCTGTCCCTGGGCCGCGACCGCAAGGAGATCGGCTCGGCACGCCTGGCGGGCACCCGGCTGAGCGAGCTGCTGCCCATGCGGCGGGTGCGTGCCTGCGGTGCCAGCGGGGTCGCCGTGCACCAGCGGCTGGCCCGCGCGGGAGTGCTGCGCGAGGCCGCCCGGCACGGACTGTTCACCATGGTGTGGACGGTCAACGACGACATCCCGATGCAGGTGTTCCTCGCCGACCCCCGGGTGGACGTGCTGATCACCGACCGCCCCCGGCGGGCCGTCGCCCTGCGGGGCGGGCGGCACGACGAGCGCCCACTGGGGTACCCGTCCCCTTGACGAGAGTCGGTCAGTGAGAAAGAGCCACCCGCTGGCAACCCTCTTGACAACGGGCCACTCAAGTTTTGGGCTGGAGTGCGTGAGGCTTCCTGGCGGAGGAATCCCTGGCGGAAGAAGGGGTCAGCGATGGGACGTGCGGTCGGAATCGATCTGGGGACGACGAACTCGGTGGTGGCCGTCCTGGAGGGCGGCGAGCCCACCGTCGTCGCGAACGCGGAGGGGGCCAGGACCACACCGTCGGTCGTGGCCTTCGCCAAGAACGGCGAGGTGCTCGTCGGTGAGGTCGCCAAACGGCAGGCCGTGACGAACATCGAGCGCACCGCCCGCTCCGTGAAGCGGCACATGGGTGACGGGAACTGGCGTTTCCCCGATCAGGGCACGATCGACGGCACCCGCTACCGGGCGCAGGAGCTGTCCGCGCGCGTGCTGCAGAAGCTGAAGCGGGACGCGGAGTCCTACCTCGGCGAGGACGTCACGGACGCCGTGGTCACCGTCCCCGCCTACTTCGACGACGCCCAGCGGCAGGCGACGAAGGAGGCCGGGGAGATCGCCGGCCTGAAGGTCCTCAGGATCATCAACGAGCCGACCGCCGCCGCCCTCGCCTACGGCCTCGACCGGGGAGAGGAGCAGACCGTCCTCGTCTTCGACCTCGGCGGCGGCACCTTCGACGTGTCGCTGCTGGAGATCGGTGACGGCGTCATCGAGGTCAAGGCCACCAACGGCGACACCCACCTCGGCGGCGACGACTGGGACCAGCGGATCGTCGAGCATCTGATCAAGAAGTTCAAGGGCCAGTACGGCATCGATCTCGGCAACGACAAGATGGCCGTGCAGCGGCTGCGCGAGGGCGCCGAGAAGGCCAAGATCGAGCTGTCCAGCTCGTCGGAGACGACGATCAACCTTCCCTACATCACCGCCTCCGCCGAGGGTCCCCTCCACCTCGACGAGAAGCTGACCCGCGCCCAGTTCCAGGAGCTCACCGCCGACCTCCTCGACCGCTGCAAGACCCCCTTCCACCAGGCGGTCAAGGACGCCGGCATCAAGCTCTCCGTGATCGACCACGTCATCCTCGTCGGCGGTTCCACCCGGATGCCCGCCGTCACCGACCTGGTCAAGGAACTCACCGGCAAGGACCCGCACAAGGGCGTCAACCCCGACGAGGTCGTGGCCGTCGGCGCGGCCCTCCAGGCGGGCGTCATCCGCGGCGACGTCAAGGACGTCCTCCTGCTCGACGTCACCCCGCTGTCCCTGGGCATCGAGACCAAGGGCGGCATCATGACCAAGCTCATCGAACGCAACACCACGATCCCCACCCGCCGTTCGGAGATCTTCAGCACCGCCGCCGACAACCAGCCCTCGGTCGGCATCCAGGTCTACCAGGGTGAACGCGAGATCGCCGCCTACAACAAGAAGCTCGGCGTCTTCGACCTCACCGGCCTGCCGCCCGCGCCCCGGGGAGTGCCGCAGATCGAGGTGGCCTTCGACATCGACGCGAACGGCATCATGCACGTCTCCGCGAAGGATCTGGCGACGGGGCGCGAGCAGAAGATGACCGTGACCGGCGGCTCCGCCCTCCCCAAGGAGGACATCGACCGCATGATGCGGGAGGCCGAGCAGTACGCCGAGGAGGACCGCAAACGCCGGGAAGCGGCCGAGACCCGCAACCAGGCCGAGCAACTCGTCTACCAGACCGAGAAGTTCCTCCGCGACAACGACGACAAGATCCCGGCCGACACCAGGACGGAAGTGGAGTCGGCGGCCACGGAACTGAAGCAGCTGCTGGACCAGAAGGCCGAGACGGCCGCCCTGCGCACGGGCGTCGAGAAACTCGCCACCGTCAGCCAGAAGATGGGCCAGGCGATGTACGCCTCCGCGTCCGCCTCCGGCGGTGCGACCGACGCACAGGGCACGTCCGGCCATGCCTCCGACCAGCAGAGCGCGCCGGACGAGGAGGGCGTGGTGGACGCGGAGATCGTCGACGACGAGAAGGATTCGAAGGGCGGGGCCGCCTGAAATCTACCTCTTCGTCCCCATTCATGCCGTTTGGGTGAAGGTGGGAGGATTCGGTATGTACGGGCCTCTGGTGAGGCTAAACCTGCTGGAGTCAGCGGAATTGACCTCACCAGAGGGAGTACGACATGGGTAGCAACAGGACGACGTGGCTTGCACGCGCGGCGGCTCTCGCGGCGGGAGCGCTCCTGGCGGGCGCGGCGGCGCAGGGGACCGCGTACGCGTCGGACGGCAATGTGGACCCGAACACTGCCGCTGCGGCCCCAGCCGGACAGCAGGAGGGTGACAGCGCAGACGGATTCCAGGACGGCAGCACGGACGGCCAGGACGGGAGCAGCGCGGAAGGCTTCAACGGCACCGGCGCCGCCACGCAAAGCTTCCAGCAGGGCGGCTGAGGTTCCAGCAGGGCGGCGTTGACGGCGCTTGGCGCCGGCACCTGTACGGGTCGTATGTACGGGTCGTACGTACGACCCGTACAGGTCAGGGCTTGCGGGCGATCCCCGCGTACACGGGCACGATGCCCTCCGCCTGCGCCGCCACGTCCTCGGGCTCGGGCCGCCACCCGGAGACCGGGATCACGCCCGGCCCGAGGAGCTCCAGGCCGTCGAAGAAGCGCGAGAACTCGGCGAGCGAACGGGGAAAGAACGGGGTGCCGCTCCGCCGGAACCGGTCGGCGGCCTTCTCAATGGCCTCGGGGCTCAGATCGGGGGTGACCTGCGACAGGATCACGTAACTGCCGGCGGCGAGCTCGGAGACGTAGCGCTTGAGCAGGCCGTACGCGTCGTCGCCGTCCGGCTCGTCGCTCAGGTAGTGGGTGAGCGCGACCAGGGACAGGGCCACGGGCCGCGTGAAGTCCAGGGTCTCGGAGGCCAGACGCAGGATCGTGTCGGGGTCGCGGACGTCGGCGTGCACATAGGTCGTGGACCCTTCGGCGCTGCTGTGCAGCAGCGCCTCGGCATGCCGGAGGACGATCGGGTCGTTGTCCGCGTACACGATCTTCGACTCCGGGGCGATACCCTGCGCGACCTGGTGGAGGTTGGGTTCGGTGGGAATGCCCGTACCGATGTCCAGGAACTGGCGTAATCCGGCCTCGGCGGCGGCGCGCACGGCCCGGTGCATGAAGCGCCGGTTGGCGCGCGCCCCGCGTACCACCGTGTCGTCCAGGGCGAGGATCCTACGGGCCGGCGCCTCGTCCACCGGATAGTTGTCCTTGCCGCCCAGCCACCGGTCGTACACCCGGGCCGGATGCGGTCGGCGGGTGTCGATGGCGGGGGGGTGCGGCTTCGGATCCGGTCATACGGGGTCTTCTCCTCGGTCTGGAAGGGCTCGACACATGTGCCGGAAGTGCATGCGTGAGAGATGCATGTGTCAGAAGTACCTGCGTGGAAGGTGCGTGTGTTGAGGAGGACGTGCGTCAGAAGCCCGCGCGGCGCTCCCGGAGCAGTTCCTTGGTGCGCTCGGCCGACGCGGCGCGCGCCGACATGTGGTCCAGGACCTCCAGATGCGCGGCGACCTCCTTGCGGGAGTCGAGGTAGAGGGCACCGGTCAGGTACTCCGTGAAGACCAGGTCGGGCAGCTCCGGCTCCGCGAACCGGAACAGCGAGAACGGCGCGTACGTCCCCGGGTGCGGGCCCTCCGAGAACTCGGCGACCTGGAGCGTGATGCGGTCCCGCTCGGCGAACTCCAGGAGCTTGTCCAACTGGTCGCGCATGACCGCGCCTTCGATGCTCACCGGACGCCGCAGCACCGTCTCGTCCATGATCACCCACAGGTGGGGCGGGTCCGCACGCTCCAACAGCTGCTGCCGGGCCATGCGCAAGGACACATGCCGCTCGATCGCCTCCGGGCCTGTCTGCCCGACCGTCCCCGCCTCCATGACGGCACGCGCGTACGCCTCGGTCTGCAGCAGCCCGGGCACGAAGTGCGGCTCGTACGACCGGATGATCCGGGCGGCACCCTCCAGACTCACGTACAGGCTGAACCAGTCCGGCAGCACGTCGTGGAACCGCTGCCACCAGCCCGGCTGGTTCGCCTCCTCGGCCAGCGCGACGAACGCGGCCGTCTCGTCCGCGCCGACACCGTACGTCTCCAGCAGCACCTGCACATACGGAATCTTCAGCGCGACCTCGGCCATCTCCATCCGCCGTACGGTCGCCGGGGCCACCCGCAGCACCTGCGCGGCCTCCTCGCGTTTGAGGCCGGCCGCCTCCCGCAGTTCCTGCAGGCGCTTACCGAGCACTACCTGACCCACGGTGGGCGCAGGACGCCGCTCACTCACGCCACGCCTCCCCTACGCGTCGAAGCTTGCGTGCAGTGTGTCATGTTCCGCTCCGAGTCTCACTGGTCTCACACCGGTCTTGGGGGAGCGGTGGTGGTCATTACCTCGGAGGTAATCGACGGTGGCGGCGGAGGGGCGAAATGGTGGTGGCACCGGGTTCCGGGCCGGCGCACTCCGGCCCGGGATCCGGCATCCGGCATCCGGGATCCGGCATCCGGGATCCGGCATCCGAGATCCGGCATCCGGCATCCTGGATCCGCCTGGCATACGAGATGCAGGATTCGGGATCGGCGCCGTTAATCCGACTCGACGGAGGATGATTTGTCATGTCCGCGACCCAGCTCGCCACGCTCGCCCGGACCTCCGACCCGCACACCATGCTGCGGCGCTTCCTCGCCCTGGACGCGGTGGTGACCGGGGCGAACGGCCTCGCCTACCTCGCCGCCTCCGGTCCGCTCGGCCGCTTCCTCGGGGCCGAATCCGGGCTGCTGCTCGCCCTCGGCGCGTTCCTCGCGGTGTACTCGGCGGCCGTCGGCCTGCTCGCCGCCCGCCCCCGGCCGGCCGCGCTGCCGGTACGGGCCGTGGTCGAGGCCAACCTCGCCTGGTCGGCGCTCAGTTTCGTCGCCCTCGCGCTGTGGCTGTCACCGACCACCGCGGGCGCCGTGTGGACGGTGCTGCAGGCGCTCACCGTCACCGGGTTCGCCCTGCTGCAGTACGTGGCCCTGAAGGCCCGTCAGGGAAGCAGTGAATGAAGGTACTTGACCGTCGCGGGGTCAGCCGGGAGCAGCGTCTCGATGGCCAGCTCGGCGACGGTCACGTCCATGGGCGTGTTGAAGGTGGAGATGGACGAGATGAAGGACAGCGTCCGGCCCTCGTGCTCGATCCGCATCGGCAGCGCGAAGTAGGGGACGGACTGCGCCGGTTGGCCGTCGTCTTCCGCCCCGGGGACCGGGTACGCCGTCACTTCCTCGTACAGTGCCCGCAGCGGCTCGGAGCGGCGCAGGGCGATCTGCCGTTCCATCTGGGCGAGCAGATGCCCGCGCCACTCACGGAGGTTGCGGATGCGCGGCGCGAGGCCCTCCGGGTGGAGAGTCAGCCGCATCGCGTTCAGCGGGGGCGCGAGCAGTGACTCCGGGATGCCGTCGAGCAGCATCTGGATGCCCTGGTTGACCGCGATGACGTTGTACATCGCGTCGACCACGAGCGCCGGGTAGGGCTCGTAGCCCTGGATCAGACGCTCCATGCCCTCGCGCAGGGCGTCCAGCGCCGGGTCGTCCAGCGGGGTCTCCGGGTAGCGGGGTGCGTAACCGGCGGCCAGCAGCAGCGCGTTGCGCTCACGGACCGGGACGTCGAGGTGCTCGGCCAGCCGCAGCACCATCTCCTCGCTAGGCCGGGAACGGCCCGTCTCGATGAAGCTGACGTGCCGGGCCGAGGAGTCCGCACGCAGCGCCAACTCCAGCTGACTGACCCGACGTTGCTCCCGCCAGGCTCGCAGCAGCGGGCCGACACCCTTGTCGGCGGGGGTGGTGGCGGGTACGGCGGAACCGGACGCGACAATGGTCATACGGATGACCGTAGTCGAGGAACGGGCGACTGTGTCTGGTGGACGGACGACGGACGCGAGGGCGGGCGACTGTATCCCAGCGGCGGGTGACCGTATACACGGAAGGGGCGGCCATATCCGAGCGGCGGGTGACCGTATGCAAGGAACGGGTGACCGTATCCGAGTGGCGGGTGACCGTATCCACGGAGCGGACGACCGTATCCGAAGAACGAGCGACTGAAGTCGAGGAGCCTGCATGATCCTGCCGTCGAAGCCGACCTTGGAGACCGCGGCGGTGTACCGCGCCAGAGTGCGCGGCTGCCTCCTGGGCGGGGCGATCGGTGACGCTCTCGGCTACCCCATCGAGTTCTCCTCCCTGGACCGCATCCGCGCGACCCACGGCGAGCGCGGTGACCGGGTTCGTGCCCGGCGGCGGGGGCGTGGTGGGCCGGATCAGCGACGACACGCAGATGACCCTGTTCACCGTCGAGGCCCTCATTCAGGCCCACGCACGGGAACGGGAGGAGGGCGTCGGCGGCGGCTGGGCCCTGCTGCTGCGCTGGGCGTACGAGCGGTGGCTGGAGACCCAGACGAAGCCGGGCCCGGAGCAGGCCGCACCGCCGGAGAGCGGCGCCCCGTCCGGCGGCTTGATCACCGAGGCCTGGCTGTACTCCCGCCGTGCCCCGGGCAACGCCTGCCTCTCCGGGGTGGCCTAGATGTATGCCCCCGACCCGTGGCTGGAACTCGATGGCAAGCCGGGGCAGGTCAACCCCGACTCCAAGGGCTGCGGCACGGTGATGCGCTCGGCTCCCTTCGGCCTGTGCAACCCCGCCGACGTGGCTTTCGCCATGGCCGCCCGTGGCGCCCAGATCACCCACGGCCACCCCACCGGTTACTACGCGGCGGGCGCGCTGGCCGCGATCGTGGCGAACGTGGTGGCCGGGGACTCCCTGGAGGGCTCGGTGCTGCGCGCGCTGCGGGTGCTGGAGCGCCACCCCGGCCACGAGGAGACCTCGAACGCGCTGCGCCGTGCCGTCGATCTGGCCGCGGCGGGATCGCCGACGGCGGAGAGGGTCGAGTCCCTCGGCGCCGGCTGGGTCGCCGAGGAGGCCCTCGCCATCGGCGTCTACTGCGCGCTCGCCGAGCCCGGCGCCAAGGAGGCCCTGCTGCTGTCCGTCAACCACTCCGGCGACAGCGACTCCACCGGCTCCATCTGCGGCAACCTGCTCGGCGCTCTGCACGGCGACGTCGGTCTGCCGCACGAGTGGGTCGAGCGGGTCGAGGGCCGTGACCGGATCGCCGCGCTCGCCGACGACCTGGCGGCCTGGGGTTCCCGCCTCTGGGGGGTGTCCGCGGCTGACTCCCGGGAACCCGCCTGACCAGGCCCGAAGCAGCACGTCTGTGGCAGGCTGAAGAGGTACCCCGGCATCCAGGAAGGAGCGAGGTCATGCCCGTCGAACCGCTGTCGCAGAAGGAGATCGAGGACCGGCTCGCGGAGTCGCCCGGCTGGTCGCTCGACGGTGACCGCCTGACCCGCTCCTACCGGCTCGGCAGCCACTTCGCCGCCACGGCGATGGTCGTCCACATCGCCCAGGTCCAGGAGGAGCTCGACCACCACTCCGACCTCACCCTCGGCTACAACACCGTGTCCCTGACCGTGAACACGCACAGCGCGGGCGGGGCCGTGACCGAGCTGGACTTCGAGCTCGCCCGCAGGGTCGAGGACCTGGCACCGGGCCACGGAGCGAACTGACGCACGTGCTCGACTACGACAAGGAAGCCGACGCCTACGACGCCACCCGCGGTGGCGAGCCCAGAGCCGCCGCGGCCGCGGACGCCGTGCTCGGACTGATCCCGGCCGGCGCCCGCCGACTCCTCGACGTCGCCTGCGGCACCGGCATCGTGACCCGGCGGCTCGCGGCGGCCCGGCCCGCCCTGCGGGTGACGGGCGCGGACCTGACGTCCGGGATGGCCCGGATGGCGGCCGTACGGCTGCCCGGTGCGATCGTCCTCGCGGACAGCCGTCGGCTGCCGTTCCCCGACCAGGCGTTCGACGCCGTGACCAGCGTGTGGCTGCTGCACCTGCTCGACACCGGCGACGACACCCGGGTCGTCATAGCCGAGTGCGCCCGGGTGCTGCGGCCCGGCGGCGTGTACGTCACCACCGTCGACAAGGCCGCCGCGCACGACGTCGGCAGCGACGTCGACGCCGTACTCGCCCCGCGCCCGCGCCGGCCCGCCCAGGACGCCGCCGAGGCTGTCACGTCGTACGCCGCCGCGCAGGGACTGGCCCCGGCCGGGCAGGCCCGTTTTCCCGGTCGCGGTCAGGGCCGCAGCCCTCGCAGCACGATCGCGGACCTGCGGCGCGGCTGGTTCACCCGGCTGCCGCCAGGCGATCCGCTCGCCGAACGGTTCGCCGCGCGGCTGGAGACCCTACCCGACCAGGACCGGCCGCGCGCCGACCCCGTATTTACGGTGCTGGCGTTCCGGAAGGCCGGCTGAAGTCCATGACCCAGTTGGTCACCCAGGTGTCCCCGCCGTCCACCGAGAAGGCCTGTTCCCAACGAGCAGTGGTGTCGGAGATCCCCGACCACACGAACCGCACCCGCACGTCCTTCCCGTCGTGCGTGTCATCGCCGTAGAACTCGCCGCGGTCGCCGTCGAAGCGGCCGACGACCGGCGGGAACAGCTTTCCGGTGCGGCTGGAGGACCAGTTCAGCGACCACCGTTCGGTCTCCCGGTCGAAGAGGCGCAGGGTCAGCCCCTTCCACCCCTGGCTCGGCACGTCCAGCTCGTCGACGTTCGCGGCCCCGTCGAACAGGCTCCAGCAGCGGTCTGTCGCCTCGAACTCCTCCCACCCGCTGTCCGGGTCGAGGAAGTCGGTGCGGCGGCGGTGGTGGACCTCCCACTCGCCGTGGAAGAAGTCGAAGTCGTGCGGGCTGCTCATGAGCGGTCTCCAGTCGTTCCCTCGGACAGACAGTCGGTCAAGTAGGCCCGCAGATCGGGGACTTCGGGTGCCAGGAGGTGCCGTATCCAGGCGTCCCGCTCGTGCAGGATCGGCGGCAGTTCCCAGACACAGCCGATCCATGGCAGGTCGGGCGTGATGAAGTGCGTGGGGTCGTTGTCCGGGCAGCCGAGGACCGGCTGGCCCGCCGCGGCGCCCTTGAAGTGCAGGACGTTGTCCCACACCCAGCTGTACGCATTGAGGTACGCGCCGTCGTCACCGCCCCGGTGCAGTACGACGAAGGTGGCGGGCGGTGTGCCGTCCGGCTCCGGCAGCAGCTCCGGGAGGATCTCGTACGCCGCCTTTTCCACCTCGGGCGCGATGCCCGCCGGGTCCGCGGTGACGTGGTAGCGCTTGATGTGCCGCCCCGCCACCTCGATCGGCGGCGGCACGGTCAGCAGTTTCTCGCTGAATCTCTTGCTGAAGGCCATGGATGTCATGGGCGGGACGCTAGAACCGCTTCACTGCCATCATGTGTCAGTGAAGTCCAGCCGACTGGTGTCCATCCTCCTGCTGCTCCAGACCCGCGGCCGGATGACCGCCGCCCAGCTCGCCGAGGAACTGGAGGTCTCCGTCCGCACGGTCTACCGCGACATGGAGGCGCTCGGCGCCGCAGGCGTCCCGCTGTACGGCGACGCGGGCCACGCCGGCGGATACCGTCTCCTGGACGGCTACCGCACGCGCCTGACCGGCCTGACCGTGGGTGAGGCGGAGGCCCTCTTCCTCGCCGGGGTTCCCGGCCCCGCCTCCGATCTCGGCCTCGGCTCCGTCCTGGCCGCTGCCCAGCTCAAGGTCCGAGCCGCCCTGCCCCCACAGCTGCGCGCCCACGCCGACCGGATCAGCGGCCGCTTTCACCTCGACGCCCCTGGCTGGTACGCGGACGCGGACGAGACGCCGTACCTGTCGGCGGTCGCTGACGCGGTATGGAACAACAGAATCCTGCATATCGTATACCGTCGTTGGCGTACACCTACCGACGTGGAGCGCCGCCTGGAGCCCTACGGACTGGTCCTCAAGGCGGGCCGCTGGTACGTCGTCGCGGCGCCGGGCCCGCGGACCTTCCGCGTCGACCAGATCCTCGAACTCACCACCTCCGACGAGGAGTTCACCCGCCCCGACGACTTCGACCTGGCCGCGTACTGGACGGCGTACCAGCGCGACTTCCACGACCGGCTGTACCAGGGCGAGGCGGTGGTGCGTCTGGCGCCGGGCGTGACGCTCACCAGGCCGACGAAGGTCGACGGACAGACGGACGACGACGGCTGGACCCTGGCCACCGTCCCCATCGAGTCCGTCGACCACGCCCACGCCGAGTTCCTGTGTCTGGGCACCGACATCGAGGTGCTCGCCCCACCCGAGCTGCGCGCCAAACTCGCCCGGACGGTCGCCGAATTGGCCGAGAGATACGGCAACCCCCAGGCGCACGGCGGCGACTGAGGAGGAACGGAATCAGCCCGTCCTCCCAGGAGGTCCCCCCCCCGTGCAGAACCCGCACCCGCACAAGCGCAAGCACCGCAGACGCCGAGTCGTCCTCGCGGCGGCCACCGCCGCCGCGGCCCTTGTCGGCGCCGGACTCACCACCCTCGTCACCGACAGCGCCGAGGCCGCCACCGCCCGCCAGGTCGAGAAGCTCGACCGAGGTGTGGCCAGCGTGCATACCGACAGCGGCAATCTGATCAGCTGGCGCTGGCTGGGCACCGACGCGAACGACGTCTCCTTCAACGTCTACCGGGCCGGCACGAAGGTCAACTCCACGCCCATCACCGGCTCCACGAACTACTTCCACTCCGGCGCCCCCGCCCACGCCGACTACACCGTCCGCGCCATCGTCGGCGGCGTGGAGCAGGCCGACTCCGTCCACGCGGTCCAACTCCGCACCGGCTACAAGGACGTGCCCATCAGCGCGCCCGCCGGCGGCACCACCCCCGACGGCGTCGCCTACACCTACGAGGCCAACGACGCCTCCGTCGCCGACCTCGACGGCGACGGACAACTGGACTTCGTGCTGAAGTGGTATCCCACCAACGCCAAGGACAACTCGCAGTCCGGCTACACCGGCAACACGATCATCGACGGAGTCAAGCTCGACGGCACCCGCCTGTGGCGCATCGACCTGGGCCGCAACATCCGTTCCGGCGCCCACTACACGCAGTTCCAGGCGTACGACTACGACGGCGACGGCAAGGCCGAGATCGCCATGAAGACCGCCGACGGCACCAGGGACGGCACGGGCGCGGTGATCGGCAGCTCGTCGGCCGACCACCGCAACTCCAGCGGCTACGTCCTGTCCGG